>JBLHNG010000595.1:0-5652 GCA_047621685.1 Myxococcota bacterium | reverse complement strand
CAGCTCGCGTGGCGGGTGCGTCCACCGCTGCTCGCGACCAAACGGGGTGACATCGTAGTGCCCATACAGGACGACATGCCCCGCCAGTCCCCTCGCCTCCCGATGGGCGATCAGGAGCGGCTGTCCCAGCTCTCGACCGAGGACCTCAATGGCGAAGCCCATCGTGCGGAGGCGCTCGGTGAGCCAAGCCACGCAGGCCAGATGGTCCGCCCCCGCAGGGCTCGTGTCGAAGGCGGTGAGCGTCTGGAGGACCGCGATCGCCGCTTGAGAAGGCTGGCTCCCTGTCAAGGCCCGCGGATCATCGCCGAGGGTCGTCCCATAGCGTTCCGCGACCGCCTGACCGAAGTCACCACAGACGAGGTCCCACAGTCCCTTGTTGCTGGAGCCATACACATCGCGTCCCATGTGCGCCCGATGAGCCCTACCGCTGATGATCGCCACACGAAACGCCTTGCTGACGGCGGCGAAGTCGAGGGCATCCAGCCCCAGCGAGACGCGGGCAGCATTGAGGCTCGCCTGGATGGTGGGGCGGCCGTAGATGTCGGCGAGGACATCCAAGGGCAGCCGGTGCTCCTGGGCACGTTCCTGCTCATTCGCCGCCAGCATCGACCACCACGCTCGCGAGTCACCCGGCACAACCGGGGTGGTCAGGGCATGGGACACCGCCAGCACCCGGTGGAGCCCGAGCTTGAGGTGGGTGGAGCTGGCGTACATCTGGATGCGGTTCATGCCGCACCGCCGAGACCGCTGAGCGTCGGGAAGACATCCTCGTTGAACACTGCGCCAGGCGGAACGGTCACCCGACCGGCCATCGGGTGCCATGCCGCGCGGCCGGGATCGAAGGTGCAGTCAGCGTCGATGTAGATGGTGATGTAGGCCCGCCGCCAATTGGGGGTCGTGTTCGGCGGGCTGGTGTGCCAGGAGAGGCAGTGGTGGAAGATCGCCGTTCCCGCCGCGACCGCCACCGGAACCGCCTCCGATACCCGCTCTCCCCAGTCTTTCGACTCGTTGAGGAAGTCGATGGAGCGTGTCATCGGCTCCCGATGTCCGCCGGGCATGAACCGCATCGCACCGGAGTCCGTGGTCACATCATCCAGCGCCAGCCAGCAGGACAGGGCACGGGGCTCGGCGATGGGGAGGTTTGGCAGGTCGCGGTGCCAGGGGATTGTGCTGCCGCCGTGGGGTGGCTTGACGATGAGGTGGTCATGGAAGACCCGGACCCGCTGACAGCCGATCAGCTCGGCGGCGATGGCGGCGGCGCGCTGGTGATAGAGCTGCGCGCGAAACACCTGGTTGTGCTCCCAGACATTCGTCCACTGCGAGACGACCTCCAGGTACTCCGGCAGCGGGGTGTCGATCTCTTCGGCCCACTCGGCAGTCTGTGCCTCAAAGGCGCGTCGGAGGTGGGTGATCTGCTCCGGGGGGATCAGCGACGACACGGCGAGGTGGCCTTGCTCATTGAACAGGTCGCGCTGCGCATGGGTCAGCTCAGGCATGGGGAAGCTCCGTGACGGGGGAGCCGTCGGTGACAAGCTTGCAGAGGGGGTGGTTGGGAGCGTTGGCATGCGACCACCGGACCCGGGGAGAGAGGAAAATGCAGGACCAGGCCGCCCGCTCGCCCGGACGGGCCATTGCCGGGGATGCGTGGAAGGTGAGCGGGGTAAATGCCACGGCATCACCCGCGGCATAGGTCGGCGCGAAGATGGGCCAGTCCTCTGGCTCAAAGCCCAACTCAGCACCTGAGCGCTGCGGCGCGCCATCGTGAAGGTCGACGACCGGTCGCGCCCCGAGGCGGTGGCTCCCTACGGCAAACCGCAACGCCCCGGATTCCCCATCTGAGGGCTGAAGCGGCACCCACAGCACCACGCCGTCAGGTCGGTTCACCGGCCAGAACCCGAAGTCCTGATGCCAGGGAAACCTCTTCTGCCCCTGACACTTCACAAGGAGGAGGTCCTGGAACAGCACCCCGGGCTCGCCGAGGATTTCTGCGGCCAGCGGACGGAGGGCATCGGCGACGGCTCGGGTGGACCCTGCGCCTTTGTAGTGGTGGGGGTTGAGCCACTGGTCCATCATGGCGGTCAGCGGCGGACGCTCGGGGGGCACACCGTGGGTGTAGAGAACCTGGCGGCTCATTGGGCGCTGCTCAGCACGGTTGGCGGCGACCGCTCCTGCGAGCTGAGTCAGAAGCATCGGAGAGACCACCCCCGGAAGCATGGCAGCCCCTCGGTCCGCAAGCTCTCGGCGAATCAAGGACACATTCATCGGATACCTCCTCTGCGGCTGCGTGTACGCCGGCCATACGTCACCAGCCGGCGGCGATTTGTGCTGCGAATGACCGTCACAATGGCGCCATCAGCTGCCTCGACCACGATGGTTCCGATGGCGCGCTCGGGGATCAGCACTCCGGCACGACGAGCGCTCCGGGTCTCCCGTCGGCCGAGATGGAACGCCACCCGCTTGCCAGGCTGGCGGATCAGGCGTCCCCAGATGAACGCCAGGTCGATATACTCAGAAGAGATGGACCGCTGAGCACTGCGATCATGGGCATGAGAACTCAAGTACTGCATCTGGACCTCCGGTTCTCCCCTAGACAGAGCAGGTTGCGTGCCAGGTGGATTGTGATGGTTCTTCCAACGGCTGATCTCAACTGAGGTTCAATTTGACTCTCATATTTGAGATCAAGCGATGAAATTGCTCAAGGAGTGGGTGTGAGTAAAGAAACACGCCAGCCGGAGACCCGGGCCGGGTTTCCCAAACCAGCGCGGCCTGGTGGACCGGTGCTGATCCATGCCATCTCTGGGCTCGGCAAGAGCACCCTGACGGCGATGCACCCTGGGGTCTTTGACGCCGATGTGCTGCTGTACGCCGCGGTCGCGGAGGCCTTCCCCAAGCTGGAACCCCGGGCGCAGCTGAGGGCCTGGCGCGCGCTGTGCCAGCGGATGCCCTGGATCGAAGGGGGCACTGAGCTGGCGCAGTGGGCCGTCATTCGGAGAGCGTTCATCGAGCCGCTGGTGGCGGTGATGCAGTCGAACACCCACCGACTGGTTGTGACCAGCCTCCGCGATCCACCTTGGCTGGTGAGCTCCTACTATGGCGTCGAGAAAGGGCGATACCTGGAGCACCTGCGGCTGGCGGGTCGGGCGGTGGACAACCGGCAGTCCGAGGCGATGAACAACCGGCTGGAGGGCTACACGCCGCTGGTTCGGCTGGCGCCAGGGACGTTCCTGGGGGAGCAGCCTGAGGTGCTGGCGCTGCTTACGGACAGTCTCCCAGTGCTGCCCGTACAAAAGCCTGCTCCGCGTTGAGTCGGCCACCGTCGTAGATCATCGAGTAGGCCCCTGCCGCCGTCAGCCTCGGGCAGACCGACCGGAGGGTCGCGATCACCCCGGACACGATCGGTGCCGCCATGGAGGTTCCGCTCATCCGCCCGTAGCCATCGCCCTGAACCGTGCAGACCCCCTCTCCAGGCGCCCAGATCCCACGGCTGACCCCAGAGACACTGCTTGAGAACGATGAGAGCTGGCCAGACTGGTTGGTCGCGCCGACCGCGATCACACCCGAAATGTTCGCCGGCCACTGATCCCTGGCATCCCCACCGGCCCGATTCCCTGCCGCAGCCACAAGGATGACGCCTTCACTCAGGGCACGATTGATCGCAACATACACCGCATGAGGGGCAACACCAGAGCCCCCGAACGACATGTTGATCACGTCGACACCATCGTCCGTGGCATCCAAAATCGCATCAGCAATGTCCAACGCATCGGGTCGAAGCTCAGCCAGCGCTGGATAGGAGCGCACCTTCACGAACCGCCCGCCGAGGTTCAGGCTGGCCATGCCCACGCCGTTGTCACCCGTCGCAGCGATGAGACCAGCCACTGCTGTTCCGTGTCCGCTGCGATCATCCGAGATCGGGCTGCGTGCAGCGGCCTGTCGCAGATCAGCGTGGGTGGTGTTGATGCCGGTGTCGATGACCGCAACCACGGCTGGGTGGGTCGGAGAGAGGTACTTGAGGCCACGAAGTGCGTTCTCAGCACCGATGTGCTGAAGCTCCCACTGACCACTGGCCAGCGGGTCGTCCACTGGCATTAAGCGGTAGCCAGACGAGCAGCCCCCGCCAGCGCTCGCCGGCTCCGCGGTCACCGTGGCATTCAGCTCGATGTGGTCGACGTTCTCCCGATCCTGCCGCAAGGCATCCATCAGCCCGTAGGCAGAGCCGGTGTCCACGGTCAGCACCCAGGTGTCCTTGAGATCCGCCTCCCAGGCATGGCCAGGAAAGGCCGGCTCGATCTGCGCGCCATGAACAAACAGGACGAGAATGACATCAAGGATGGTGTCGTCTTCCCCCAGCTCCAGCAGCAGCTCGGTCTTTCCCCCGCGCGGTGCCTGTCGGGGACTGAATGCCACAGCTCGAATCGCAACCTCACTGGCAACCGCCATCGTGCGCAGGCTCGGCGGTCCCATAAACGCCAGAAACAACGCACAGGCCCCCCAGGCTCCCATCACCCAGGGCAGCACTGGCCTGAGGTTGGGACGCGACTCCTTTGGAACCACCCGCAGCGCGGCACGAAAGCGAAGGCGGCTGAAGCCACCGATGGCGAGGGTGAGCACGAGCAGGCTGAGGATGGTCCAGACAAAGGTTCGCAGGAGCAGGGTCCAGACCAGCTCCTCTCCTGAGAGGTGAGTGTCCTTCAACATGGCGACGAAGAAGTGGAACATCCCGAGGAACGGCGAGACCAGGATCAGCGCCAGGCAGCTGTGGGTTCGCTGCTCCCAGCGACCGGGGACGGGGATTTTCGCTTCCTTGAGGCTGGCCTCCATCGCCAGGATGCTGCGGTTGAGCAGGGACCACTCCGAGAACAGGAGGAACGCAGTGGTCAGGAACAGCGCCGTCCGAATCAGCACCCCCGTGCCCAGCCGAACCCCGCTGCTGTCCAGACTCATCGTCAGCAGGAAGGCGAACGACAGCCCCATCCACAGACTCCAGAACTTCATCACCCGCCAGCTGAACGCCAAAAACCATCGAAACATCGCTCGCTCCCGAAGAGGCTGAATCCTACTTGAGGCTGCTTTGGGAAACCAGACTCAGTCTAGACTTCCCGGCGGTATACCCTCAACAGACAACCACGGAGGCGTCCGTCTGAATGTCCACTCTCACCGACGAACAGGCCAAAGCACTCACCGACGAGCTTGCTGAGGCACTGGAGACCATGATCGACACCTCCTGCGCGGACATGGGCCCGCTGTGGTTGGAGGCCACCCGCCGCGCCCGCAACGGACTGGGAAGTGCCCGCGTCCCCAACCTCGGCTTCGCGCCCTCTGCGAAGTACCTCGCGCTGGGCAAGTCCTCGCGAAGCAAGTACCGGGGGCTGGCTGCCTGGCGCCATGCGGTGCTCTGGCAGGGCGTCCTGGGAGAGATCGAAGATGAAGACTTCCGTGAAGCGCTCCGCACGGTCTACTTCACCCCCTTTCCGACGAACAAGCCACCATACGCCTGGAGCAGCAAAGCATCCGCGGCTCCAGGCGTCGGCCAATTCGAGAGCCCGACGACCTTGAAGCATCAGGCCAAGGAGGGCTGCTTTCAGACCGTCCAGGTCCTCCGAGACATCCGGCACACCTTGCTCTACGAAGGCCCCATGGACGCCACCATCC
>JBLHNG010000594.1:0-5662 GCA_047621685.1 Myxococcota bacterium | reverse complement strand
AGTACATCCTGCATTTCTACAATCCAACACGCCGACACTCTCACAATGGAAGTCTCAGTCCGGATGACTGTGAGACACTTCACCTCAACAACAAACGGCGAGTTGCTTAGAAATCTGTCCGGCGCGAGGGGGCAGGCTCACCATTTGTTCTGCCCGCCGATGACGCAAGCTTTCTGTGTGTAAAGAGAGCCTGGAAGCAAGTTTGCGGCATAGTCGAGCTGCGCCGAGAGCGCTTAGGCCTACTGAGCAAGCCCACACCATCATGCACGTGCGCATGCACTGGAGCGCGACACCGCTGATGGGTCTGATAGACAACTGCCCAAGGCTTCGCCCCGACGTGGTCGCCAGGCTGGGCGATCACCCGATGGAGGTGGTGAGCCTTGGAGGCACGCAGGGCAGCGAGCTGGGCATGTCGTGTAAAGGGGCTGAGTTTCGACTGGCGCTGGTCGGCAAGACCCTGGAGCAGCTCAGCACACAACACCAGGCTCAGATCGTGATCTCCGACCCATCGCGGCGCATCGAATTCACGCTGCACGACGTCTGGAACCAACGACACGTCACGGCTCGCGCTGGTCTATTCGCAAAACCAGGTGATGAGCTGGTCTTCGACTGGTCGCGAGGCTCCGACATCATAGCCGATGCAGAGAGCCGCTTCGGCAAGAGCCTCGCCGATCCGGCACAGATTCCCAACCGCAATACGTTCTTGTTCAACGGCGCTGACTACGTCGTAGAGCGGAACTACGGTGGCCTGACCATCGGTGACTCCGGTGAGCTTCGAGTGCGCATCCCCGACGATGCCCCCATCGGCCCACTACAAATTTGCTTTCAAGCACTATCGTTCGAAATCAGGCTCACGCCGCCGACCGATGGTCCAAACTGTGGGTTCATGAACAACACCACCCAGTGGCTGCTACCAGACAGCGTCACGGTCGATATTCATGAGTAAGCACCTGTCTTTTTAAGCCGATCTGATCTTGAAATCTGTAGCGCTACCAGTCGGTGACCTTGTAGTCCTTGAGGAACTGGCCCCAGACGTGCTCGCCGGTGTTGATGCCGTGCAGGATGGGGTCCACGATTCGCGCCGCGCCGTCCACGATGTCCAGCGGCGGGTGGAAGTCGTGCACGGCGCGCTTGCGCTCGGCGTGGTGTATCGGGTCTTCGTCGGTGACCCAGCCCGTGTCGACGCTGTTCATGTGGATGCCGTGCTCGATGTAGTCCAGCGCGGCCGTGCGCGTCATCATGTTCAGCGAGGCCTTGGCCATGTTCGTGTGGGGGTGCCGGGCGGTCTTGAAGGTCCGGTAGAACTGCCCCTCCATCGCTGAGACGTTCACGATGTGCTTGTCTTTCGTGGGCACCCGCGACATCAGGGGCTTGAGCCGAGCGTTCAGCACGAAGGGCGCCACTGCGTTGACGAGGTGCACCTCAAGCAGCTCGATTGTGGGCACCTCGTCCATCATCAGCCGCCAGCTGTTGACCTCGCGCAGGTCCACCTGCTGCAGGTCCGCGTCCAGCGTGCCAGACGGGAAGAGCTGCTCGCTGCGGTCCTCGTCGCCCGGCGCCAGGGGGATCTGGCTGAAGGACGCGCTGGGCATCGCCGCGTCCATCGCCGCCTCGCCGGAGACCACCAGAGCCGCCGCGCGGTCGCTGAGCTGCGCTGCCGCGCCGACCCCCTCCAGCTCCAGGCCCATCAGGTGGTCGTAGTAGCCTGGGGGACGCCGCACCGTCTGGCAGGCGTTGTTGATGATGAAGTCCAGCCGCTCGTGTGAGGCCAGCAGCCGGTCGCAGAGGGCCTCGACGTTGGGGATGTGCCGCAGGTCGATGCCGTGAATCTCCAGCCGCTCGCCCCAGATCTCGAAGTCGTCCTCGGCCGCGTATCGCCGCGCCGCGTCCCGGGGGAAGCGGGTGAGCACGATCACCTCAGCGCCCGCGCGCAGCATCAGGATCGCCGCCTGGTAACCGATCTTTACCCGTGCACCGGTGACCAGCGCCACGCGCCCCCGCAGGTCAGCGGTCTGGGTGCGCTTCTCGTAGTTGAAGTCCCCGCAGGTCGGGCACATCTGGTCGTAGAAGAAGTGCACCAGGGTGTACTCCTGCCGGCAGACGTAGCAGGTGCGCGCCTTCACGGTCTCGCCAATGGGCGGGGGCAGGGCAGGCTGCGGCGCGGGTGGCGCGTTGCCGTGGAGCGCCTGGCGACGGGGGGTCAGGAAGATCGGGTTCTCGCGCAGCTGACGGATGCCTGTCTGGTCCAGCAACGCAGTCTCTTTCTCGCGGGCCGCCTCGCGGTCCTTGCGCTGGTGCGCGCGGGCCTGCGCCTTGCGCTCTTTGCGCAGCGGGCGGGAGACCTGCCCCGCTGAGATCAGCAGCCGCCGCCGCAGCGCCGGGTCCAGCTCCGCGAGCAGCGCGCGGTCGACGTGGATGGACTCCAGGATCGCGACGGTGGCCGCGACGCGCGCCTGGAAGGTGGGATCGGTGTCGGTCGAATCGGACATGGGGAGCCATGTAGCATGGCGCATGCGCGCATCCCTCTGGGCGGCCGCGATCGCGCTCGGCTTCATCACCCTGGATTCCGCCCCGCTGACCAGAAACGGCTGGGGTTTGGCGGTGAAAGCGCCAGCGCATGAACGAGACCTCGTCTGGAGTGTCTGCTGGGTATCCCGCGTGTTCCTGTTGAGGGCCGAGACACGCTCACAGGCAACAATCGACTTCTCAAGCGACTCAGCCCACGGCGACTTATACAGCCGACCCCGAGATGTATCCCCTCGTAAACGGAGTTCTCATGCGCGTTCGCGTCAGTGTCTATGGCCTTGCAATCCACGACGGTCATGTTCTCATGACGCAGCTGGCCGAAAAGTGCAATCGCGGCGGCTCGTGGACGCTGCCCGGCGGCGGCATGGACCACGGCGAGCAACCTCTCGATACCCTGGTGCGCGAGGTCTACGAAGAAACTGGCCTACACGCAGCCGAGCCGGAGCTCCTGCACGCCGGATCTTACAGCGAGAGCACGCACGGGCCATACATGGCCGTTCAGTTGGTGTACCGGGTGCAGATGACGGGTGAGCCGCAGGTGATGGAGCAAGGCGGCTCGACTGCCGACGCAGCCTGGGTTCCGCTGACCCATGTAGGCACGATGAAGACGGTTCCGTTTGTGGATCTGGTGTTGGCGAGCTTCGTAGGGTAACTCGGCGATAGACGTCAAAACCGAAGTCAGTCTGCGCCTTGCTTGATGAGCTGGCAGGTGGCCTTGAGACCTGCGCTGGAGCTGGCGTCAGTCACTATGAGGTCGGTGATCCCGGACTTCATTCCCTGCAGCCTGTTCTCCTGATCTGCCGACTGAATCGCCCCCGGGCGCACCCAGCGGACCAGCATGATCGCATCTCCCGGGGCCATGCCTCTGACGATCAGCACCGCAGCGGCGGCAGTCCCCGCCAGCCCTCGACCCGCCATGCAATGCACCACCACGCGCTCCCCAGCGGCGAGGTCAGCCTGAAGGATCGCCACGGCCTCGCTGAGCTGCGGCGGGGTCGGGGCGGTGTAGTCCTCGACCGGGATCCGATGGAGCGTCATGCCGGCTGCAGCCACCGCAGCGGCGTAGGTCTGCTGCGTGTTCTCCTCGAAGAGCCAGGAGAACCCTTCGTCTTCCAGAAAGCAGACGAGGTGATCGGTCGGTGCCCTCCACTAAAACAACCCGACGCCACACACCCATCGCTGCCCGACGACCCTATCTTCAAAGGAGGTTAAGCTCCGAGCCGTCCGCCCTACACCGGTTCGCACCTGTTCAACTTCTGGCACCGGTCATCTCATCCCCTTGTAGTGGACAGTCTGTTTCAGAGGATGCCTGCGCGAAGCGGGGGGGGTGAGACCCCCTTCTCAGACAAAGAGCACCAGTCAAGCGGGATAACGGTCCACCGCGATGACGGGTGCCCAACTTCTGGGGCCTGTTCTCGGTCAGCGGCTGAAGTGTGAACAGAGCTGCGGTCACTTCGAGCATGCGCCAGCCAGACCACAGCATGCCGTCGGCGTGTGCGGTCTGCTAGAGTCTGAGAAGTGCTCCTGGAGCCTCTATACTCAAGGCGCGCTCAATCTACCCCGGGAATTGATCATGGATGACACCGATCAATACGAAGTGAAGCTCCTGCGGAGAGCTGAATTGGATGGGGTCTTCATGCATGCTCCGCGAGGCCGGCGTGCTCGACATCTCCAACCTCCTGGTGCCGTGATGATGCTCTCGTTGCTCCTGCTGGCAGGCTGCCGAGAGGAGCTTCCGAGCGGCCCATCGACCGCGTCGGCCACCTGTCAGCTCACAATCGGGGCACCAGACGAGGCCGGGGTCCCTTCGTTCTCGCTGTCCTGGGATGCCGCAGCGGGCGCGCCGGGGTCAGTGCACGCCTCGGTGGCATTCTTTGGGGCGATTGAGCCGGGCGTGGTGCTGTTGGCCGAGTATGCCGCCGATGCGCTCAGCGGTGACGTGATCACGCTGTCGATCCCCCTGCTCCCTGCCGAGCGCACCGACGGCCAGCTCCTCCAGGAGCACTTCCGGGACAGCGACGGCGCCCTCACCGCGAGCGTGACGGTCGACGCAGCCTGGGACAGCGGCCTGTCGTGCTCAGACACCCGCACCGTTCCCTTCCGCTCGTGGGACCAGCTCGACGCAGGCTGCGATCAAGGCTGCGGGCAGCCCGACACGCTCGCGCTGCCCACCGACTTCACGTTCGATGGGCTCGATGCGTCGGTTGCTGAGAGCATGGCACACCTTGTGGTCACCAGTGTCTACTCGCGTGCCGCACCAGGGACGGACAATTTCACCCTCACCCAGCTCCCGCTGACCGGCACGCCCCTCCGCTTCACACGACTCAACGATGAGCGGCTGGACCCGCTGGACACTGAGCAGCGGCTGTCCGTTTCCCAGGTGCTCAACTGCGCCCGGTGGCAAGACGGTCGGCAGCTGATCCTCACCGAGGGCTACCCAGGGCTGACCCAGGCCGTCAGTGTGCTCCTTGACAGTGACGACAGCATCCTCGGCTTCAGCTACTCCCAGGAGGGGCAGGACGACCTCCCCTCTGCCCAGCAGAGCTGGCTTCACCACAACTGCTTCCTCGATCCACGGGCGACTGGCGACACCGTGCCGCTGTACGGACTGAGCTGGTCGGCAGACAACCGCGAGGGCCGGTGGGTCAGTGACGTGGTCCGGGTGGATGTCGACTTCACCGATGGCGCCTTCGTCGGTGAGGTGGAGCCGCTCGTGGACATCGCCGCGCTCACGACGGCCGGGCGTCCGTTCGGCAACGTGCTGACCCTCAGCCCGCCCGGTAGCGACGGCATACAGTGGATCGGCGCCTCCTTCGCCAATGACCACCAGACCTCATCCGAGCCGGAGCGGGCGTTCTTCCTGTCGATGCCGCTGGCCGATGACAGCGTGCCGCGGTTTTTGTTCGTCAACGCCTCTCAGTTCGACCCCGAGAGCCTCTCTGACGGCTGGCAGGAGACCTTCCCCGAGCTGGAGGTGGTCGCGCTGCCCGACGATCCAGTGACTGGGTTCTACCCCATCGACTTTCCCCACAACATCGAGTTTTTTCTGGTGGAGGCCGGCGCTGAGCGCGGCGGGAAGACCTGGGATCGCTACCGCCTGATCATCGCGAGCCTCGGCGCCGAGCTGACCGGCAAC
>JBLHNG010000593.1:0-5666 GCA_047621685.1 Myxococcota bacterium | reverse complement strand
CAGGGGAGACTCGTCCTCGTCGATGCCTTCGTCCTCTACCGCGGACTCCATCGCCCGGATCAGCTCGTTGATGTTTTCGAGACGGGCCTGGGACTCCGGGGTGTTCTCCTTGTTGATCCGGTCGAGGTAGCCGCTGCGAGTGGCCACCTGCTTGACGAGCTTGCCAGGCTCCACGATCAGGGCTTCCGCGGTGAGGGAGTCGATCATCCGACAGAAGTCCCCCGAGCTGGTGCGTGCCTTGCCCCGTCCGCGCATCGACCAGCCCCGGGCCGCCTCCAGCAGCGGCATCCCGCGGAGGTTGGCTTCCTCGATGATGCCCTGGAGTGACTTGCCGCCGATTCCCCGGGGCGGGGAGTTGATGACCCGCTGGAACGCCATGTCGTCGGTGGGGTTGAGGATGAGCTTGAGGTAGCCGAGCACATCCCGGATCTCGCGGCGCTCATAGAACTTCTGCGCACCGATGAGCACATGGGGCAGCCGGGCCTGGAGGAGCTGCTGCTCGAAGATTCGGGAGGCAGCGTTGCTGCGGTAGATGATCGCAAAGTCGCTGGGCTTGCGGCCCTTCTGGCACAGCTTCTGGATGCGCTGGACAATCAGCTCCGCCTCGCGCTCCTCATCAGAGCCGATGATCACCCCGATCTTCTCGCCGTCTCCAGCCTCGGTCCACATCGTCTTCGCCATCCGCCCCCGGTTGCGGGCGACGACGGTGGAGGCGGCCTTCAAGATGGTGCCGGTGCTGCGGTAATTGCGCTCCAGACGAATGACCGCGGCGTCGGGGAAGTGCTTGTTGAAGTTGAGGATGTTGGAGATGTCCGCGCCGCGGAAGGCGTAGATGGACTGGTCGTCATCGCCGACCACCGCGAGGTTGCGGTACTTGGCGGCGAGGAGCTGGACGAGCTGGTACTGGGCCTGGTTGGTGTCCTGGTACTCGTCGACCATCAGGTACTTGTAGCGCTCCTGGTAGCGGTCGAGGATCTCCGGGTTCTCCTTGAACAGCCTGACCATCAGGCCGATGAGGTCGTTGAAGTCGACCCCGTTGTTCTCCTTGAGCGCGGTCTGGTAGCGCAGGTAGATCTGCTCGGCGTGGTCTCCGCGATTCGCCGCAGTGGGGTCTGGCGGCTTCATGCTGTTCTTGGCGCTCTCGATGTGGGAGAGGAAGGCGCGGGGAGGCCGGGCCTTGGGATCGAGGCCCATGTCCTTGAGGATCGACTTGATGAGTCGGATCTGATCGTCGGTGTCGAAGATGGTGAAGCTGGTGCGGTAGCCGAGCGCGGCGATGTCCCGGCGCAGGAAGCGCACGCAGGCGGAGTGGAAGGTGGTGACCAGGATCTTGTCCGCCCCCTCCCCCACCAGCGCGGCGACCCGCGCCTTCATCTCGGAGGCAGCCTTGTTGGTGAAGGTCACCGCGAGAATGTTCCATGGACGCACGCCGTTCTGGAGCATGTGCGCGATGCGGTGGGTGAGCACCCGGGTCTTGCCGGAGCCGGCGCCCGCGAGGATGAGGAGGGGGCCGTCGATGGTCTCAACGGCCCGGCGCTGCTCATCGTTGAGCCCGGCGAGGATGTCTCTCATGGCTGCCTCAGTGTCTGAACTGGCGTTCAGTCTATCGCGGAGTGTGGTGGTGAGCAGTGGGTCTCACGCTGGGTCCGCTGGAGTCGTTCATGGTGAGCGGTGACCGGTGTCCGGCTGGGGTCCGCTGGGTGGGTCGTCCAGGGGGAGCGGCCGCAAGGCGGGCACTCCTGGTGTCCGGCTGGGGGGTCGCAGGGGGAGCGGCGACTGGAGAAAGGAGCCGTAAGGCGACGAACGCAGGGAGTGCAGCCCCCCTTGAGCGAAGCGACATAAGCGGACCGGAGGTCAGCGTTGGAGCGGAGTGGCCAGAAAAAGAAGGGCACGGACGATGGCGGGCCTCAACCATCCGGTGAGGGAGAACCCTTCGAAATCGAAAGCCACGACGCTGAGAAGACCGAAGGGCGAGCAGTACAGGTCGGCAACATCAAAAACAGAGAGGGGCGAATCCTTGAAGTGTGGCGGTACTGCCCGTCCCTGGGCTGACGTCTCCCCCGGCTCTGATCGCCAGTGGCCACCTTCAGCCAGCTGCTACCCCGACTCAAGCTCAGTGAAGGGGTCAGCCCGGCAGCCTCCCGGCCACCTCCACAAGCGACTCCCCCAGCCGGCTGCGCCCAAACAACTCCGGAACTCAACCTCGCGGCGGTTCAGAAGAGAAAGCCCAACAGACCCGCCATACGCTGAGTACACTGGCGGCCGAGGCCCCCATGCTTTTGCTCTCCCTGCTTGCCTGCAGCGATGGTGTTCTGCACCTGTCAGACGCCAACAACCATCAGGTCACCCTGACCTACGATGTGCCGATCCTGTCCGCCGACACCGACAGTCTGCAGATCCTCTGGGAGTCCGTGGCCTCCGACCTGCGCTGCGAGGCCATCTTCATGGCGGAGCCGAAGCTGGATCTGGTGACCTCTCCGCTGTCTCCAGAGGAATTCCTGACCGCCATCGCGACCGATGACCTCCGTGGTCAAGACCTGGTTGGCCTCGTCAGCCTCGATCTGGAGCCCGGAGAGCCGGCATACCTCTCAGAGATGTCGTTCTTCGACACGCCGGTAGAGACAGGCCTCAACGAGGACCACTCTCACATCTTCGTGCTCTCCGACGGTGGCACCGGTGTCGGGCGCATCGCCTCTCTGGCGTTCCTGGAGCCCGGCGGCACCGACACCACGATCACCCTCCCCGACGGCTGCGGTCAGGCCGAGGTCGCTGTGACCCTCGGCGAGCCGATCTCCTTGCGACGGGTGGAGCGCATCGACTGGAGCGGCCTGACGACCAACGCCATCGGCAGCCCGCTGAGCACCGACAGCATCGACGGCTTCCAGCTCGCCGAGGGGGCTGCGGCCTCTGTCGAGTCGGACTACTTCGCGCTGGAGTCGGCAGCCGAGGTGGTCTGGTCGGCGGAGATCGATGACGTCACGTCCATCGCCATCGACGACCTCGACACAGACGCCGACACCCTCGCCCTGACCTGCTCGACCTGTGTGCTCCCAGTCCCGCTGTTTCTCGCCACCATTGAGGACTGAGCCATGCTCCTGCTACTGCTCGCGATCTGGACTGGAGCGAGCTGACCCGCGACGCAGTGGGCACCCCGATGGAGCCCGAGGCCATCGACACTCTCCAGGTCGGCTACTTCAGCGGCCTGAGCCCCGAGGACCTCGAAGCGGACTACCTCACCGTGGAGTCCCTCGTCACCCAGCGATGGGAGATCGACGTGGATGGACGGGCTCGCATCACCGCCGAGGAGCTGTCCGACCTGGACCGGTTCGATGTTTCCGATGGAAACGGCACCTGGATGCTCGGGCTGTGGGGCAACGGAGTCAGCCTGATGCCCCGCTTCCTCACCATCATCGAGGAGTAGGGCATCACGGAGTAGCCGCTCCCCTCACGACCAGCTCAGCCCGCGCTTGATCGCTGCGAGCCGCTCCCGCATCGTCAGGGCACGCCCTTCCATGTTGGTCTGCCGCCCCCGCCCCAGCGCCAGCGCATCGTCGGGCACGTCGCGGGTGATGACCGAGCCCGCACCCACGATCGCCCCCTCCCCCACGGTCACCGGGGCGACCAGGGCGGTGTTGGAGCCGATGAAGGCGTCTGCACCGATGGTCGTGCGGTGCTTGTTGAAGCCGTCGTAGTTGCAGGTGATGGTGCCAGCCCCGATGTTGGCCCCGGGACCGATGGTGGCGTCTCCGATGTAGGAGAGGTGGCTGACCTTGGCCCGTGCCGCGATGGTGGACTTCTTGACCTCGACGAAGTTGCCGATCTTCGCGCCGGCCCCGATGTCCGCAGCCGGACGCAGCCTCGCAAACGGACCAACGCTCGCTCCGTCTGCCACGGTCGCGCCCTCACAGACGCTGTGCGACTTGATGGTGACCCCGTCGCCGATGGTGGTGTCGGCGATCACACAGTGCGCCCCGATGGTGCTGCCCTCCCCGATGCGGGTCTGGCCGCGCAGCACGACGCCGGGAGCGATGATGGTGTCTGGGCCAACCTGCACGCCAGCCTCGACGAGGGTGGTGCCTGGGTCCTCGAAGGTCACCCCGGACAGGGCGATCGCCTCGATGTGGCGCTTCTGGAGGATGCTCCGGGCCTGGGCCAGCGCCACCCGATCGTTGACCCCGAGGAACTCGTCTGGGTCGTCAGCAACCAGCACCCCGGCCCGACCCCGCTCGGCCGCGAGCTGGAGGACGTCGGTGAGGTAGATCTCGCCCTTGGGGGGATTCGGGGGCAGGTGAGGCACGACCTCATGGAGGAACGCCGCATCGAAGGCGTAGATGCCGGTGTTGATCTCGCAGATCGCGAGCTGCTCGGGGGTGGCACTGCTGGCCTCGACGATGCGCAGCGGACCATCATCTCGGACCAGCCGACCGTACCGGGCGGGCTCAGCGACCACCGTGGAGATGACCGTGGCGAGCCGGTCGCCGTGCTCCGCGAGCAGTCGCTTGAGGGTCTCGCCCCGGACGAGGGGGGTGTCACCACAGAGCACGACCACCACCCCCGAAGCGGGCAGGGTCGGCAGGGCACTTGCGACCGCATCGCCGGTGCCCCGGGTCTGCTCCTGACGCACGAAGCGGATGCCCTCACCCGCCAGCCCGGCGCGCACCTGATCCTCCTGGTGGTGGACGATGACGGTGGGGGCCAGCCCGGCATCCACCGCCGCATCAATGGAGAACCGGGCCATCGGCAGGCCGAGCAGCGGGTGGAGGACCTTAGCGAGGCGGCTTCGCATGCGGGTGCCGCGACCAGCGGCAAGGATCAGCGCGACTCCGGCGCGGGTGGACTCATCAGACACTTCGACCCCCAATTCTGACCGACCACCTGACAGCTCGATGACGATCATCCAGCCTCACGTGATCACTTCCATCGCCGACTAACATTGTGACGGCATGCTCCTCTAATGCCACACGCCCTCAGCCTGCTCGTCCTGACAGCCTGCACACCGGTCGACCAAGACGCTCCCTCGCTCACCGGCACAGAGCGAAGCCGTGAGCCTCTTCGCTACTCGAGGATCAGCCGCCAGTCCCCTGCATTTCCGGTCCAGCCACCGATCATCAGGATGTAGTCCTGCCCGGAGGTGAGGCTGGTGGTGAATGCCTCGGGCTGGGTGTTGCCGTCGGTGTAGGACGACGACATCGAGGCCCCGGTATTGCCGTTGTAGAGGTAGAGGTCGTAGTCGGCAGTCTGATACCAGGTCAGCGTGAAGGTGGTGGTCCCGCCAAAGCCGGTGCGGAAGTCGAGGTAGTCGAGGTCACCGGTGAACGCGGTGCCGTTGTTGGTGGCCTCGTAGATGTTCCCGCACAGGATGGAGGGCCTCGCCAGGGTGCCGAGGTCCACCCCGCTGACCCCGAGGGTGGCGTAGGTGTCTGAGAAGTCATCCGCGCGAGAGCTGTCGACCTGGATCTCGGGGGTGGTCAGGGTGTGGGAGTGGGAGGCGTTGGGGCTGGTGAGGCCGGAGGTGTCGGTGGCCTGGAGGCTGATTGAGGGCGTGGGCCCCATGTCACAGGGATCGATCTCGACGGTGATCCGAGAGGTACCGCCATGGTTCCAGGAGTCCAGGTCGTTGGGGATGGTGAAGGTCTCGGTGTCTCCGCCCACGGTCACGCTCAAGC
>JBLHNG010000592.1:0-5671 GCA_047621685.1 Myxococcota bacterium | reverse complement strand
CGTAGCAACATAGGCGTCATACGCGCTATATCGGCACAAATCGAGCACCAGACGCTCGGCGCCGCCGCCGCTGAGATCGCACAGGACATGGAGGACTCTCATTTCTCTCTCGTTCTCTTTGTCAACCGGGCACGGGGTTTGCTAAAGAGGTGGGCGCAGAACACCAGCTGTCTCTGCACTATCCCACCGATGCTCACTCCCAGAGCATCAACCAGACCCCGTCAACGCTGAATTCCCCCCGCTGTACCTGGAGCTGACATGGCCCGCTCTCTGACGACCTCCCACAACGAAAAGCCTGCTACATCTTCGCTTTTCAACCTGTTCTTCCTCCTGGCGCTGATCTGGATGGCTTTCGCAGCCGTTACTTCTGGACCAGCCATCGGCGAGACCCCCGCCACGGTAGAGTTCACGGTTGAGTAGTCGATAAAAGCCCTCGAAATCGACTCCCAATCGAATTCGATCGACAAAATATAGAAATCCGGGCATTCAGGTTGTCCGGGTTTCTTAATTGGTGGGGTCTCACAGCTCCCAGAGCAGATCCCCGTTGCTGAGGGTGGTCGAGGGTCCAAACATGGACTCCATCGCTGGAATGGCACGGGCCGGGACCCGACAGCGCTCCCGATGCAGGATGAGCCACCGGTAGCCCCATGCCCTCAGCTGCTCCCGCTCCCCGGCAATCACCGCCAGATCCGTCAGCGGCTCCAGCCCACGCATCTCTGGCGGAGGCTTGTAGTAGGGCGGCAGGTTGTCTCGGTTCCAGCAGGCGGCGTGTGAGGCCGCCACGACCTTCGACTCTGCCAGCAGGGCATCCATGCCTTCGTAGTTCTCCGAGATCATGCGTCCGTGGATCGGCTGCCATCGAGAGTAGATCCGAGCCGGGTCTTCGGAGAACATCTCCCGGCTGTTGTCGAACGGGATCTGCACCAGCCCGCCCTCCCCCGGGATCTCATCGAGGCTCGGTGGAAGCTCGGGGATGTAGGCGGGACGGGGCCATGCAGTCTGGGACAGTGCAGTGGCGTCGATCACGATGAGCATCGCCAGCACTGGTCCGACAAAGGCACGCCTGGGCAGGGCGTCGGCTCCGATTGCTGCCGCTGCCGCGATGAACGGAACCGCCGCGGCCACTGCCCGGTGCCAGTGAGACAGCCCAGCGAGCGGCTCGAAGGCGCGCACCAGAAACCACGCGGGCCCGGGGAAGCCGGTCGCGGTCCCAGCCACAGTCGGCCAGTAGCCCAGCGCAAGGACCAGGGGCGGCAGGGCCACCGCGACCGGTAAGAGCGCCACTCGCCAGCGCTTCACCAGCCCGATGGCGACCAGCGCGAGGGTGACCAGTCCAAGGTAGACGGCCTTGGAGGGATGGACCGAGGTGAGCTGCGGGAGGAAGAGGTTGAGCAGGTCGGTGCCGTACACCGGAAGCTCTGCCCAGTCGGGTCGAGGACCGGGAGGACCGGGAGGCGGGGACAGCCAGCGAACCTCCCACTGCCCGCGGACCTCCAGAAAGCGAACCAGTGCCGGGGTGACCATGGCTGCGCCGATGAGCCCCTGGAGCACGATCCCCACCCGCCGGTGTCGCCACAGCAGGGCCGAGACCAGCACCGCCTCGATGACCAGCCCGAGCAGGGCGTGGTACCAGCCCGACAGCGCCACCGCGCCCAGCGTCACCCCGCTCAGCAGCGCGAGCCCGGTCCGTCCGGTGCGGGAATAGGCGATCAACGCTGCGGCGTGCAGCCCCATCCAGCCCAGCGTCCAGCTCTCGGTGATGCCGAAGTCGATGACCCCGAGCAGGAACGGCGCGCTGCCGGCAGAGGCCATGCCGACCACCGCCCCCTGTCGCCCGGTAAATTGCCGGGACAGCGCGTAGCCCCCCGCCATCGCCAGGATCACACTCCACAGGGCGAGTCCGTTGTAGGCCACCGTGGGGCCGAAGATCGACAAGGCGGCGAACATCGGCAGGTTCACCGGATCCATCAGCGGGATCGGCACGCCCGCAGGCGCGTTGCTCAGCGGCATGACCCCCTCGACCATCCAGCGGACCTGCCGCCAGAACATCCACACGTGGTTGTCCGTCTCCCCCAGCGGGTCGCCGATGAGGGCATCCCATGGCGGCAGAGAGGGCCACATCGAGACCAGGATCACCGCCGCTGCCGTAAGCAGAATGGCCCGGCGGGTTGGCGCGGTGTTCTTCAATTTATCCCCTTGCGGATGGTCCTGGCTTGTGCTCTGTTGGGTCGCCCCGATGACCGATCGCATATCATCACATCCGGCGGGCCTGAGCCGTCGTCAGACGGTGCTCCTCATTGAGGATCGTTCCGCAACCGCCGCCCGGGTCAAGGCTGCCCTCAAGCAGGATGACCGGCAGGTGCTGGTGTGTGCCTCGACGCGGGAGCTGCTGGCGTTGCTGCCAGAGTGTCTGCCAGATCTCATCCTGTTCAGCGCCGATCTGCGGGAGCTGTCCGGAGCCGACACCCTCAGCCTGCTCAAGCGTCGGGCGCCGGGTGTGCCCCTGATGGCGACCACCCACCTCCCCAGCATCGACAGCACGGTTCAGCTCATTCGGGCCGGCGCAGTCGGGCTCCAGAGCCACCCGATCAACCCCGCCATCCTCCGACAAGCGGTCGCAGAGGCGATGAGTGAGGCCAGAGGCCGCCGGGACCTCGTCGCCGCCCGTCAGCAGCAGCGCGACCGCCACGGCTTCTCGCACATGCTCACGGTCAGCCCCCGGATGCTGCGGGTGTTCGACCAGATCCGGGCCGTCGCCGTGACCGATGCCAGCGTGCTCATCCTCGGGGAGACCGGCACCGGCAAGGAGCTGGTCAGCCGGGCGATTCACGAGCGCAGTCGGCGCAGCGATCAACCGCTCATCAGCGTCAACTGCGGGGCGTTTACGGAGACATTGCTGGAGAGCGAGCTGTTTGGCCATGAGAAGGGCAGCTTCACCTCCGCCTCCGGGCGCCGGCAGGGTGTGTTCGAGATGGCCGACGGCGGCACCCTGTTCCTCGACGAGCTGGGCGAGACGTCGCTGTCGGTACAGGTCAACCTGCTGCGGGTGCTGGAGACGATGTCGTTTCGGCGGGTCGGCGGGCACGACGAGGTCCAGGTCGATGTGCGCATCATCGCCGCCACCCACGTCGACCTGGACCGCAGCGTGGAAGAGGGCCGGTTTCGGCGAGACCTCTACTACCGGCTCAACGTCTTCCCGATCTTCCTCCCGCCCCTGCGCAAGCGCCGAGAGGACATTCCCCTGCTCATCCGGCACTTCCTGGAACGGGCTGCGGAGGAGTATGGCTTCGACGAGCCCCCGGCGATCTCCGCAGAAGCGATGGGGGCGATCCTGACCTACCACTGGCCGGGCAACGTCCGGCAGCTCCGCTCCCTCTGCGAGCGCTGGGTGATCGTGTCGGGTGGTCGAGAGGTCACCCCCGACATGCTGCCCCGGGAGCTGAAGGGCGCACCGCCGATGCGGCCCGACGAGCTGACCATCGACGACGGTGTGCCGATGAAGGCCGCGGTGGCACGGGTGGTCAGCCAGATCGAGCGGGCTTACCTCCACCGACTGCTCCAGAAGAACCGAGGTGTGCTGGGGAAGACCGCAGAAGCCGCCGGGATCACCCGCCGGACGCTATACAACAAGATGAAGGCATACCAGCTCGACGCCGCCGACTATCGCGATCCCTCCTGACGATCCCCGAGTCCTCATGCTTCTGACGATCCTCCTCTCCTGCGGACCGAACACAGATCCGACCGCCCGAACCCCCCTCACCCTGTCCGCAGGCGCACCGCTTGCCGGTGTGGCGGAGGTCCCCATCGACTTCCCGGTGGGCGCGCCGATGGGCGGCTACTCCAGCCGCTGCAATTACCTCGGCGGAGACGGCGCGGTCGACAAGCGGCAGAGTGCCTATGCTCTGGCGTTCTCGTCCTCCGCGGGCATCCACACCCGGCCGATGGCCAAGGCGCTGTGGCTGGAGAACGGCGACCAGAACCTCGTGGTGCTCAAAGCCGACGTCATCTACAGCTACGACGGCATGGTGGAGGAGCTTGAGGACCGGCTGAGTGAGGCAACCGGAGCAGACCTGGACGGGCGCGTCATGCTCACCACCAGCCACACCCACAACGCCCCGGCGAACTTCTCCGACCAGATCCACTTCTACCTGGGCGGGGATCGGTACAACGAGGAGATCTTCCGGCGGTTCGCCACCTCGCTGGAGCAAGCCGCGATGGCCGCCTATGAGGGCCGGGTCGAGGCGAAGATCGGCATGGGCATCGCGACGGACTGGGATCCCGAAGACCAGGTCTACGCCGACCGACGCGAGCAGAACGACGATCTGGCGGTCTGGGACGACGTGCCGGCGGGCTACGGCAAGGATCCGCACCTCTACGTGCTCCGGGTCGACGACCTCAACGACAACCCCCTCGGCCTGTTCTTCAACTTCGGCATCCACGGCACCTCGCTGGGCGGCGACAACGCCATGATGTCCAGCGACTCCACCGGCGCCCTGGAGGTCATTCTCCAGGAGCAGTTCGACACACCCGTCGTGGTTGCCCACCTCCAGGGCGCAGGCGGAGACGCCTCCCCACAGGGCAGCAGCACCCATGGTCACGAGTACGCCCGACTGGAGGGCCTCGGAGAGTTCGGTGTGGAGGCAATCCACGACCTGTGGGCCGCCACCCCGACCTCCGCTGATCCGCTCACCCTGGACTCCGTCGGCCACTCCGTCCCGCAGGGCCTCGACACCATCCAGGTCACCCGAGACGGTGCGGTGGACTGGTACTACGCCCCCTACAACGCGGACGAGGACTTCGCCCCCGACGACATCATCTACGACACCGACGGCAGCATCATCTCTCCGATCGATGAGTTCAACGCCCAGTACGGCGGGGTCTTCTGCGGCTACGACGATCCGCTCATCTCTGCGGGCACCATCGGCAGTCAGATCCCGCCCTACGACGGCTGCATGAACGTCGAGCTGATCTCGTTCGTCATCAACGGCATCTTCAGCCTGAATGACTTCTGGGAGGGCGGCGAGGCTCCGCTGCCCCTGCCCTCCAGCGAGCAGGCTGGCACCGCCGCCGCGCTGCTCTCGCCGCTCTCCGTGCTCAACCCCGACGGCACCACGTCGTCGGAAGACTTCCTGATCGGCTTCTTCCCCGGCGAGACCACTGCGATGTACACCGAGCAGTTCCGTCGGCGTGCGGAGGCAGAGCTGGGCCTGACCCACAGCATGGTGGTCGGCTACGCCCAGGACCATGAGGGCTACCTGCTCATTCCCGAGGACTGGCTGGCCGGCGGCTATGAGCCGAACATCAACCTCTGGGGACCGCTCCAGGGCGAGCACATCATGGAGGGCGTGCTCCAGAGCGTCGACGAGCACCTGCTCTCTGAGGCACTCGAACCTCAGGACCCCCTCGAACTCTGGCAGCCGACCTCCTACCCAGAGCGGGAGCTTCCTGGTCTCGCCCCAGACGACACCCCCGCCGCAGGCACTGCGCTGACGGCGGTCCCGGAGTACATCTACACCCCCCTCACCCTCGCCAACCCCGCCGAGGCCAAGGACGGCGATGTCCTCATTGCCGTCGCCCCGGAGGCTGTGGTTCCCCGGGTGCAGGGCATGGTGCAGTTTGCCTGGGAGGGCGGAGACCCGGGCGTGGACCTGCCCCTGGTCATCTTGGAGCG
>JBLHNG010000591.1:0-5680 GCA_047621685.1 Myxococcota bacterium | reverse complement strand
GACGTTCCGAATCTGAGAAGAGTCATACTGCGCAGCCATTTCAACGCTCCGAATTGGGGAAAGATCACGGGTCAATTCAAGGAGAAATGCCACCCGTCATGTGGGCCATTCTCAGTAAGACAGTCTACTCAAGAGGATGCCATTGGCAAAACGCGGCGGGTCCAGCCCCGTCTGGCAGGCGCCACTGAGAGTGGCACCTCAGCTAACGCCGCCGACGATTCAGCTCGTAGACCAGGACCAGACCGCGCAGCGTGAGGTGGTCGTCAACCTCATCGACCTCGGTGCAGGCGGGCGCAATGAGGTTGGCCATCGCCCCGGTCGCCACACAGCGGGGAGCGGCATCGTTCGGCCCGACCAGCTCGGCCTTGCAGCGACGGGCCAGCTCCTGGACCAGCCCGACGTGGCCCCAGAACAGCCCCGACTGCATGCTGGCGACGGTGTTGGAGCCGATGGCGGCGCCAGGCTCGGTCAGCTCGACCCGAGGCAGCCGGGCGGTGCGCTCAAACAGTGCGTCGGCGGAGATCTTGAGCCCCGGGGCGATCACACCGCCGAGGTAGGCACCGGAGGCGTCGATGCAGTCCAGCGTGGTGGCGGTCCCAAAGTCGACCACCACCACCGGGCCACCGAACCGATCGTGGGCCGCCACCGCGCTGACGATGCGGTCTGCCCCGATCTCCCGAGGGTTGTCCACCCGCAGCCGCATCCCGGTCCGCACCCCGGAGCCGACGGTCAGCGCCTCCTGGTTGAGGTAGCGGCGGATGGCCTTCTGCACGGTGTACAGCAGCGAGGGCACCACACAGCACACACAGACGCCGGTGATGTCCTCGGCAGTCAGCCCGCGGTGAGAGAGCAGCTGGAGCAGCAGCATGCCCAGCTCATCGGTGGTTCGGGTGTCTGAGGAGACCCGCCACCGCCAGCGAGGGGTCTCACCGTCCATCACCCCGATGACGATGTTGCTGTTGCCGACGTTGATCGTGAGGAGCATGGCCTACAACCCCCCGAAGTCGGCTTCCTCTTCGAGCAGCACCCGCAGGATGCTGGTGCCGATCGTCTTGAGATCGGCAGGCAGGCGCTGAGCAACGACGCGGTGGCGGTGGACGAACAGGCGCCGGGTGAGGATGGCGGTGAGCTTGTTCGCGGGCAGCGCGGGGGTGAACACCACATCGTCGATGTAGCGACACCCATCGGGGGTGGGCTCGAAGACGTGGGTGTGCTCGAAGCGAGAGAACAGCGCGTTGGTCGAGGTGTCCGCGTACTGCTCGCCGGGAGTGGAGCCGGTGAGGTGGATCGGCCACCGGATACCCAGCAGCCGTGCCTCGGACTCCGCAGAGTCACCGGAGCGAACGGCTGCGAGGAGCCCGTCGGCGTCAGAGACCGAGAAGCGAAGCCAGGGGCGGAGTTCCGCCGCGAGGCAGTCCGGATCGGTCTTCACCGCCCAGACCTTTTCGGGGGGGGAGAAGTATCGGGTCCAGACCCGGAGTCGAAAGGTGGTGGTACCCATGGGGTCAGTATCTCACGTCGCGACCAGCTCCACATCCCCGGCCAGCACCGCCTGACCATCCACGATCAGTGCGCCGTCGTCTCGAACGTCCTGCGCGATGCCCTCGATGCCGTTGATGCGCACCCGCCGACCCAGCGTGTTGCTGACCTTCCGCCAGCCCTCCAGGCTGCCCCCGAGAACGTCCGCGCCCTCAATGGCTGCCAGCAGATCCGCGAGCAGGGCGGCGCGATCCCGGGGCGCTCCCCTCAGACGGCGCAGCGAGGTGGCCTGGGGCAGATCATCGAAGTGTTCCTGGTTGATGTTCAGGCCGACCCCGAGGATCACGAACCGAACCGACTCCCCCTCCGCCTCCAGCTCCGCGAGGATCCCGCCGAGCTTGCCGCCGTCGGCGTCGACCAGATCGTTGGGCCACTTCAGGCGCACCCCGAGCACTTCCGCCATCGCCGCCGCCCAGATGAGCACGCAGCGCGGGGCGTGCTGGGGCGGGACGTCGGGGGTGAGGACGACCGAGAACAGGAGGTTGTCGCCGGAGCGCGACGCCCAGGTGCGCCCCCGACGCCCACGCCCGGCGGTCTGGTAGTCCGCCACCACCACTGCACGATGGTCTCCCTTTCGGGCGAGGTCACGGGCGATGGCATTTGTGGAGGTGGTCGAAGACAGAAAGGTCACCGGCCGTGCACACCGCCAGCTGAGGGTTGCCTCGCCAAAACCGGCAGCATCCTCCAGGACGTAGCCCTGCTTTGAGGCGATGGTCAGTCCCTCCCCTCGCAGCGTCTCGATGTCCTTCCACACCATTGCGCGGCTCACCCCGAAGCGTGACGCGAGGGCCTCTCCGGAGATTGGCCCCTGTGCAATGGCCTCGATCAGTGCGACACGATCCATGGCTCCTCCCTGGCAGGGATTCAATGTCGGGGTATCTTCGATGCGAGTCGCTGTCTCGCAGCTCCCCCACCCACTTCGTGAAGATGAGAACACGTGATTGAACCCGATCGTCGGCTCGATCCCCGCGTCGTCACCCTCTGGCGGCTGTCGCGACTGACCCGGCTGATGCTGTTTGGCCTGCCATTCGCCGCTGCGGTCGGATTTGGACTCGGCGTTGCGCTGTCCCCCACAATCGGCGCGATCCTCGCCGGGGCGCTGCTGACCTGGCAGCTGACCATGGCGATCGTATGGCCCGCCCTCCAGTATCGCCACTTCCGCTATGCCGTCCGAGAGCACGACCTCCTGGTTCAGGCCGGGGTGCTGTTCCGACGCTGGTCGGCCATTCCCCACAGCCGCATCCAGCACGTCGACACCCGGCAGGGTCCGCTGGAGCGCTTCATGGGCCTCGCCCGGCTCCAGCTGTTCACCGCCGCCGGGGTCAGCGCGGACGGCAGCGTCCCCGGGCTGGACGCCGACGAGGCCGAGCGCCTCCGTGATGAGCTGTCTCAGCGGAGTGCGGCAGATGACGGGGTCTGAGGTGACCGACCCGGAGCTGGATCCCGACGAGGACACCGAGGATTTGGCCATGGAGTCCGATGCCCCGCCCGGCATCGACCGGCCCTGGCGTCAGCTCCACCCCTCCAGCCTGTTCATCAACCTCCTCCCGCAGACCTGGCGCACTGCCAAGGGCATCTGGCCGCTGCTGGCGCTCATCGTGGTCGGCGGACAGGGCGGGGCGGGCATTGCGGGGCTCGATCTCAGCCTCGTCCTGGCGTTCTTCGCGCTGTCCGTGAGCCGCACCGTGGTGCACTTCATGACCCTGCGCTACCGGATCGAAGGCGGGAAGCTGGAGATCAAGAGCGGCCTGCTCAATCGGCGCTCCCGGGTGCTCGACCCACACCGCATCCAGAACATGGAGCTGGTCCAGAACCCGCTCCACAAGCTCACCGGGCTGGTCGAGCTGCGCATCGAGACCGCCGGGGATGCCTCCACTGAGGGCCTGCTCTCCGCCCTGTCCTCCGACGAAGCCCAGGGTCTCAAGGAGGCCCTTGAGCGGCTGGCCCGCAAGCGACGGGGGCTGGTGGAGTCCGACGAGGAGACGGAGGCGTCTGAGACCCTGGTGTCTCTCGGCATCCCGGAGATCCTCGCCTATGGGCTGTCCCAGCGCCGCGTCGGCACCGTCGCCCTGCTGTTTGCAGTGGGCATGGAGGGGCTGACCCTGCTGGACCCCTACACCACCCAGCAGGTCGCCGGGGAGCTGTCCTCAGCCAGGATAATCGGAGCGATTATCCTGGCGTTTGCTGGGACATGGTTCTTCTCTGGTGGCCAATCATTGCTGCGCCACTACGGCTTCAAGCTCACCCTTCGCGGGGAGACCCTGGTGACCACTGAGGGGCTGCTGACCCGGCGGCGGGTGGAGATCCCACAGGGCAAGGTGCAGCTTGTGCGCATCGACGAGCCGTTCCTGCGCCGTCAGATGGGCTACGGCACCGCCCTCATCGAGACCGCCGCCCTCGGAATGGCCGACGGACGGGTGCGAGCTGCAGAGGGTGTGGTCCCGATGGTCGAACAGGAGGACCTCGGCGCGCTCGTGCAGCAGGTCTCGCCCTCCACCACAGTGGATCCCTGGTCCATCCCGCTCAACCCCGCCCACCCCCGGGCGCTGTACCGCGGCATCATCGCCAGCCTCATCCGGGCCACCTTCCTCGCGGTGGTCATCGGCGGCCTGATGCACCCCTGGGGCTGGCTGGCGCTCTTGCTTCTTCCGCTGTCCATCCCGGCGGCGTGGCTGGACTGGAAGAAGCAGGGTTGGCTGGTGACTGAGCAGTCGGTGATCTCCCGGAGAGGGTACTTTACTCGTCGGACCTGGATTATTGACCGCAAGAAGATCCAGAGCGTGCACATGGGTGATTCCCCGCTGATGCGCTGGCATGGGCTGGTCGCGGTGGTGGTGCGGGTGGCGGGGAGTCAGGTTCAGCTGCCGGATATTGGGCTGATGGCTGGGCATAGGGTGATGGCGGACCTGGCGGAGACCTGGACGGAGCGAGGCGAGGAGTGAGGGCGCCCGTTGCGGTACAGGACGGTCCGCTGAGGCTGCGGGGTGTGGTGATGCTGGGGTCGCTGGGCGGGTAGTACAGGGGGCGGGGAGCCGGAGAGAGGCGCCGTCAGGCGGTGAATGCAGGTGAGTGCAGCCCCCTTGAGCAAAGCGACATGAGCGGGCCGTCAGGCCAGCGTTGGAGCGGAGTGGCCAGGGAAAGCATGGCGCCGACGATGGCGAGCCTCTGCTCACACGGTGAGAGGGCACCCTTCGGAATCCATCGCCACGACGCTGAGAAGCCCGAAGGGCGAGCAGTCCAGGTCGGCAACATCGAAAGCAGAGATGGGCGAATCCTTGAAGTGAGGCGGTGACTCCAACGTCGCCTCCACCCTCCGGCTGGCGACACCCTGGCTGGCAACGTTGGCATCACCTCCATGCTCCACCGATGCGAGGATCGTGGGCTTTGATATTGCCGACCTGTTCTGCTCGCCTCCGGCTTCTCAGCGACTGGGCGATGGGATGACGGCGGGTGCTCGTCTCAAGTTCTAGCTGAGGCTGTTCGTCGTCTCATCGGCGCTTTTTCTGGCCACTTCGCGCCAACGCTGGCCTTCGGCCCGCTTGTGGCGCTGCGTTCAAGGGGGGCTGCACTCTTTACGTTGAGTGCCCGCTTCGCGGCTGCACTCGCCTCCAGTCGTCGCTCCCCCTGTCACCCCCCAGCCGGACACCCGAAGCCCATCGCACGTCGGCTTACTCAGCGACCCGTCCTGTACACCCTTGAGCGCTGAGTGGTTCCAGAGAGATACTGGGCGGACAGCACAGCCTCCGAGGGACCCATGAACCGCATTTTCGTCGCAATGATCCTCATTGCCTTCGCCGTCGCCTCCCTCCGGCAGGTCCAGTGGACCATGGCGGCCCAGACCGATGAAGCCATCGCGGCCTTGTCCGCAGCAGAGGTCGCCCGAACCTCCGCCGACAGCGCCACGACTGCCGCCGGAACCGCTGTCACCTTCGCAGAGAACGGCGACTTCACCGCCGCAACCGCCAGCCTCGCCGAGGCCCGCGCCGCTGCAGCCGAAGCCCGCACCGCCGCAACCACAGCCGCTGGCATCCCCACCGAAGACTCCGAGGTCATCGCTGGAGCCACCGAGAACGCCGCCGCCGCTGCCGGGGTCGCCGAGTCCGCGGTGAGTGCCGCCACCGCCGCCCTCGCAGCCGTCGAC
>JBLHNG010000590.1:0-5680 GCA_047621685.1 Myxococcota bacterium | reverse complement strand
AATCAGCCCGTCTGCGACCGGCACTTGTCGAACTTGATGGTCAGTGAAAGAGAAGGCAGCCACCTGACCGGCTTCGTCGGACTCACCCCGTCCCCGCGCCGGGTCACGCAGGTCAGCTCGCCCGTCTGCGACTGGCTGCTGGCAACTTCAGCTCAGGGTCTGTAGGGCCAAAATATCCGCCGATCAGACCTCCCGTGACGGGTGCCAAAAAAACGGCACCCGTCATCGCGGTGGACAGTTATCCCGCTTGACTGGTGCGCTTTTGTCTGAAACGGGGGCTTCACCCCCAAACCCCCTGCTACGCGCTGACATCCTCTCACACAGACTGTCCGCCAGAAGGGGGCGACATGACGGGTGCCAAAAAAACTTCTTAGAGTTGATTGCCACGTTTATGCAGAATGGGTAGGTTAACTTCATCAAGAGGAGGTGTGCTTACACCAGCACTACCAACAACATCGTCCGTGGCATCGTGCTCCCCTGTGGAGTCCCTGCTGTTCCTGAGACGTCGCCCTTCCCGCCGGTCACCTCGATCGGCATGAGGTTGAAAAACCAACCTCCAAGGCCCAATTTACCGGGCCATGCGACTCCAGCAAAATCCACGTACAACGGTATCTCACCGCCAACGCGAATACCCTGCGGGTAGCAGCGGTTTCGACAGGGATTCAGCAGCAATGCCGTCCCCACCGCGCTTCCCTGACAGTGTGACGCTGGCTTCTGGCGGCTCGTCTCTGAGCTGCTGAGGCTGTGAGGATTGACGTGATGGCAGTGCCCATTTCGGGGGAACGCCTACGTCTAAACATTACGATCAAATATAAACTACGCGGAATGGCGCAATTGGCAGCGCGTCGGGCTCATAACCCGGAGGTTGGAAGTTCGAGTCTTCCTTCCGCGTCTTGTAAGGAAGCACAAAGGCCATTTACCGGGAATCATGCCCCCGGGGATGGGAGTTCAATTCTCCCTCTTACAGTCAGGCGGAGTGGCGCAATGGTAGCGCGTCGGTCACCTCATCCCCTTTTAGTGGACAGTCTGTTTCAGAGGATGCCTGCGCGAAGCGGGGGGTTTGGGGGTGAAACCCCCGCTTCAGACAAAGAGCACCAGTCAAGCGGGATAACTGTCCACCGCGATGACGGGTGCCGAGAACTGCGAGGTGGGCGCCAAAGGAGTGTCCACACGAAACAACGCGGGATGGCGCAATTGGTAGCGCGCCGGTCTCATAAGCCGGAGGTTGGGAGTTCGAGTCTCTCTCCCGCGTCTCGACATTATCGTGGTGAAGATCCAAGAACAGCGCTGGAGCAGATAGAGTGGGTGGCATGCCTCGCCCTGCCCGCTACCTCCTGCTCTGGCTGGCCCTCGCCGCGGGACTCCTCGCGGCGAGGGCGTGGCTGGCGCTGGCGGTGCCCATCGGCAGCGACGCCGCCCTGTGGGGACTCGCTGCGATGGAGGTCCGTCGGGGGCTGATCCCCTCGGTTGCCCCTGGATACCCGCTGCTCGTCGCCCTCACACCGGGGCCGACGTGGTGGGGGGGCGGAGTCGTCAGCGGACTGGCGGCTGTGGGGGTAAGCACCGGGCTCCTTGGGCTGCTGCTCCACCACCGTGTGCCGCGCTGGGCTGCCATCGGACTCGCCGCGGCCCCCCTCCTGATGCCCGCGCTGCTGCTGATGGCCATCCAGCTGCAGCCCGACGCCCTCACTCAGCTCCTCCTGCTCGCGGTGGTCGGGACGGGGCTCGCCTGGGACGGGCAGCCGGACCGCCGTCGGACCGCGCTGTGGTTGATCGCTGGCTTCGCCCTCGCCCTGACCCGAGAGCATGGCGTGATTGTGCTGCCCGCGATGCTGCTCGCCATCATGCTGCGGGCCGGGCTGCCGATCTGGGTGCCCCTGGTCGCGGCGGTGCTCGGCGGGGTCGGCCTGTGGTTTGGGGCGGACTTCCTACCCGACCGGCTGAGGGTGCCGCTCCAGAGCAGTCCGCTGGGTGCGGGGAAGCATCCCCTCCCCGAGTACATGACCCACTTCCGCAATCACCGGGGCGTTCCGCTTCGGGATGCCTGGATGGCCGGGGATGGGCTGCGGTTCTGGTGGCTGATCGTCGGAGAGCTGCTGCGTCGGAGCGCGGAGAACCTCGCGGTGATCGGCCTCGGCGCGATCGGCTTTCTCTGGAGTCGGCACCGAAGCGGGCTCGTCGCCCTCGCACCGGCGGCCACCCTGCTGTTCTTCTGGTCCCATGAGCGCCACTCCGCAGTGCTCATCCCCGCTGCGCTGGTCGGCATCGGGCTGCTGCTGCGGTCGATGAAGCGCCCCTGGTTGCTGGCGGCTCCCCTCGCGGTGCTTCTCCTGGCTCCACTTCGCGATGCACCGCAGACCTGGGATCGGCTCCAGGGCACCGTCCGACACGCCCAGGAACAGCACGACCTGGCGGACTGGATGGCGGAGCAGCCCGGGGAGTGGATGCTCGGGGGGCTGGACAACGAGCTGAACCTCTACCTCGGCTGGCCCCGGCACGTGCCCATCCTCGCCCAGCGCTGTGCGCAGTCCACCTGGGATGCTGCCGGGTGGCGCACCCTGTGGGTTGCTCCGACCGGGCTGATGCCACCACCGATGGTGCCCCTCCAGCAGCGCGGTCACCTCGCGATCTGGCGCCTGGAGCCACCGGAGGGCGAGCCCCGTCCCTGTCAGGAAGCGCCCCTCCCCCGCGGTCCGCTGTACGCCACCCAGAGCGAGGCGGTGATCCTCGACGGTGGCTGTGTGGGCGCAGTGGCTCCTGACAGCCTGCGTGGTTGGGCGGTCTGCCCATGATGCTCTGGCTTGCCCTGGCCTGCGTGAGCCAACCTGAGCCCCTTCCGGAGCGCATCGAAGACTGCCTGGACGCAGCCTGTCGAGAGGTGTGGATCCTCCACCCGGATCACCGTGATGCCGCCGTCCAGGTCGCCGCGCTGCAGACCATCACACAGCCTGAGGAGCGCATCGTCCTCGTCCGGAAGATCCTCGACCTCAACCCCCAGCAGCCTCAAACGCTCTGCCAACAGCTTCCCGACGGCGACGCCCGTCAGTACTGTGCGCGCATCCAGCATCGCCCCCACCTCACCGAGGCCCCACCCCGGCGCAGCGAACAGACCGCCCGTGCCAGCGGGGGACCAAGCAACACAGAGCCCGGAGGACTCTCAGGGGGCGGCTTCGTCGAAGGACTCACTCCCCAGGAAGCGGGCTGTGTCGATGTCTCAGACGAGCGGGCCTGCCGCTCCCAGGACGCGCTAATCCAGGCGACATCCGGAGACCTGGGTGCCGCCGCCCGCTCTTGCCTCGCCGTGGAGGCCGGTCGATGGCGAGGGGAGTGCATGTTCTCCGCAGCCGAGACCGGTCTGGCAAGCGGCGCCCCCTACGCCCGCACCGCCCAGCTCTGCATGGCCGCCGAGCCCTTCTCCCAGCAGTGCCACAGCCACCTCCTCTCCGCCATGGCCATCCGCGTCCCCGGAGCCTCCTCCCCGGCCATCGCCTGGAAGCGAACCATCAATCACGCCGAGCAGATCGCTGCGGCCTGGGCGAAGATCGATCCGGGGATCGGCGCTTTGCTGGTGGATCGGTTCTGGTCGGAGGCGGTTCGGCTGAGCTACCTGGAGCAGCCCGTCGTCGGCGATCCCCTCGATCACCTCCCCCCCGGCGCCGCTCCCCATGTCCGCGCCGCGGTCGCCTGGAACCTCGTGGCGGCTGCGCCGTCTGCCGAGGTCAGCCTCGCGACCTGGGTGAGTCGGGCCGAGGCCGCGCTCGCGAGCCGCGCAGAGGCCGCGACGACGCCGCTGACACCCCGGGTGCGCAAGACCATGCGGCTGTGGATCCGGGACCACTGGGAAACCGACAGCCCGGGCGATGGGGCCATCCCTGCAACGTACTACTTCGGCAGCGCCCGCCGACCGCTCGACGCAGACCCGGCCATCGACCTGCAGCTCTGCCTCCTGGAAGCCCTCGCCCGACAGCCCGGTGCATCCACCAGCCTGTTCGAGACCGCCGCGATCAGCGAGGTGGCGGTGATTGCCTGGAGCGCGAGACGCCTCAAGCGCACGCTCTCTCAGCAACACAAAGCCTCTCAGCACCGCTGAGTCCTCAGCGAATCCGTCCCTCATCCCTCAGCTGCCGAGTGCGAATGTCAGCCTCTCGAATCGGGGCAATGATCCGCCACTCGCTGCGCATCATGCTCGCAAGCCCAACCGCAGCCTGAACACTGCACCGATGCCCGGGAGAAACAAACACCGGCTTGACCCCGGCACAGGTCCGCAGCACCCCGCCAATCATCGTCCCGTCTTCCCGCTTCAGCGCGGTCCACCGCCCCGGCTTGTTTCCAGGCGTGGTGTGGACACCGATCAGCCGCTTCTTGGCGACCCCGACGGTGGTGAGGTCAAACGTCAGGCCGATCTGACAGGCCAGTCCGAAGCCCCGGGGATGGGCGATGCCCTGTCCGTCGATGAACAGCACATCGGGGCGGGCCTTGAGGCGCTCCAGGACGCGGTACAGGCAGGCCCCCTCTCGGAGCGCGAACAGCCCGGGCACGTACTGATACTTCGGCGGTCCTGACCAGGTCGCGATCTCCACGATGCGTCGGCTGGCGGCCTCCATGACCACTGCCACCGCATAGGCCATGTCCGGGCCGACCTTGCTGTAGGCGACGTCTACGCCTGCAACGAGGGGGGCGGGGTCTGGTGCACCGCGGAGGCGGACGTCTGCGGCGAGGGTACGCTGTGCGACCTTGAAGTCCTCGGGACTCTCCGGCAGGTTCAGCGCCCGACGGATTCTCAACCCTCAGCCTTCATCATCGACACGCCGGTCGCGTTCAGCTCATAGACCATGTTGCCCTCAGCCTGCTTCTCCGGCATGTCCGCGATGTTCTGGGACTCGCTCTCCAGGTGAGCGACGAACTCCGGGTCGATCTCCCTGGCGACCAGGGTGCCCTCGATGCGACAGGTTGCGCCGGTGCCGGCCTTGTCGACCGCGAAGCCGTGATCCTTCATCAGCACCCGCATGGTGGTGGTGTCGTCGGTGATCACCATCCAGCAGCCGGCCTTCTGGCAGACGTCGGTGACCCGGCCCTCGACGAGCACGTTCTGGTCGACGAACTTCTGCGGCTCACCGAGCAGCTCGGCAGCGGTCAGGGCCTCGGTGAGGGAGAACGGCGAGCCGTAGTGGGTCCACTCGCCGGCCTCTGCCTCAGTGGGGGCAGCGGGCTCGGTGTGAGCCTCGGCGATGGGCGCCTCAGCGGTGGGTGCCTCGGCGGGAGCGGCAGTGGGCTCGCTGTCACAGCCGAGGATGGGGAGCAGAAGCAGGGATGCGATCATGATGACCTCCGATTCCCCGCACTCTATCGCCATCTCCGCTCAGATCAAATCTGCGAACCGATCCCGGTGGTGGTGAAACACGGAGTGGCCGATGAGCAGCGCAAACACCGCCACCATGGTGATGATGAGGAAGTCGTGGGGGTGGGGCAGCTCGTTGTTGAGGATCAGCTCCCGGTAGACCCCGACGAGGTGGGCGAGCGGGTTGATCTGGAGCAGCAGGTTGAAGTGCTTGGGGTAGGTCGAGGCCGGATAGAAGATCGGCGTGACGAACATGCCCATCAACAGGACCGCATCGACCCAGTGCAGGGTGTCTCGGAAGTAGATGCTCGCGCACGACAGCAGCATGCCAATGCCCAGCAC
>JBLHNG010000589.1:0-5687 GCA_047621685.1 Myxococcota bacterium | reverse complement strand
GGCAAGATGCGACGGGCGATGGAATCGGACGATGGTAAGCGTTTCCAATTTCCCGAGGGCTGCACCGCCCCCAAGGCCCGGATCTCCTTCATCGAGCAGCAGGACTCCATCCTCTCCGTCGAGGACCTCCTGGAGACGCCCGACCTGCAGGAGGGTGTCACCCGGAGCGGAGAGCGCCACCTCTCCGACCTCAAGGCGATCGAGGAGTGTGACGACGCCTCGAAGCTCCTGGCACAGCTCGACCGCTTCACCCCCTACGGCTGGCCCGACCCGGCAGAATGCACCCTCAACGGCGGGGCCGAGCGTGCCTTTCTTCGACGACTCGGCGCGCTGGCGTTCAGCACCCTCATCGAGCCGGCGTCCTCTGATCCTGTCGGGCTCCCGGTGGCGGCTCAGCTCGCGGTCATCCGGACGAACGAGGACATCGAGGTCGCCGCGGCCGTCGCCTGCATCCAGGGCATCTCCCCCGGCGTCCGTCAGCAGGCGATGGTGGCCTGGAAGGCGCTGGACACGGCCAAGGACAACATTCGCTTCGGACTCCACTGGATCCGCAAGACCCAGGAGAAGCCCTGGCTCACGCTGGGCGCGCTGGCTGTGCTGGCCTGCGCTGCGGAGAAGCTGGAGGCGAAGGAGGCGGCCGAGGAGGCAGAGAAGGCCTGGTTGGAGTCCGCCCTGAAGATGGACGAAGCGGCAGCGATCGTGCTGGCCGGCGCGGAGAGCAACAAGAAACGCCTGCTGGCCTGGCTGGCCGGCGAGCAGCGCAAGGGACCGAAGCAGCTCGCCGCCGGCTCGAAGGTTCGGGTTGCACTGCGGAAGCGACTCACGGCGATTGGGGTGGTGCTGGCGGCGTGCCCGAACCATGCCGGGAAGTTTATGAAGAGTGGCGACCGTTGCCCGGTGTGCTGGCGGAGTCGCAGTGAGGTCCTCGCCCAGCAGGCCCGCGAGAAGACTGAGGCATGGCAGGAGAAGCAGCGGCTGGCTGCCCCCCAGCTCGCCGTGGGCTGCTGGATCGAGGTGAAGCAGACCGCGTGCCGCAGCCGCCTGAAGCCGGGACAGCGCTGGAAGGTCCGCGCGGTCTCCAGCTACAGCTACACCCTCCAGCGCATCGCAGACGGCAAGCCGGTGGAGGAAGGTGTCGAGGTCGCCTTCTTCAACGCCCTCCTCGGTCGTGAGGTCGTGGTCATCCCCGCCCCGGACAACGGGGCTGCGGTTCACATCGAGGCCGACGACGCCGGCGAGCAGTACATCCTCCCAGGCGCATCGCTGCCGGTGTTCTCCGTGCACGTCCTCGGCGAGATCGTGCTCGATGAGGATGGCGAGAAGACGAAGCTCGACGGCGCCATTCTCCGCCCGACCGGCCCCCGCTCGGACCTCCGTACCATGCCCCTCGGAGATCGGGTGGTGGTTCTCCGCGAGGCCGACTACCACGCCCTGCTCGCCGGTCAGGTTGGCGTGGCGGCGAAGTGAGCGCCCTGGGCTGCCACCACTGCGGCTGCACCAGCTCCGCGCCGTGCTGGTCCTGCGCGATCGGCTGGAGCTGCGTGGGTCCGTGCTCGCGCTGCGCTCCAGGCACCGACGGCGACACCGGCACCCCCTCGGAGTCCGGCGACTGCGATGGCGGACTGCCGCCCGACGATGACACCGACGAGTTCCCCCGGGTGCTCATCCAGCCTGACGGCTCCGCCCGGGTGGAGGGATTCGTCCCCGCCCACGACTTCACCACCGACCTCGACATCCCCTTCTGAGGCGACCATGAGCGACTACACCAACATCGCCACCCACGAGCGAGGCCGGTTCCTCGTCTGCATCATCCAGCATGGTGGGCGCTTCTACGCCGACATCTGCAAGCGCGGTCAGCGGGTCAAGCAGACGCTCTACCAGGACACCTCCGAGGGTGCTCTGGTGGACGCTGATCGGTGGCTGGACCGATGATGCCGCCCGATTATCGTGGCTGGCTTCGACGCACTGCCGGTGCGGCCTCACTTTTCAGCCGATCGCTCCCTTCAAGACCGATAAACAGGGTGAATTCGACGCACTGTCGGTGCACCCTCGACTTTCGGCGACTCCGCCCCGAGCACCCTGGAATTCCCCTCGGATCGGCGGGAAGCCCCGTAGCACCACAGTGCAGCAGCTTTCAGCCCCCTGAAGGCGCCCTCACTCCGCGACCGGACTTTCGACGCACTGGTGGTGCATCCTTGACTATCGCCAGATTTAGCCCTGGATCGGCCACGGTTGAACCTACACTGCACTGGAGTGCCCGCGCCAGTGCTGCGAAAGTGGCTGACGAAAGCCACGCCGGCTCCTACCTTTTCCGGGTGACCACTCCCAGCCACCATCGTCCCACCCCGCTTCCTCCGCTCCCCGCCGTGCGTGGCGAGCAGTACTCCCTGGAGGTCGAATGATCGCCAACCTCACCCGCGATGATCGCCTGGATGTTCACGCTGCTGCAGCAATACTCGACGTGTCTGCGGACTGGTTGTACCGCAATCCACCCACCAAGGGCGGACCGCCAAGGCTCAAGATTTGCGGCAAGCTCAGCTACTATCGGTCCGACCTGGAGCACTGGCTACACCAGCAGCGTGAGGTGCCGACCGGATGGTCGGACGGATCGCCCTCGCCTGTCATCGTCCATCTCCCCACCCCCACCTCGGAGCCTGCATGTACCTCTACCGACACAAGAAGTCCCCTGCCTGGTGGGTGGAGTTCCGTCGACGTTACGGCCCCCACACAGGCCGGAAGGTCCGCAAAAGCACCGGTGTCACCGCCCTCCCTGACAGAAGCAAAGGCGCCGCTGAAGCTCGTAAAACCGCCCTCAACGCCGCTGAGAAAATCAGAACGAAAACAGACTCTGCAGACCTCACTGAAGCCGAAAAGCTCGGCGCGACTTCCGGCGCACCTACAGGCCCTGCGGTCTCGCTGACCCTGGAGGAGTTGCGAGATGTCGACCTGAACCGGGCTCGGGCTCAGGGCGTGTCTGATCGCCAGATCGGAAACCTCACTGACCAGTGGAACAACCACCTCCTCCGCATCCTCGGTCCAGATCGGGATGCACGGACCATCGACGAGCCCCTCCTGGTCTCCTACGTGGCCGCTCGACGAGGCGAGGCGGGGCACGGCGAGGCCCGGGTCCGTGGGCAGTCCATCGTCCGAGAGCGCCAGGCGCTGTTTCGGGGACTGAAGGCGCTGCAAAGTCGCCTCCGTCGACAGGGCGTTGCTTACACCCTTCCCAGCGCGCCCGTCATCCGCAAGGACCCACGCGACGAGCGCCAGAAGGGCAAGCTCCACGACCTCGGCGTCCTCTCCCGCTGGCTCGCCCAGCTCCGGGCGGCCGGTCACTCCACCGCCGCCGCCCAGGCATCGCTCGCCCTTCAGTGCGGACTGCGAAAGAAGGAGCTGGATCGCTTCACGCTGGCGTGGCTGCTGCCCGCCGACGGGGTTCACTTCCGCCTGGCGCTGCCGGAGTGGGCGGCGAAGAGTCGAGACGCTCGCACCCTCGCGGTGCACGCCGAGCTGGCGATGGAACTGGTCGACTTGTGGGAGGAGGGCATGCCCCTGTCCTCCTGCATCGTCGCAGGGTGCTTTCGGAAGTCGTGGGCAAGCGCAGCAAAGGTCATCGGCTACCACCAGACCATCACGCTGCGGGATCTTCGCCACACCTTCGCGACGGTGAGTCTACAGAGAGGGGGCGATCTGACCGCGACCCGGGACGCGCTGGGGCATGCCGAGTTGGAGAGCACGCAGCGCTATCTGTCAGCCACCGAGGAGCGGGTCGCGCGGGCTGGCTTGGCGGTCTCACAGGCACTGCTTGCCCACACCTTGCCCACACCGAGGCCGCCCACACCTACTCCCACAAACAAAGAAACCCAGCCTGAAGGCTGGGAATCAGATCGGGGTGAGAGGACTCGAACCTCCGGCCTCCTGCTCCCGAAGCAGGCGCGCTACCAGACTGCGCCACACCCCGATGAGCAAGGCATTTACCCCCCTCCCCGCCCTGCGGCAAGGATCTTCCTCACCCTCTCCGATAAACTCACCCCCATGCTCCAATACCTTGGCGATGCCCGCCCCCCACTCGATGCGGTTCGGTCGCTGATCACCAGCAGCGATCAGGTCTTTGCCGCGGTGGCGTACATCAAGCGGACCGGGGTGGAGCTGCTGCGTAAGGAGCTGGGAGCGCTCAAGGCGCGGGAGGGCACCCTGGAGGTGCTGACCACCTTCGACTTCGGCACCACCGACCCAGCGGCCCTCGACCGCCTCACCGACCTCGGCGCCAGCGTGCGCATCTTCCGTGGCCAGACCTACCACCCCAAGGTCTACCTCGGCGCCCGCGGCTCCCAACGACAGGCGCTCCTCGGCAGCGCCAACCTCACCGGGGGCGGGCTGCTGCGCAACGTCGAGGCTGGCGTGATGCTCACCGAGGCGGCTGCTGTCCCCATCCACCAGGCCGCCCACAGCCACCTCCACACCCTGTGGAGCCAGTCCGCCGTCTACCAGTACGGCACCATCCTCACCCGGAAGCCGCCGGTCCAGTACGTCGCCAGCCCGACAGGCTCTCGGTTCGCCCAGGTCTGGCAGCAGCTTGCGATCCGTTGCGTCTCAGCACCGACCGTGCAGACCGCCAGCGGGCAGCCCAACACCCTGTTCCGCTTCGAGCCGGACCGCGGGATCCGGGTCGGCACCCGTCAGTCCCCGACGGGGAAGTGGGTAGAGAAGTGGATGGTGGAGGTGGTAGTCATCTGGCTGGAGGCCCACACGACCCTGCGGCTGAACACAAAGAAGGGCTCCGGGATCACCGACTGCACCCGCGACCTGCGCGTCCATCGCTCCAGCGCGGTGTTCGCCATGCTCGGCGCCCTGCCTGGCTACCGGCTCCACACCAACCCGGCGATGCTGGAGCGGCTGTAGGCTCAGAGGTGGGAGTTGAGCTGTAGCGGGGCGTTGGGAAGGTTGGAGAACAGGAACCGGGGGGTGGGCACGCTGAAGTCGAGGGGCGCGTCAGCGGCGTGGACGAGTCGGTGGTGGTTGGGGCAGAGCAGGACCATGTTCTTCGTGTCGTCTTGCCCACCCCGGCTCAACCAGTGGACATGGTGGCCCTCACAGACCTCGAAGTCCGCCGGTGCCCGCCATCCACAGACCTGGCAGCGGCCGGCGTAGCGCTGCCGGAGGGCGAGGACATGGACGCGACTTCGACTGTAGGCAGCCTGGAGGGTGGCACGGCGACGCGGCGGGATGACATCGGAGATCAGCGCCGGCCAGCGGGGACGGGGGGCGATGCTGGCCTGCTCCAGGAGGTGATCGTCGAGACCGTGGAGCGGGGTGTACAGCGGCAGCGTGTCTGCGAACACCACGAGCTGAGCGTGGTCTGTCGCGGTGAGCAGTCGGATCGCGCCCGGCCCCTGAAACGACCGCCCGAGGATCAGCGTCTTCGGTCGCACGCTGAGGGCGCGAACCACCGTCTCGACGGCGGGAGATGCGGTGACGTCGAAGTACCGGGACCGGTCGTGGTCGCCCCACACCCCGTAGGGTCCGTAGGGATGCCCCGGGTGGTTGCAGACCTTCGCCCGGACCACCAGCTCGGCGGCCAGTGCATAGGCACCATCGAGCCGACGGGTGAACGCCCACAGGCTGTCGCCTCGATCCAGGCGGTGCAGTCGGGCGGATCTCGAATTGAGGTTCCACGCTGGCCCGGT
>JBLHNG010000588.1:0-5704 GCA_047621685.1 Myxococcota bacterium | reverse complement strand
CGTGTCCTCCTGGGTACACCATTGTAACTGCACACTGCACACTGCATGCCAGGGTTCAGCCACGGACGGGCACAGGTCTTGCTTGGGTTAGTAGGGAATCTCAGGAGAGTCCATGGAGAATTTCACCCCCCTTGCCTCGACCATCGGCGGGGTGCTCATCGGCATCAGCGCCTCAATGATGCTCCTGCTCAGCGGACGCATCGCCGGGATCAGCGGCATCCTCGGTGGGCTGCTCGGTGGCTCCGATGACTCCAGCAGCCGGGTGGCGTTCCTCAGCGGGCTGATGGCCGGCGGAATCGTCCTGCTCGTGGCCGCTCCAGAGGTGTTCGCGATGGACATCGTGCGCTCCCCCGCTGCCCTGGTGATCGCCGGGGTCCTGGTCGGGGTCGGCACCCGAATGGGAAGCGGCTGCACCAGCGGACACGGTGTCTGTGGGCTGGCCCGTCTCTCGACCCGCTCCCTCGTCGCCACCGTCACCTTCATCGGCGCGGGCGTGGTCTGCGCCACCATCGTCACCCAGCTGCTCGGTGGAGCGGTCTGATGAAGAACAACATCGCCATCTTCTTCGCCGGGCTGATCTTCGCACTGGGGCTCGGCATCTCCGGCATGACCCAGCCCGCCAAGGTCGTCGGCTTCCTCGACGTCACCGGCAGCTGGGATCCCTCCCTGGCGTTCGTCATGGTCGGCGCGATCGGCGTTCACATGGTGGCGTATCGGCTGGTTCCCCGCATGACCTCGCCCATCTTCGCCGCAGAGTTTGGCGTGCCCACCCGCAGCGACGTCAACGGACGGCTGCTCGGCGGGGCGGTGCTGTTCGGACTGGGCTGGGGGCTGGGCGGCTTCTGCCCTGGCCCGGCCCTCGTCTCGCTCGCCAGCGGAGCGAGCACGGTGCTGATGTTTGTCGGCGGGATGCTCGGCGGCATGACCCTGATGAACATCATCGATCGCCAGATCGCCTCGAAGAACCAGAAGATCGAGCGCCAGGCTTCCTGAGCGCGGATCCAGCGACCTGTCGCGGGGTGCCACGCCTCCCCCGGTGCTTCCCGAATATGATGGCGCCATGTCGCCCCTGTCCCGCGCCGTCACCTCGCTGCTGATCCTCCTCCACCTCACCGCGGTGGTCGGGAGTCTGGCGATTGGCACTCCCCCGGGGGACTGGATCCGCACGCACAGCCGAGGGTATGAGCGGCTGGTCGGGGTCTACCAGGGCTGGAGCATGTTCGCCCCCAACCCGCCGATCGCTGATCGCTGGATGGAGGTCACCGGGCAGACCGCTGATGGTGCGTGGATCCCGCTGACCCCGCTGATGGGCAGCCGAGAGGATGTCTTCGTCGAGTGGCGCTACCAGAGGGCGGGCAAGCTAGAGCGCAACCTGCTGTCGAAGTCGCGAAGCCGCGCCCTGAAGGACTACGCCCGGTGGCTGTGTGCCCAGGAAGATGTCGATGTCATCCGCATCGAGAAGGTCGACACCCGCACCCCAGCTCCGGCCAGACGCCGCGCGGGTGAGCCACCAACCGAGAAGCGCACCGTCGTCCGCACCGAGCGCTGCCGATGACCCGGCTGCTCGATGCCTGGAGCCGCTTCTGGTTCGCCCCGGTCGACGCCCGCTCGCTGGGGGTGATGCGCATCACCCTGGCGATCCTGCTCATCGCCTCGCACCTCGCCTGGATCGGCGACCTGACGCTGCTCTCCGATGCTGGCCCCGTCTCGACCCAGACCATCCTCGACGGCTCGTCCTACCTGCGGTGGAGCTACCTCGACGGGCTGTCCGGGGATGCCCTCGCCACCGCACACCTCCTGGGCCTGATCCCGCTGGTGGGCATGCTGGTCGGCTGGCAGAGTCGGCTGATGTGCATCGCTGCGTTGGTGGTTCAGGTGGCGCTGCATCACCGGGCTCCGTGGCTCCAGCATGGCGGGGATCGCATCTTGCGGATCAGCGTGCTCGCCCTGTGCTTCGCGCCCACCGGGGCCGCGCTGTCGGTGGATGCATGGCTGGCCCGACGACGATGCGGCATTGACGCCTCCCCCCTCGTCCCGGTCACCGCGCACCGACTCGTCCAGATCCAGCTGATGGTCGTCTACCTGTTCACCGGGATCGCCAAGCTCTCCGGTGCCACCTGGATTGGTGGCACCGCGCTGTACTACGCCCTCTCCAGCCGCACCTTCCAGCGGTTCCCTCACCTGCTGGAGCCAGTGCTGTCCTCCTGGCCGGGGCAGCTCGCCCTCACGGCCTCGACCTGGGTGACGCTGGCCTGGGAGCTGGTGTTTGCGGCGATGGTGCTGTTTCCGAGGACCCGCCGGTGGGCGCTGATCATCGGGCTGGCGGTTCATGTGGGCATTGCAGCGACGATGATGGTTGGCAGCTTCAGCTTCGCGACGACGTGGTGCTACCTGGCTTTCCTGCCGACGGCCTGGGTCGCTAAGACTCAATCGCGGCGATGGCAGCAACTTCCGCGCCCGTCAGCACCAGCGCCCGGGCGGTGAGGTCGGCGGCCATGTGGCGGGGGTCCGTGGTGCCGGTGATCGGCAGGATCCCCTGAGACAAGGCGAACCGGAACAGGACCTGGGCGGGGGTCACTGAGAGACGCCGGGCGATGGCGGCGACGGAGCGGTGGTTCCAGGTCTTGCGGTTGGCGGTGAGCAGGGAGAAGCCCTGGTAGACGATGCCGTGCTCCCGGCAGATCGCGCGCACGTCGCCATCCCAGCCATGGCGGGCGTAGCAGCGGTTCTGAACCATCGCCAGCTTGACCCGGGAGATCGCGATCATCTCGGTGAGCTGTGCGGCGGTGACGTTGCTCACCCCCAGCAGTCGGATCTTTCCGGCGTCGTGCAGGTCACTGGCGACGGCAAAGAACGCCGCGTCTGCCGCCGTCACTCCCTCCCGCTGCTCCGGCCCGTGCAGCAGCAACACGTCAAGGTAGTCGGTCCCGAGGTGCTCCAGGGAGGAGGCGAAAGACTGAGCGACCCGGTCGGCGGGGGTGGCGTCCGGATCGTAGGGCAGCCGGTGATCCTGGCCATCCTGGTGGGTGAACTTGCTCTGGAGGATGAGGTCTGCCCGCTGCCCACCCGCCGCCAGCCACGACTGGACCGCCGCACCAACTCCGGCCTCGAAGTAGTGCTTGCGCTGGTTGGCGGTGTCGATGGCCCGGAAGCCCGCGGCCAGTGCGCTGGCGACGAGGCCCTCAGTGCGCTCCTCCTTCCAGGCAGTGCCGTAGAGGAAGGCGGGGACGGTGACGCCCTGGACGGAGAGGGTCTGCGATGCGGCGAGGTCAGTGGACATGCCTGGCAGTATTGCAGAGGGCTCTCAGGTCAAAAAATTCGACAGCACGTTGATCAACACCAGCAGGATGAGCGGCGAGAAGTCCATGCCGCCCTTTGTACCCAGGACACCACGGATCGGGGCGTACAGCGGGGTGGTGAGCTGGGTGGTCAGGGAGCGCGGGAAGGCGCTCGGGGCCTGGATCCAGGAGAGAACAGCGTCGACGATGATCACACCGGAGACGACGTTGAGGAGCATGGCGATGATCGGAATCATGCTGACAACCTACTCCCCGACTGGCGGGTCGGACACCCCCCAGAAGCCAACGAGAGAGCCGCCGAGCTTCCGGGTGCGCTCCGCAGACCAGTCCGACGGGAAGAATTCCTGGTAGTCCCGCTGGAGGAACCGCCGACCGATGAGCACGACGCTGCCGCGATCTTCTGTGGTGCGGATCAGCCGACCAGCGGCCTGGATGACCCGGGACATGCCCGGAACCAGCCACGCATAGCGGAAGCCCTGCTCGTAGCGCTCCTGATACCACTGCTGCATCAGGCGGCGGGAGAGGTTGGCCTGGGGAAGCGACGGGCCGACCACCACCACCCCGACCAGCGCGCTGCCCGGCAGGTCGATGCCTTCGGAGAAGATGCCGCCGAGCACTGCCATCAGGACGTGCCCCTCCCCCTTCGCCATCGTGTTGATGAGGTCGATCCGGGCGGCCTCGCCCATGCTGCGCTCCTGGAGGAGCACTGGCCGGCCGTGGATGTCGATGTGGGACAGCATGCTCTCGCGGAAGGCGAAGCTGGGGAAGAAGATCGCCACGTTGCCGGGGATGGTCTGGATCGCCTCGGAGATGAGGGCGGCGGTGGCTTCTCGGTCCCGGTCCCGACGGCGGTACTCGGTGGAGACCCCCGGCGCGATGAGCACCTGACGCCGCTCCGGAGGGAACGGCGAGGGAAACTCAGCCTTCTCGGAGTTCTCTTCATCGACCCCGAACATCGCCTGGTAGAAGTCCCCCGGGGAGAGGGTCGCGGACATGCAGACTGCCCCGGCGAGCTTCTCGAACAGCGGACCGAGGATGCCCGCCGGATCGCGGCACAGCAGCTTGAAGCCGGTCTCTTCGCCCTGCACACCGGTCAGCACGATCTCGTCATCGCCGCCCCCGCCGAGCAGGGACATCTGACTGGAGGCAATGCGGGGACGCCGCTTGCGCATCCGACGGTCCTTCCAGGAGCGACGCCAGATCACCACCGTCTCATCGCCAGCACGATCCAGGGCGCTGCGCAGGCGGAACATCGCCCGGGAGACCTCGCTGAACGGGTCGGTCTCTCCGGCGGGGAACGGGGCGTGGTCGAGCTTGAACAGCGCGTACTCCAGCGCGACCTGCTCGATGCGACCGATCAGCTCCGCGATGCGCTCCTTGTCGAGGCCCTCCTCCAGGATCAGCGCCAGCTCGCCGTCTCGGGCGGACTGCGGGATCTCAGAGACCCCCTCAGCCAGCATGACGGCGATCTCGACCATCACCGCCGCGAACGGTGCACCACCGGGGATCGCAGCCAGGGCGGTCGCCGCAGACTCGGCCATCATCAGCGACAGCTCCGGCGAGCCGTAGCCCATCGCCCGCTCCGGGAGGTTGTGGGCCTCGTCTGAGATGATCAGCCAGCCGTCCGGGTTCTCCTCGATGATCGACAGCCGGGTGCCGGGATCGAAGACGTAATTGTAGTCACCGATGATCACGTCAGCCTGACCGGCGAGATCCATCGACAGCGCAAACGGGCAGACTGTCTCGGCCTCGGCGATCTTGACCACCGCATCGGGGCGGGGCACTCCGGAGGCACAGCCGGGCGGATCGTTCCAGGCCTTGTGGATGAGATCGCCGGTCTGGACCCGGTCGTGGTAGTCGACGGCGTACTTGCAGGCGTCTGGACGGCAGGCGACCACCTCGTTGAGGCAGATCTTCTCCCGCGCCCGGATGGACACCGCCCGTATCGGCATGCCCCGACGGGCCATCTCGCTGACGACCTCCTCGGCCATGAGCTGCTGGGTGGTGCGGGCGGTGGCGAAGAACACGCGCAGGTCGCGCTCGTAGGCCACAGTGAGCGCGGCGTGCAGGGTCGCGGCGGTCTTTCCGTAGCCGGTGGGGGCGGCGAGGAGGAGGGTCTTGTTCTGGTGGAGGGCCTCCTGGACGCAGGCCGCGAGATCCTGCTGGCCGGTCCGCCAGGTGTCGTGGGGAAACGGCAGGCCAGAAATGGCGGCGGTCCGGCGGCGAGCCAGCCACGCCATGCGCTCCTCGTGCTGGAGGATGATCCAGTCGAGCTGACGCACCATCCAGGTGTCCAGCCCGGGGTCCTGGGGCACGTCGAGGGTGTGGTGGGTGCCATCGGCGATGGAGATGAAGATCAGCCGACCGATCGGAGACTCCCCCTGAGCCGCCATGAAGTGCAGGTA
>JBLHNG010000587.1:0-5709 GCA_047621685.1 Myxococcota bacterium | reverse complement strand
GTGCTCATCGGCGGGGTCCTGCTGATCACCCCGGGTGTGCTGACCGACTTTGTGGGCCTCTCTCTCATCGCCCCCTGGACCCGCCGCGCCCTCGCTCCAGCACTCAAGCAGGCGGTGATGAGTCGCATGGTGGGTGGCGGTGAGGCTGGCGGCATCAAGGTCAACTTCGGCACCCCCCGTCATGCCGTGCCTCCCCGGGATGCCGGGGGCAGCAGCAGTGGCAGTGGCAGTGGCAGTGGCAGCAGCGGTGGCAGCGGCAGTCCGTTTGACCACCCGGTGCTTTAAGGAGTCTCCGCGAAATAACCTGCCTGAACCCGGCCCCGATCTGCTGCGCCCCCCAGATCCTCGAAGTATCCAGATACGACTTCGTCTTTGTGAAACCAGTGTGCTTGCATCTCAGAACCGCTTTCGAAGCAGGTTACTTCGCGGTGCCTCCTAAGAGTCCGGCTGCTCGAACCGGAACCGCAGCACGAAGGTGACCGGTATCGGCAGCCCGTCCTCACCGATGACCGGCTCGACCCGCCACTTCTTCACCGCCTTCTGGACACTGCGGTGGAAGACCTCCGGGCAGCCCTCGACCGTAGCGGACTCTGGCTTCCCGTTGTCACCGACGAGGACCTGCGCGGTGCACTCCTCATGGCGGTAGCCCTCCTTCGTGGCCTTCTTCGGGAAGGACGGAGAGGCCTGCTTGAGGATGGTCAGCTCGCCAGGATGCACGGTCTGGTAGCCCTCGGTCTCCGAGAGCAGCTGCTGATCGGTGTAGGGATCGTCGGCAGCGGTGGCGGTAGCTGAGAGGAGCACTGAGAGCAGGACCATCGTCATCTCCAGAGTGGCGAATACTGTAGCTCGTTCATTTCGCTGACAAACGTCAGCAAGTTCGTTGACGTTTGTCAGCGATTCACATTACTGTCACTGACAAACGTCAACGAACAGGGCTGGCAGCGGATACTTCGCAGTCCTCACCGGGAGCTTCGTCATGTCTCAGTCCACCGCACCGCGCTCACGCATCGTCCGCTGGATCCAGGGAGACTCCGGCACCCGCTGGGGTGCTGGCCCTGAGCAGTACGACGAGGCCGCCAGTCGCATCCTCCACCGCCGCATGGGGCGGATCTTCGGTGAGGGGCGCTACTTCGGCCTCAAGGTCGACGGCTGGGAGAACCTGCCGGCAGACGACAACGTCCTGGCGGTCTCCAACCACTCCGGCGGCACCACAGTGCTCGACGGGTTCGGCCTCTGGTACGCCTGGCAGGAGCGGTTCGGCTTCTCCCGGCCCGGTCACGTCATGGCCCATGAGATGATCTTCGCTGCTGACGGTCCCGGGCGCATGTTCGCTCAGCTCGGGGCGGTGCGGGCGGATCGCACGATGGCGGTCGATGTCCTGAAGAACTGGAAGCGCGACCTCATCGTGATGCCCGGCGGCGACCGGGACACCTGGCGTCCGTGGAAGGACCGCTACAAGGTCAACTTCGCCGGACGGACCGGGTACGCGAAGATCGCGATCAAGGCCGGTGTTTCCATCGTTCCGATCGCAAACGCGGGTGCCCAGAGCACGCTGATGGTGCTCACCGACGGCGCCCCGCTGGCCCGGGCGATGGGGCTGCCGAAGCTGGCGCGTGCCGAGGTCTTCCCGATCTCGCTGTCCTTTCCCTGGGGCCTCACCATCGGTCCCCTCCCCCACCTCCCGCCGCCGACCACCCTGCGCTACAAGATCGGGGCACCCATCGCCCCGCCGATCACCGTCGCGGAGGGTGAGGAGCCGCCAGCCTGGGCGGTCGCGCAGCTCGACGCACAGGTCCAGGCCGCGGTGCAGTCGATGCTCAATGAGCTGAAGGAAGAGTCCCGCCCCCGGCAGGTCATCCGACAGCTTCGCCGCCGAAGCGTCGCGCTGCTGGACGGGGTCCGGGGCAGCGAGCTGCTGATGGCGGCGAAGTAGGTCGGCAGCGATTTGGTCAGAAGCGAGCGGTCTGGGACTACTCCAGGAAGCCGTTCTCGGTCATGAAGGCGCAGTCAGCAGAGCAGAAGCCCGTCGGACCGGCCGCAAGACAGGTGAAGCCACGCGGGCAGGCCTCTTCTTCGTTGACGTTGCACTCGACCTCGCAGAAGTCGATGTGGCAGATCTGGCCGGGGATGCCTGTGAAGTTTCCATCGCAGCTGTAGCCGGGATCGCAGTCGTTGGCGCTGTTGCAGGAGTCGCCACCAAACGCGAAGCACTCCGCCCCGTTGCCGCAGGAGTTGTTGCTGAAGACATCGCAGCTGCCGCAGTGGTCGCGGTCGTCGGAGTAGCACTCCCCGGTGGTTTGATCGCAGAACTCCCCGTAGGCGCAGTCCAGCTGGGTGTCCCGGCAGCCGTAGGCCTCGCAGGTGTTGCTGTTGGTGTTGCAGGTCTCTCCAGCGATGCAGTCAACATCTTCGGAGCAGCCGGTGGTGCAGGTGTACGTCGCGTCGCAGAAGTAGCCCAGCGCGCAGTCCGAGGACTCCGTACAGCCGATCTCGGTGCAGACCTCTTCGAGGCAGAGGAAGTTGTCCGGGCAGTCCGCGCTGTTTGCGCAGACGCCGTCCTTTGTGCCATCCCCATCGCCGCCACTGCAGGCTGTGGCGAAGGCGAGGATGAAGGCGAGGAGGATGGTGGTGAGGGTGCGCATCATCACTCCACGACGCTGTCGGTGGTGTCGCTGCCGCAGAAGCTGGCCGGGTCGCCGTCTCCGCGGTCGTACTTGACGGTGATCTTGCTGTTGGGCGGTGGCATGTAGGCGCGGTCAAAGACAATGACGCCCAGGACCTCGTCCCCGTCCTCTTGCAGCTCATACGTCCACTCACCGGTGTCGCAGTCGATCTCATAGACGTCACCGGAATTGGACACCCCGACGAGGAGGGAGCCGGGCTCGGGCAGCGCGGAGAGGTAGAAGGTGTCGGTGAGCCGGGAGCTGTTCAGGGACAGCTCGGTGACGATGCTCTCGAAGTCATCGCCGCAGATGTTGCCGATGAGCCCACCGGTCTGCTCCGCGACATCGATGTACCGGCTGCCGACGGTCGCGTATTCCTGCTGCTCGGGGTTGCATGCGTTGGTGTTCTCGACCACCAGCGCGCTGGCGATCACGGACTCCCGCCCGCCGCCGGACTTGGAGTCGCGGAACTCGTTGATGTAGTCGTTGACCGGCAGCGGCGAGCCGTCCTGCTCGTCGCTGACGAAGATGATCGAGAGGTAGGCTTCGTCTCGGAGGAAGCCGTCGTTGTAGACACCCGACCCGGCGTGCTGGAGCGCCAGCCGGGCGCTGCCCAGTCCCATCTCGTAGCCAGCACCACAGATGCCGACATTGACAATGTCGCTGAAGGTGCTGTCGGGGTTGGGGGTGTCGGGGGTGAGGATGATGCCATCCACCAGCGCGCCGGGGGCCGGGATGGCATCGACGACCTGCTGAGGGCAGTCTTTATTGTAGGCGGGGTTGTACTCGACCTCCTGCAGTGAGGTGGTGGTCACCCCGATCTGGTAGTCGACGTCGCCCTCGATGAAGTAGGTCAGGAACGAGTCGAAGCTGGCCGCCAGCTTGTTCTGGTAGGGCTGCATCGAGCAGGAGTTGTCGACGACCAGCAGGATGTCGACCTCGCTGGCCTCCAGCTGGTAGAAGATGTCGGCGCTCTCCAGCGAGTAGACCTCATAGTCTGAGCAGCCCATGCTCACGGTCAGGGCGATGGGCATCAGTGCTCGGATCATTTGTCAACCTCCTGGGCGGCAGTACTATCGAAGCATGCCTGAGCGAGCCAATATAGCCCTCACCATCCCCTTTCGTCTCCTGGAGACCGCGCATCGACACCACACCGCCACAGCGTCCACCCTGGGCACACCGCCTCGATCGCGGCGTCCTGGTGCTCATCGGGCTGGGCCGGAGGCTGCTCGGGCGTCCCTCGGATGCCACCCTCTCCCGCCTCGCTTCGGCGGATCGTCCAGGCATGGTTATCTCACTGCCGACCGGATCCGTCGATGCACTGAGTGCCGGGCGTGCGGCGTTTGAGGCCGGTCACTATGCCGACGCTTTGCACCACTTTGGTACGATCCTGGAGCACGATCCGGAGCATCCCTGGGCCTGGCACGGGCGCGGAGATGCCCTCCAGCTCCTCGGCGCTCACCGCGAGGCCCTGACGGCCTATGAGCGCGCAGCAGCACTCCAGCCCGACGAGCCGCTGCATCAGGCGGGCATTGTCAACGCACAACAGGCCATGGCTTAGCGCCTTGTCCCCCCGGCTCGCGGTGCGGATGTTAAGCACTCCGCTGCCATCGACTGAACAGGGAAATCCATGCTCGAGACCCTCTCCAAAGGCTTCAAGAACGCTCGCCTCAAGCTCCAGGGCAAGACGCAGCTGTCCGAAGACAACATCAAGAACGCACTGCGCGATGTCCGGGTGAGTCTTCTGGAGGCCGATGTCGAGCTGTCCGTGGTGCGCGGGTTTCTCAGCAGGGTCCGGGAGCGGGCGCTGGGCGAGGTCGTCACCCTCAAGGCCCCCAAGTCCATCGAGGGCCTGCCGCCGAACGCCAGGGTCACCCCCGCCGACCACTTCATCAAGATCTGCCACGACGAGCTGGTCAACCTGATGGGTCCGGTGGATGCCACCCTCAACCTCACCGGCAACCCGTCCCTGATCATGATGGTCGGACTCCAGGGCTCCGGAAAGACGACCACAGCCGGAAAGCTCGCCAAGAAGCTGCTGGCTGAGGGCAAGAAGCCCATGCTGGTCGCTGCGGACATCTACCGACCGGCCGCCGTCGATCAGCTCATGACCCTCGGCCGTCGCCTCAACGTGCCGGTGTTCAGCATCAAGGGCATGGACCCCGTCCAGCTCTGCACTCTCGGTGTGCAGCAGGCCCGCAACGTCGGCCGGGACGTCGTCATCTTCGACACCGCCGGGCGCCTCGCGGTCGACAACAAGCTGATGGGCGAGCTGGAGGAGATCAAGGAGAAGACGAAGCCGGACAACATCCTGTTCGTCTGCGACGCCATGATCGGCCAGGACGCGGTGAAGACTGCCGCGGAGTTCGACCGTCGGCTGGAGTTCACCGGCTTCGTGCTCACCAAGCTCGACGGCGACGCCCGAGGCGGCGCGGCCCTGTCCATCAAGGAAGTCACCGGCAAGCCCATCAAGTTCATCGGCATGGGCGAGGGCATGGACAAGCTGGAGGAGTTCCGCCCCGAGGGACTCGCCGACCGGATCCTGGGCTTTGGCGATGTCGTTGGTCTGATGAAGGACTTCGAGCAGGTCGTCGATCAGGAGACCGCTGAGAAGGACGCGGTGAAGATGCTCAAGGGGCAGTTCACCTTCGGGGACTTCCTCAAGCAGATCGACATGATCCGCAAGATGGGCTCGCTCAAGTCGATCTTCGAGCGGCTGCCCGGCATGGGCGAGATGCTCAAGCAGCTCCCCCCCGAGGCCCTCGACGACCGCGAGCTGCTCAAGGTCAAGGCCATGATCCAGTCGATGACCAAGGCCGAGCGCAACGATCCAGACATCCTCGACGACTCCCGATTCCGGCGCATCGCCAGGGGCAGCGGCCGAAAGACCGAGGACGTCAAGGATCTCTACGATCGCTTCGTCCAGGTCCGCACCATGATGGGGCAGCTCGGCAACAGCGGCATGTTCGGCGGACTGCCGGGCATGGGCGGTGGCGGACTGCCGAGCATGGGCGGCGGACGGAGCCAGCGACGTGCGGGTGGCGGA
>JBLHNG010000586.1:0-5712 GCA_047621685.1 Myxococcota bacterium | reverse complement strand
TGTGGAGCAGGAGGACTCCCTTCTCGCACAGCTCGGGGTGACCGACGTCATCCACCAGCTCGTCCTGCTCGCTGTGCTGACGGTGCTGGTCTGGGGCCTGGAGTCGCTGTTTGAGTATGCGTTCTCCTGGCTGTGGCGCACCCTCGCCCAGACCGTGCAGCACGAGCTTCGCCTGGAGGCCTACGCCCACATCCAGGACCTCGACATGGCCTGGTTCGCCGACCGCTCCCGGGGCGGACTGATGAGCGTGCTCAACGACGACATCAACCAGCTTGAGCGCTTCTTAGACGGCGGCGCGAACAACATCCTCCAGGTGGCCACGACGGCGGTGGTGGTCGGGGCGACCTTCTTCGGGGTGTCTGCGGGGGTCGCGGTCTGGGCCATCGCGCCGGTGCCGCTGATCCTGTGGGGCAGCTTCCGGTTCCAGAAGACCATCGCGCCGCGGTACGCCGCAGTGCGCGAGCGGGTCGGTGCGCTCAACGCCATCCTCGCCAACAACCTCTCGGGCATCGCCACCATCAAGAGCTTCACCAGCGAGGATCGCGAGGTCGCCCGGCTCTCGGAGGCATCGGAGGCCTACCGGGCCGCCAACAAGCAGGCCATCGCGGTGTCCTCGGCGTTCTCCCCGCTGATCCGCATGGCGGTCGTGATCGGGTTCACCGCCACCCTCGTCTACGGCGGCTGGCTGGCGATCGAGGGGGAGATCGCGGCGGGGGCCTACACGGTGCTCGTCTTCCTCACCCAGCGCCTCCTCTGGCCCCTGACCCGGCTCGGCGAGACCTTCGACCTCTACCAGCGCGCGATGGCCAGCACCGCCCGGGTGCTCGACCTGCTGGACACCCCCATCCAGATCACCGGCGGAGAGACGGTGCTGACCGAGGTGAAGGGCACCGTCTGCTTCGAGGAGGTCTCCTTCGCCTACCCCGAGCGCCCCCCGCTGCTCAGCGACTTCTCCCTGACCATCTCTGCGGGAAAGACCATCGCCATCGTCGGCTCCACCGGCTCAGGCAAGTCCACCCTGCTGCGCCTCCTGCTGCGGTTCTTCGATGTCGATGGCGGACGGGTGACGCTGGATGGTCACGATGTGCGTGACCTGACCCTCGACTCGCTGCGGCAGTCCATCGGTGTGGTCAGCCAGCACGTCTTCCTGTTCCCCGGCACCGTCCGCGACAACATCGTCTATGGCCGCACCGATGCCACCGATGACGAGGTCCTCGCTGCGGCGACCCTCGCGGAGGCCCACGAGTTCATCGCTGCGCTGCCCCAGGGGTACGACACGGTCATCGGTGAGCAGGGTCAGAAGCTCTCCGGGGGGCAGCGGCAGCGGCTGTCCATTGCCCGGGCAGTGCTCACGGACGCTCCGATTCTCGCGCTCGATGAGGCGACCAGTGCGGTTGATAATGACACTGAGGCGGCCATTCAGCGCTCGATGCGTCGGATCTCGGAGGGGCGGACGACGATTGTGATTGCTCACCGGCTCTCGACGATTCGCCATGCGGATGAGATTGTCGTGATGGAGCATGGGGCGGTGGTGGAGCGCGGACGCCATGAGGCGCTGGTGGCTGTCGGTGGTCGGTATGCGCGGCTGTGGGCTGTTCAGACTGGTGAGGCTGATGCTGCCTGAGGGCTCAACGTCGGCGCTATGATTTTTCTACCGGAGAGCCGACCCCGCGCCGCGTCCCAACGATCGCGCAGAGCAGCGCGAGGACACCGATCCCAGCACCGCAGAGGAACATCCATCGGGTCGCCATCACCTCCACCACCCAGCTCGCCCCGACCAGCCCGATCATCGAGCCCACCCCACCGACCGCTGCCGCGAGCAGGCCCTGCGCGGAGGTCGCAACGGCCTTCGGGGACCGGTCCGCGACCAGGGCGACCCCGGCAACCCAGAACGCCCCGAAGGTGATCCCGTGCAGCGACTGGCAGGCCACCAGGGCCAGCCCGCTGTCCGCGACAGTGGTCAGCAGCCAGCGCACGATCGCCAGCGCGGTGGCGAAGAGGAAGACCCGCTCCGGTGAGAACCGCTCCAGGAGTCGGCCAGAGACGCTCATCACGGCGATCTCCACCACCACTCCAGCCGCCAGCGCTGCTCCAGTCCACCAGGAGGCCAGGGAGAGGGCGTCCATGTGCACAGCCAGGAAGCTGGTGGCGGCAACATGGGCGGAGAAGTGCAGCGCCGCAGCAGCGAGGATCCACCGCAGCGAGCGGTTCTTCGCCAGCACCCTCAGCGCGGGCAGGATGCTGCGCCGGGGGCTCGGTGGGGGGCTGGGCAGCACCCAGGTCAGCAGCGCGGCGAGAATGGCGAGGACGATGCCCGGGGTGAGCTGTCCGATGGCGAAGTGCTCGACGAGCAGCGGGACGCTGGCGACAGAGACGAGGAAGCCGATGGAGCCCCACCGCCGCAGCCGTCCGTAGCTGCCCCGGTCGTCCCCGAGAACAGCCAGGGCCATGCCGTCGACCACCGGGGCCATCGGCGCCCGCCCCACTGACAGCAGCAGCATCGCCGCGCTCGCCCACCAGCCGAGGACCGTCGAGATGCTCACCAGCCCGGCCACCGCCAGCATCGTGGCGATGCGGAGGACCGAGCCGTGGATCTGGAGCCGATCCGCCAGCATGCTCCACGCTGGCCCGGCGACCAGACGTCCCAGCGGGAGCATCCCCATCGCCGCCGCCATCTGCCAGCCCGACAGCCCCCGGGACTTCAGATCCAGGGCGATGTAGGGCATCACCGCGCCGAGCACCGAGAACGAGGCGAAGTACAAGGCGGCAATCCAGCCCCGACTCAGCGGCCTCACGCTGGGATCCGGACTTCCGAGCCCGCCGCGATGATCTGGCCGGTGTCGATGAGGGCAAGGAGCAGCATGGCCTCAGACAACCACAGCCGCCCGTGGCGCGCTTGCCTCCAGGCGGATTTTTAAGTGAGGACTGCTCCGGCAGAGCCTGATGAGGGTGCATCTACCCGGAGGTCAATCCACATGGCTGCAGCTCGTGTCCTATCGGTTCGTGGAGTCGTCTACTGCCACAACAGCGCACCCATCGAGGGGCGCCTGAGCGTGGAGCTGTCTGGGATGGACGGAAGGCTGCTCTCTGGAACCATGACCGAGCCCGATGGCTCCTTCCTCATCAGCGCCGATGCTGGTGTGATGCTGCGCTACCTGGAGATCCGCATCACCGTCTGGCGCGGGACGGTCCTGGTCAAGCAGCTGTCCCTGTCCACCCGGGAGGCCCTGAGCCGGAGCCTGTGGCTGCCCATTGAGGAGACCGCCTCGCTGCTCAAGGTCTGCGGTGTGCTCCGCGATGACATGGGGTTTCCGGCTGAAGGGCATCGGATCCGGGTCGTGAGGATCGTCGCCCGACCGGATGGGAAGCTGGTGAAGATGAAGATCGGTCGGGGCGAGACCGATGCCGCAGGGCAGTTCTGCATCGTCTGCACAACGCCGCGCATTGAGGGTGCACAGCCGCTCATTCAGATCCAGGCATACACCGACAGCCGACGCCCGGCGGTCTGTGTGACCTTCCAGCAAGACACCGACAGCCTCTCCCCGGTCAGCCTCATCCTGCCCTGCGAGGAGCCCACGCTGATCCTGGAGTCGCCGGTCGCTCGAATGATGGCCTGAGGGTGGGCTGGATCATGGCTGCTCCTGGCGCGCACGGTGAGCGGCCTTGAGGTCCGCGGAGGTCTCTCGACTCCCGTCGTGGCTCCAGCCTGGGGGGCCAAAGACGTAGCCCAGGCGCTGCATCGGCCGAAGCCCCGGCCTCACCACGTCGGTGAACATCGCGATCCACTCGTGGAAGGCCACTCGGAGCAGTGAGAAGGTGCCGAGGTTCTTCACGAGCCCGTACTGCGGCGGCTCCTCGATGCGCTCGGGGACGTAGGTGCCCAGCATGCGGTCCCAGATGATGAGGATGCCGGCGTAGTTGGCGTCGAGGTAGTCGGGATTGGTGGCGTGGTGGACCCGGTGGTGGGAGGGGGTGTTGAGCACCGCCTCCAGCGGACGGGGGAGCCTGTCGATCAGCTCGGTGTGGATCCAGAACTGGTAGAGCAGGCTGATGCCCTCGGTGAACACCAGCATCACCGGGTGGACCCCGAGCAGGACCAGGGGGATGCGGAAGACGAAGCCCAGCGCGAGGTTGAAGCTCCAGGTCTGCCGCAGGGCGGTGGAGAGGTTGTAGTGCTGGGAGGAGTGGTGGTTGACGTGGCTGGCCCAAAACCATCGGATCTCATGGGAACACCGATGGAACCAGTAGTACCGCAGGTCGTCGACGAGGAGGACCACGGCGAACACCCACGGTGACCAGCCCCAGGACTGCTCGGCGAGCTTGAAGGGAGCAAGAGTGTAGAAGGCAGCGAGGGTGACGATCCCGAGGAACCCGAACACCACGCCCTCCACCAGACTCCCCACCCCCATCAGCAGGCTGGTCAGGGTGTCTCTGGGCTCATACCGTGCCCGTCCGGTGCGCCATCCGATGAGCAGCTCCAGGAGGATCGCCACGATGAAGCCGGGGACCGCGAGGTAGACCAGATCAGGCAGGACAGGGACTTCCATTCGGGGATCCTATCGGATGCGACTCTGTGGCTCAGTCCTTCTGCTGAAACCGGAACAGCCCCCGGGTCGCCATCGCTGGGACCAGGAGGAGGTCGGTGACCAGCGCGATGATCAGGGCGGCGGGGATGAAGGTGCCCATGATCCAGATCGAGAAGTAGTCCGACAGGGCCAGGGGCAGGAAGCCGAGCACGAGGATGATCGTGGTGAACAGGATGCCCCGCCCGGCGAACCGGAAGGTCCGCTTGATCGCCTCAGGCAGTGGTGCCCGGCTGGCCTCCAGGCGCAGGCGCACCAGGAAGTGGATGGTGTCATCGACTCCGATGCCGATCGCGATCATCGCTGGGATGATGGTGTCGGAGTCCACCCGGTCCCACAGCAGACCCGCCATGCCGCCCACCGCCAGCATCGGCAGGACGTTGGGCAGGAGGCTGAGCAGGCCGTTTCGCACCGAGCGCAGTCCCAGCATCATCATCACCCCGATGGAGGAGATGGAGAACAGCAGCCCGGTGCGCTGGCCAGTGAACAGGTCGTCGAGGAAGCCGCCGAACAGGGTGGTCAGCCCGGTGGCCTCGAACGCGGTGCCGGGCGGGAGGTGCTCGGTGGCGAGGATGCGGGCCTGCACGGCGACATCGGAGGTCTCCCGCAGCGCGCCGGTGTTCAGCCGGGCGATCATCTTCGCGGTGGTGCGCTCGAAGTTGAGCATGCCGTCGAGTCCGTCGCCGCCGGACATCTCGAACAGGAGGAGGTACTGGGCGAGGGCCTCGCGGCTCTCTGGAAGCCCCCCGGTCCCGCCGAGCGCGCCGTGCAGTCCGTCGAGCACGTCCACCACGGAGAGCACCGCGTCGACCCCCTCCAATTCGGCGAGGTCCGTCTGGAGCGCGGCCATGCCGTGGATGATGTCAGGGTCCATCACCCCGTCGGGGGCATCGACATACATCTCGACGATGTTGCTGCCCTTGAAGTTTGCCCGGATGAACTCTGCGTCCTGACGCACGGTCGTGGATGGGCTGAGCCGGGTGAGGATCTCCGTCTCCAGGTGGATCTGGCTGACTCCGTAGAGCATCACGCCCGTGAAGATGGCAAACCCGGCGATGATCGGGGTGGCCCGGCGGCTGGTCATCGCGGCGGCCCGATCGAGGACGCCGTTGAGCCTGGCGGCGCGCTC
>JBLHNG010000585.1:0-5721 GCA_047621685.1 Myxococcota bacterium | reverse complement strand
CTGGCTCATACCGAAGCATCATCAGAGATGATGCTTCGGTATGAGCCTGACGGTGGCGTGGGTGTTTCGGGTCGGGTAGCAGGAGGCTGTACTGTTCTTTTTAACGCTACGGCAACGGTGTCCATGCCCGAGAAGGCATGGATGAAACGGGAAGTTCGGACAGGTGTATGCCTGAAATCGACGCGGCCCCCGCCACTGTGACCGGGGATGACCCCGCAAGACGCCACTGGAGCAATCCGGGAAGGCGCGGCGGTCAGACGATCCGGGAGCCAGGAGACCGACCTCTGCCCTGCACAATCAAACCTTCGGAGGGAAGGATGAGAGATGAATTGGCGCTGCTGCGTCGGTGTCGGTCGTTTGCGCTTCAGACACAGGGGCAGTGGAGCACTGCGGCCCGGGAGCGGCTTCAGGGGCAGCTGGAGGGTCGGGGCATCTCCGGCCCGGTGGACACGATGCTGGAGACCGCTGCCGCAGAGCGTACTGCAGATGCGGTCTATGTCTGCATCGGGTCATCCTGCGTCAAGGCCCCACTGAGCCTGCCAGAGGGCGGGCTGCCCATCCGACAGACCGCCTGCCTCGGCGCCTGCCAGCATGCGCCCTCCGCCCACCGGGTGATCGATGGTGTCGGCCAGACCCACGCCGCCCTCGACGCTGCGCTGCTCGCCACGCTGGTCCAGGGCGAGGACTGCGAGGCCCTCCGTCGTCGGCGCTGGAGAACCGGCGAGACCTTCCCGGATCCAGGGCTGGAGCCGCTGGATGGCGTCCTCGGTGCGTGGTCTGGTCCCGGCGGCTTCTCCAGCATCGGCGGCTGCACCCGCTCCCTCACCGCTCGCTTTGCCCTCGGCGGTCGGTTCCTCGATCTGGACTTCGTCAACGCCTGGCCAGCGGTCACCGGAGGTGCGGATCGGTACCCGGAGCGGCTCTCCCTCCAGCCCGACGACGATGGCTTCCGAGGGATCTATCTCGGCTATCGCGGCAACCAGGAGGAAGCCCGCGCGGAGGTCATCGATGACGCGCTGGTGGTGACCCTGTCGGAGCGTGCTGACCAGCGTCGGGTGCTGCGATGGACGGCGGAGGGGCTCTCCGAGCGCCACGAGCGGATGGCGGACGGCGTCTGGAAGGCCAGCTTCCGGGCAGAGCTTCGCCGCCAATGAGCAGCGAGAACCGCGTCCCCGGGCTCATCATTGCGGCCCCGGCGTCAGGCTGTGGAAAGACCACCGTGATGTGTGTCCTGGCTGCCGGTCTGCTCCGACGTGGCCTCGACATCTGCGCCTTCAAGGCGGGTCCGGACTACCTCGACCCCACCCACCACCGGGCGATCACCGGTCGGGATGTGCGAAACCTCGACGGCTGGATGATGGGGCGGGATGGGGTGGCGATGGCCCTGGCCCGGGGAAGCGTGGGGGGTGATCTGGCGCTGATCGAGGGCATGATGGGGCTGTTCGATGGCCGCAGTCCCGACAGCCTCGACGGGTCCGCCGCGCAGCTCGCTCTGTGGCTGGAGGCCCGGGTGGTGCTGGTGATCGACGCCTCCGCGATGGCCCGCTCCGCAGCGGCGGTCGCCGAGGGGTTCGCCAACCACGTCCCTGGCGTGGTGGTCGCCGGGGTGATCTTCAATCGGGTGGGCTCCTCGGGACACGCCGGGCTGCTCCGTGCCGCGCTGACGCACACCCGGGGACCAGACGGACTGCCGCTGCGCTACCTCGGCGCACTGCTCAGCGACCCCGCGCTCGCCCTCCCTGAGCGTCACCTCGGCCTGGTCGCGGCCCGTCAGGCGGCGCTGTCCCCCACAGTCCTCGCTGAGCATGCCGAGCGCCACATCGACCTCGATGCCGTGCTCGGATTGGCCCAACAGACCGCCCTCCCGCTGCCAACGATCCCGAGCCGTCTCAAGTCCAGAGTGCGCATCGGGATCGCCCGGGATGACGCATTCCACTTCTACTACCCCGACAACCTCGACCTGCTGTGTGAGGCGGGTGCGGAGCTGGTGGTGTTCTCTCCGCTGACCGACAGCCGGCTACCGGAGGGCCTCGACGGGCTGATCATCGGCGGGGGCTACCCCGAGACTCATGCTGCGCAGCTCTCGGCAAACACCACCATGCGACAGGACATCGCGGCTTTCGCGGCCTCAGGGCGGCCGGTCTATGCCGAGTGCGGCGGCTTGATGTACCTCGGCGCCCACCTGACGGTCGACGGAGCGGACCATGCGATGTGCGGGGTGCTGGACCACGCCACTGAGATGGCTGACCGTCTGGTGATGTTGGGCTACCGCGAGGTGATCACCACCGCCGACGGGATCCTCGGCCCAGCCGGCACGACCTTCCGCGGCCACGAGTTCCACCACTCTCGGCTCTCCCGCCCGCCGCCCACCCCGGGGATCTACACCTGGAGCGGCTACGGCGGGACCGGCACGGAGGGGTATGCCCGGGGCCGGGTGCTGGTCAGCTACATCCACGCCCACTGGGCAGGGAGTCCAGAGATCCCGGCGCACTTCGTCGCAACGTGTGGGGGCGTTTGAGCATCGGCAAGGAGATCAGACCCTAAAAGTCCACGCCCTTTCTGGCCTGAATACCAACCTCAAAAGCATGCTTGACCGGGACCATCTCGGTGACGGTGTGGGCGATCTCGATCAGCTCGGCGGGTGCTCCCCGCCCGGTGACCACCACCGACAGCTCCCTGGGCAGGTCGGCGAGCACTGCGACGACCTCGTCCACTGGCAGGTGATCAGCGCGCAGGGCGATGTTCAGCTCGTCGAGGATCAGCACGTTGTATTCGGGCTCCTCTCCGCGGCTGGCCTCGATGATGCGGATCGCCTCGTCCCATCCCCGTCGGGCGGCAGCGACGTCTTTGGCGTGGTCCTGGCTGTTCCAGGTGAAGCCCTCGCCGCTGATGATGTGCTCGATCTCCGGAAAGCGCTTGATCGCCTCCTGCTCGCCAGTCCGCCACTTGCCCTTGACGAACTGGATGAGGCCCACCCGCTGACCGTGCCCCGCTGCACGCATCGCCATCCCAAACGCGGCGGTGGACTTGCCCTTTCCGTCGCCGGTGTTCACGATGAGCACTCCGCGCTTGATCCGCTTGCTGCGCGCCTTGGCGTCCTGCTCTGCCTTCAGCTTCTTCATCGCCTCGCGGTGGGCGTCCTCGTCCCGGACATCTTCAGACATCGTCAAGCTCCTGTTGTTGGAGAGGACCTATCGGGTCTGCGTCGTCGGGATAGTCCCCAGATGCAGACAGGAGTCACCATGCAGCAATTCTCTACTTTCGACCTCAACGAGCTGAAGCTCGTCTACCGCACCCTCCACGCTCACCTCATGGAGCACTTCGAGCTGATGGAGACCGACTTCCTCACCGACCTCCAGCGCTGGCTGCAGTACCGTGCCGGCCAGGATGGGGTGGATGTCGCTGACCATGCCCAGTGGGATGCCTGGCTGGGTGGCGTCCATGTCTCCTGTGAGGAGCGCATGAAGAATCGCCGGGTCATCAAGCTGGTTGATCCGGAGTAGGCTGGAACCAGCCTGTCGGGGGTGGGTCAGACTCGATGATGAAGCGCTTCCTCAAGCTCCTCGCTGCCATCCTGGCCTTTGTGCTGCTCGTCCTGCTCGCGATCAGCGTTCTGTTCGTCGACACCATGCGCCCGCAGCCAGCAGCCCCCGAGCTATCCCGCCGCGCTCCGGTTCCCTCTCAGACGGCGAGCGCGGTGTCGGTCGGGGTGGACGATGAGGAAGTGGAGGAGGTGCGGGTCTACGGCCGCATCGAAGACGCCGACACCGGGGCGCGCATCTACCGGGCACAGGTACAGGTTGGTGGGGTGGTCACGCTGGTGGAGGACGGGCGCTACGAGGTCTGGCTGAGACAAGACGCGGCCATGCTGGAGGTCACCGCGCCGGGATTCTACAGCGGCTGGTTTGAGCTGCCCGACGAGGCCTCCGGTGAGCTTGAGCATGACTTTGCGCTGCTTCCCAGCGATGAGGTCTCGGTGTTCTGCGCCGGACTGCCCGGGGACTCCTGCGCGGATGTGCTGCTGACCTGCAGCGACCCGCTGCTGCCGTTTGGCCGTGAGTGTCGCCAGGATGTCGGGCTGACCCGCTGCAAGTGCCCCGACGGCGAGGCGGCGATTCGTGGGGGTGGCCGGTCGGTGCTGATCGGAGCGGACGATGTCGAGGCGTGGCTGGACTTCCGAGACACCGGCTCGCTCTCTGGACGGGTGGTCGACAGCGGACAGCCCGTGGCGGAGTGCCACGTCGGACTCCTTCGGATCCCGGTGGGGCTCGAAGACGTGCCTCGGGGGCTGCTCGTCGCTCGGAAGACCACCTGCGATGCTGAGGGGCGGTTCACCCTTCCCGGCCTCGTCAGCGGGGACTGGGAGCTGATTGTGCACACAGGCATCGATCAGAACCGCACCCTCACCCCCCGCCGGCTCGGTGTCGCAGAGCACCTCGACATCGGCGACGTGGAGCTGTGGGCGGGCGGTGGCATCGAGGGCGTGCTGATCGACGGGCTGACCGGGGAGCCTACTCAGGGGCCGATCCTCGCCATCCGCTCTGGCGAGTCCGACGAGCGGTTCACCCCGATGGGTGGCGAGACCGACTACGAAGGCCACTTCCAGCTCAACGGCCTTCCCCCGGGAAGCTGGCGGGTGTCCGGAGCGACCAGCCCCCATGAGTCGGTGACGGTCGAGGTCGAGGATGGCGTGATCACCGATGGTGTCATCGTCCAGACCAGCGACGCCACCGCGCTGGCCACCAATGGCTTCACCCTGCTTCGACAGGACGGTGTGCTGATCGTGGATGCGGTGAGCCGAGACAGCCCGGCATGGGACGCGGGACTGGAGACCGGGGACGTGATCGAGGGCATCACGATGGCCGGCTTCTCAATGAACATGGACGGCAAGACCGGCGAGCTGGCCCAGCTCATCCTGGGGGGCTGGGACGGGCCGGGCATCACCCTGCTCGTCTCTGGACCCGACGGTCCTGAGGAGATCCCGCTGACCTGGTAGCTCGTACCACTCGGCAGAACCTTACAGGTCGACGATCTCCATGCCGCCGATGAAGGCCTGCTTGCCCTGCATAAACGGCAGTGCAACCACCCGGGTCTCCCAGCCGTCGAAGTCCGACTCCGAGAAGCCCTCAAGGTAGGCGAGGGTCTTCTCGATGCGCGCGACCAGCTCCACAAAGGTGGCCTCGTTGTCCTCGTGCTTCGGCGGGGTCTGCCCGGCGATGCGACCGGCTGTGCCCTTGGCGGTGTCGCAGGAGGACTGGATCTGGCGGGTGAGGGTGAACTAATCCATGTAGAGACGGGCGGAGAGGTAATTGTCGGGGTGGAAACCCCGGTCCTCGGCATACTGGTCGGCCTCTGTGAGCCAGCCCTTCATGTTGCTGAGCATCTTCGCCATCTGTGGAACGGTCATCTGGTACAGGGGCATGAGCACCTCGTATTGGGAGGGGGCCGTATCCCGCACACCGGGAGGCTGATGGCACGACAGTCCACCTTGGCCTGTCGCAGTTGATAGTCTGCGGACTCTCGGAGGCATCATGAACATCACCACTCTTGCGCAGCTCCTGCACACCCGCGCCCAGCAGACCCCCAACGGGGTCGCCATCCGCTTTAAGGATGACAACGAACAGTGGACCGACCGCACCTGGGGCTACGTCCGGGAGCGCGCAGACCAGATCGCCGCTGGCATCCTCTCGGCCATCGAGCTTGCGGACAACGACGTCATCG
>JBLHNG010000584.1:0-5723 GCA_047621685.1 Myxococcota bacterium | reverse complement strand
TTGAGGAGTCCGTGGAGGAAGTGGGCGAGCTTGGGGTTGAATTCATCCATCGGGGCTCCGGGTGGTGTGCAGGATAATGGCGGGCGGAATCTCTGCAACCATGCGGCACCCGCTGAGCTTGAGGACGGAGCGCACCGATTCAAGCTGGATCCCACCCCTGCTCCTGGCTTACAAACACCCAATGCTCCCTCTCCTCCTCCTCACGTCCTGCAAGGACCGGGGTGACGACTCCGCCACCGCTCCGTTCCCCGCCACTTTCCTCTGGGGCAGCGCCACTGCGGGCTTCCAGGTCGACATGGGCTGCCCCACCTGGCCCGCCGAGACCTGCGACGACACCGCCAGCGACTGGTATCAGTGGGTCACCACCGACGAGATCATCGCCGACGCGGCCCTGTTCGTCTCCGGCGAGCCGGTCAGCCATGGGCCGGGGATGTGGGAGCTGTTCGAGGAAGACGCCGACGCCATGGCCGACGCCGGGCTCAACGCCTACCGCATGTCGCTGGAGTGGTCCCGCCTGTTCCCCGACGGCGCTGCTGAGTCCGCCGAGACCGTCGAGGAGCTGGCTGCCTACGCTGATGCTGGCGCGCTCGCCCGCTACCACGAGATGTTCGCGGCCCTCGACGCCCACGGCATCACCCCGCTGGTCACCCTCAACCACTACACCCTCCCCCTGTGGGTCCACGACGGGGTCGCGTGCCACAACGACCCGGAGGGCTGCACCGCCAATGGCTGGGTCAATGGCGAGCGCATCCAGCGACTCATCGGCCTGTACACCGGCTATGCCGCGCGGGAGTTCGGCGGCGAGGTCGACCAGTGGGCGACCCTCAACGAGCCGTTTGCCACCACCCTGTCCGGCTACCTCCTGCCCGGCGAGGACCGCAGCGCGCCCCCGGGGCTGCTGATGGCTGCGGATCAGGTCGTCGCCACCCTCCGCCACCAGATCGAGGGCCACGCGGTGATGTACGACGCGGTGGTGGCCTATGACACCGTCGATGCCGACGGCGATGGCGCTGCCGCTCAGATCGGGATCGTGCTGAACATGGTCGCGATCACGCCGGAGACCGACAGCGCGGAGGATGCCGCTGCTGCCGAGCACATGGACCACCTCTACCACCGGCTGTTCCTCGACGCGCTGACCGCGGGGAGCTGGGACGAGGACCTCGACGGCACCTTCGACACCACCCGTCCCGAGCTGGCGGGTCGGCTGGACTGGTTGGGCATCAACTACTACAACCAGGTCGTCGCGCGCTCCTGGGTGCAGCTCCTCACCGAGATCCCGGTGTTCGACTTCTACCCGGAGTTCTCCTGGGAGCCGTACCCCGAGGGGCTGGGGGCTGTGGTGGACATCGCCGCAGCGTATGACGTGCCGATCATCATCACCGAGAACGGCACCCCGTATGTCGAGACGCAGGGGGTGGAGGTGCTGGAGGGGCACCTGACCGCGCTGTCGGAGGCGATGGGGCGGGGGGCGGATGTGCGCGGGTATCTGTACTGGTCGTGGGTGGACAACTACGAGTGGAACCACGGCTTCGACCTGAAGTTCGGACTCAACGCACTCAACGGGGACACCAAGGCACGCGAGCCGCGGCCAGTGCTGGGACGCCTCAGCGAGCTGGCGGCGGGCGGGGCGCTGTAGGGAGGATCAGGGGGCTGCCTTGGGGAACGTGAAGGTGAAGGTCGCCTGATCGGGGCGGGTGGGGATCGTGCCGGGGTAGTCGGGGTGGACGGTGATCCAGATCCGCTCCGGGCCGGGGACCGCGTCCAGCTCGACGGAGAACGGGGCGCAGCCAGGTGCCTCTGCGGCGCTCCAGCGGTGGGTGAGTCCCACGAGGTCGGTGCTGTCCATTCCGGTGAGGGAGAGCCAGCTGTCTTCGGGGAGCCCGGAGAAGCAGAACTGGATGCGATCCCCGACCCAGAGCAGCTCGCCGTCTGCGATGGGCTCCGCGTGGCCCCCGATCTGACGGTAGGCCTGAACCGTCAGCCCGCACCTGTGGGGCAGGGGCGTGGGCGGCTCTGGGGCGCAGTCCGGGATGGCGAGGGTGCTCAGGAGGCTGGCGAGGATCGGGCGCATCGGGAGGAGGCCGGGTTGGTGTGTACTCCTTAGACACGGAGTGGCGGTGCGATGCGTACCTGTTTTTAGCTGAGCTCAGTCTTCAGGCTCAATCGACCACTCGATCACCCGCTGCGAGGCGCGCCTCAGCGTGTAGCTCCGCCCCATGCCGTCTCCCCACGGTTCATGGACGGACTCGACCTCGATGAGCACCCCGGGACGGGCTCGGATGACGGGCTCGGTGAGGTAGGTGTCTTCGGTGAGGTGACGGAAGCGGAGAACGCCGTCGGCGTCGGTGACCGGGCGGTAGATCTCGGTGGTGTTGTGCCAGCCCTCCTCGCCGGAGGTGTGCACGGTGGTGACGGCTGTGAGGTACGCACCGGACCGGGCGAGCACCAGCCACTGCGCGCCGCCAGGGCAGGACTGTCGGTAGGCCTCGATGACGATCAGCTCATCGACGCCGGGCAGCTCGAAGTGGGTGATCCGGTGGAAGCGCTCGCCGCTGGAGGCTGGCCCGGGGGCATGGCTGACCAGCTCGCCGTCCCGGTCGGTCATCACGACCTCGACGGAGGCGCGGCTGCCGTCGAGTCGGTGGTCGGTGAGGTAGTAGTGCATCTCCCCGTCCGCGTTGACGCGCTTCGCGACCTGTCCAGACTGGATGAAGCCCTCCTTTCCGTCCGCGAGCCGGACCGGGAGCATGGCGGGACCGATGTCGGACTTCTGCGACGGTCCGGTCACCACGAGGTCGGCGCGCTGGGTGAGGGGAGTGGTGGCGGACTCGGTGGAGGGGGTCTCGTAGAGCATGGTGTGGTTGAAGACGAAGGCGGGGGTGGCTTGAGCAGGGGACTCAGCGGCGGCGGTCAGGGACAGGAGCAGGGCGAGCATTGGGGCCTCCTGCCGAGTGCAGAAAGCAAGGTGCGTGCCACGCAGTCACCGCCGCCGCCTCACCATGGCAAGCAGCGGCACCAGCGCCACAATCAGCCCACCACCACCACCAGCAGCACAGCCACCGCAGCCCTCATCGGTGTCACTGCCCTCACTGCCAGTGTCATCGCCACCCGCACCGCCAGAGTCGTTTGTCTCTGGATACTCATAGTCAAACCCGGTGTCCTCGCTACCATCCACCCCAAACGCCTCCAGGTTCAGCTCAACCTCAATCACCCCGTGCTTGACCTCTTTGTCAAAGGTCACCAGCGCCTGTGCACCCCGCCGGGCGACCCAGGGCCGCATGGCGCCATCGCTGCTGTCGGGGCGAAAATTGGTGATCTGGGTGCGCTCGACCACGCTCCAGTCTGGATCAAACACCACCAGAAAGATCTCGCCGGTGTCGACCATCCCATAGACCGACTCATCCACCCCCATGGTCGCAACCAGGTAATGGTCGCCGACTTTAATGAACCCCTGGGGCCAGAACGGTCGGAAGTTGCTCTCCAGCAGATCGACGTCGATGAAGTCCACCTCCGCGAAGCTCTCGTCCATGATTGAGATGCGGGACTGGTGATGGTGGTTGACATCCACCACGACGATGTGCCCGCTCTCCGGGTCCGCCAGCATGCCCGCACCCTCGGTGTTGGGGCCGATGAACAGGTCCGTGCTGCCGGTGACGCCGCCCTCATTGTCGACGTGGAAGAACGTGCTCTGGAAGTCGACCTGACCCTGGGAGCCCAGCGTCGCGAACGCCGCGCCCTCAGCGAGGGTGGAGCAGAGGGAGGCCATGTCGTTGTGCAGCCGCTCGCTGACCCCTTCCTCGATGGGGCCGCTTCCCCGCAGAGAGAAGCCTTCGTCGTCGTTGATGCGGAAGATGTAGGCGCTGTCGTTGGGATCGTTGACCGAGGCGGAGCCGACGACCTGGTAGGAGCCGTCGGGGCAGCGGCGCACGGAGCTGTCCTGGAGGTTGCCGTGGTTGGTGACGTTGATCTTGCCATCCCGGTCGATCTCCCAGTCGCCGAAGGTCCCGGAGGTGGTCAGATCGGTGAACCAGATGTCGCTCTGGGTGCCCACGGAGGCCTTCCAGCCATCCTCCCGGGGCAGCGCGCGGGCCCAGACCCCGGACATCTCGCCGATGGTTGGTTCGCTGTAGCGAACGATGAAGTCCTGGGCGGATGCGGTCGTGAAGGTGAGGAGTGCCAGCATGTGGGGATTCTACCTGGAGTAGAGCCTGTTGTTGGGTGCAGGCCGAGGTCGGGCCGGAGACTGCTGATGTCCTGTGTGGTGGTTTTCTGAAGCGATGTCTTCTTGGAAAAGGTAGATATAAAGTGCATCAGAAGACGAACATGGCGTGTCCGTCTTTCGCCTGTTTTTGTCGAGGAGGTCATATGCCGTCGTACAGCACTTCTGTCCCGGAGGTCTGTGAGCCTCCCCTTCAGTCCATGGAGGGCAGCAACACCAGCGGCTCTGGGATGGGCAACGCTGGCATGCTCTCCCGAGCCCTCGGCGGCGCCCGCTATCGCATCGTCTCCGGAGACACCCTCAGCAGCATCTCGCGGCGGACCTACGGCAGCAGCCGGTACTGGCGCAACATCATGTCCGCCAACCCCGATCAGGTGTTCCGCGACGGAGACCTCATCATCGTCGACCACGAGCTGGTGCTGCCGCTCATCTCGGTGCCCGCTGAAGAGTCCGAGAGCGAAGAGGAGGAGCTGGAGACCGCGACCGCACCCCGTGGGATCTGCAACGACTGGGGGAACTTCGAGATCTACCCCGACGACTTCGTGGGGCCGCTGCCGGGCATCAGCGAAGAGGGCATCGAGCACGTCCGAGAAGGCGAGCTGACGGTGCTCCTCACCGAGCGCCAGGCGGCGGCTGAGACGGAACGCACCGAGGCGGTCGCCACCATCGAGGAGCTGCTCACCCGGGACTGGACGGACTGGGCGATCACAGACTCAGAGGCGACCCGGGCGCTCAACCTCCTGGGCAACCTCCACTTCACCCAGATCGGCCCGGCCCTGGATGCGCTGGGCAGCGATCGGGTCTCCGATCTGCTGGACAACCTGCCCGATGAGATGCGCCAGACCGCCGCGTTTTGCAAGGTGGTCGTCGCCCTCGGTCCATCGGCGGCCCGACCCTACATCGAGGAGGTGCTGTCGCTGGGGCTGTTTGACTGGGCGGTCACCGACGGCGACATCGACGCCATCTGCGCGGTGCTCAGCCTGCTGCCGGCGGATGAGCAGGCGGAGCTGGTGCTGGGGCTCAGCCAGGCCTTTCAGGTCCGGTTTGCCGTCAACCTCCACTCCGATGCCGCCATCTCCAGCGACCTGCTCCAGCAGCTCTTCGACAGCCTGCCCGACACAGAGCTGGATGCCCTCGGTGCCCTGCTCGGGGCGCGGTTTCACTTCGAGGCTGGTGGTCGGGGATGGGGCAACGACTGGACCGCGGAGTCGCTTCGGCAGGCCTGGGTCCTGCTCGCCCAGCTCCCGCCGGGGAATGTGGAGGACAACGACCTGCTCGACCTGTTCCTCCGGGGCGGCACCTCCGACGGCTCGGGCTACTACCGGGCCAGCGACGACTCTGCGGTCATCGAGTTCGCCGATCTGGCCGCGACCGGCGGCTATGGGAAGATCCTGGTGGATGATGGAACCGGAAACGAGGTCGATGTCGGGCTGCACACCAGCATCAACCTGTTCAACACCGTGGTCCGTCATGAGATCGGCCACGCGATGGATGCGAAGCTGGG
>JBLHNG010000583.1:0-5730 GCA_047621685.1 Myxococcota bacterium | reverse complement strand
CCGTCGAGTCGGTGGGACGACTGGGTGGAGTGGGACAGCCGGTCGTGGCCCACGAAGGTCGCCCGGCGCTACACCCTGGTCCCGACGATCTGCTTCAACTACGAGAGCGGCTGCGGGCTGCTGGCCTACGTCGACAAGACCACCTTTGAGATCCGCCGGTTCGAGGGCAACCCGGCCCATCCCGGCTCCCGGGGCCGCAACTGCGCAAAGGGTCCGGCGACTCACAACCAGGTCTACGACCCCGAGCGCATCCTGTACCCGCTCAAGCGCGTCGGAGAGCGCGGGGCCGGGCAGTGGAAGCGCATCACCTGGGAAGAGGCGCTGTCTGAGATCTCCGAGAAGATGCGGGCAAGCAGGGCTAAACGAAAAGACGGCATCATGTACCACGTCGGTCGTCCCGGCGAGGACCACTACGCCAACCGCTGCATCTCGGCCTGGGGGGTCGACGCCCACAACAGCCACACCAACATCTGCTCCGCAGGTGCTCGTGCCGGGTACTTCTTCTGGGCTGCCGGTGACCGACCGAGCCCCGACTACGCCAACGCCCAGGCCATCCTGCTCATCTCCAGCCACCTGGAGACCGGCCACTACTTCAACCCCCATGCCCAGCGGATCATGGAAGCGAAGATGAAGGGGGCGAAGATCGTCACCTTCGATCCGCGCTGCTCCAACACCGCCAGCAAGTCGGACGTGTGGCTGCCGACCTGGCCGGGCTCTGAGCAGACGGTGCTGCTGGCGATCGCCAACTACCTCCTCCAGAACGACCTGCACGACCGGGAGTTCATGCGTCGGTGGGTGAACTGGGAGACCTTCCTCGCCGCCGCGCCGGGCATCCCCGACGCCCCCGAGCTGCCCACTGGCGATGGAACCTTCGAGGACTTCGAGGCCTGCCTCAAGTCCCTGTATGCGGAGTACACCTTCGAGCGCGCTGCCGAGGAGTCCCAGGTCCCCATCGAGCGCATCATCGAGACCGCCGAGATCGTCGCGCGGGCCGGCAACAAGGTGGCGACCCACACCTGGCGCAGCGCGAGCATCGGCAACCTCGGCGGCTGGCAGGTCTCCCGGTGCCTGTTCTTCCTCAACGTGCTCACCGGCAGCATCGGCACGAAGGGCGGCACCTCGCTGAACTCCTGGAACAAGTTCGTGCCCAAGCCGTTCGCCAAGCCCCCGGCGTTCTCGGCCTGGAACCACCTCCACCTGCCCCACGAGTGGCCGCTGTCGTTCTTCGAGATGTCGTTTTTGCTGCCGCACTTTGTCGAGGAGGGCCGCGGCGACATCGACGTCTACTTCACCCGGGTCTACAACCCGATGTGGATCAACCCCGACGGCTTCATGTGGCTCAAGCTCCTCCGGGACACCGAGAAAATGAAGTGCCACGTCGCGCTGACCCCGACCTGGAACGAGTCCGCCTGGTTCGCCGACTATGTCCTGCCGATGGGCCATGCCGGAGAGCGGCACGACCTGATGAGCCAGGAGACCCACGCCGGTCAGTGGATCGGCTTCCGCCAGCCGGTCCGCCGGGTGGCGATGGAGCGTGCCGGGCAGACGATCGAGCACACCTGGCAGGCCAACCCTGGCGAGGTCTGGGAAGAGAGCGAGTGGTGGGTGGAGCTGTCGGGCCGTCTGGACCCCGACGGCTCGCTGGGCATCCGCAAGTGGTTCGAGTCGCCCTACCGGCCCGGCGAGCTGATCACCCAGGACGAGTACTGGGGCTGGATGTTCGAGAACTCCGTGCCCGGGCTCCCTGAGACCGCTGCCAGGGAGGATCTGACCCCGCTGGCGTACATGAAGAAGTATGGCTGCTTCGAGGTCGTCGCTGAGAACTACGTGCCCTACGAGCACACGGTCGACCCCGGTGAGGTCGATGACGAAGGACGGATCCATAGGGACGGCGCGGTGGTCGGGGTGATGATCGACGGGCAGGCCCGGGTCGGCTTTGGCACCCCGAGCCGCAAGCTGGAGTTCTTCAGCCCGACCCTGCGCGACTGGGGCTGGCCGGAGCTGCAGCATGTCGTGCCCTGGACGCTCAAGAGCCACGTCCACCCCGACAACATCGACCGCAGCCAGGGCGAGATGCTCCTGCTGCCGAACTTCAGGCTCCCCACCCTCATCCACACCCGCTCGGCCAACGCCAAGTGGCTCTATGAGATCAGCCACAGCAACCCCGTCTGGATGCATCCCTCCGATGCCTCACGGCTGGGCGTGGACACCGGTGAGCTCATCCGGGTGGAGACCGAGATCGGCTGGTTCATCGACAAGGTGTGGGTCACCGAGGCGATCAAGCCCGGCATCATCGCGATGAGCCACCACCTCGGACGCTGGCGTCTGGCGGAGACTCAGGGGGTCAACCCCGGCATGTCTGCCCTCGCTCAGCTGACGGAGGAGGGCGCGAACCACCAGCTCAACATCCTCAAGCCCGGCGCCGCCTGGAAGACGTTCGACCCAGACACCAGCCGGGTGTGGTGGAAGGATGTGGGGGTCCACCAGAACCTCACCCACGGCGTGCATCCCGACCCGATCAGCGGCGCCCACTGCTGGCTGCAGAAGGCGATGAGCGTGCGAAAGGCGCGGCCCGACGAGAAGCACGGCGACGTCTTCGTCAACACCGACCGCTCGATGGAGGTGTACCGGGAGTGGCACGCGATGACCCGCTCGGCGGTCGAGAACAGCCCCGACGGCACCCTCCGTCCCTACTGGCTCAAGCGACCGCTCAAGCCGACCCGGGCGTCCTACAAGCTGCCGGAGAAGCCGTGGAACCGGTGATGCTCGCCGAGGCCCGCAGTCGCGGCTACGGGCTGCTGGGCCAGCTCCTGCTCCGGGGGCTGACTGCTGACACCCTCCCCCGCCTCCGCCTCACCCCGCTGTCCTCGCTGGTCCCCAAAGACGCTGATCTCGATCAGCTCGCCGCCGCACACCACCGGCTGCTGTCGATGGAGATCCACCCCTACGCCAGCCTGTTTCTCACCCCTGATCCTGCTGGCTGCATCGACCCCATCCGCGATGCCGCCCGCTCCGCCGGCTTCCACATCGACGCCGCCTCCGCCCGACCCGATCACCTCGGCATCGGGCTGCTGCTGCTGTCGTTCCTCTCCGGCGCCACCGCCGATGCCCTCACCGACGGCAAGGCCGACATCGCGAGACAGACCGAGGTCCTCGCCCAGTCCTTCCTCGCGACCTGGCTCATCCCCTGGCTGCCTCCGCTGTGCGCGGCCGTCTCCGCCCATGACGATGGGCTGTGGGCCGCAGTCGTCTCCACCGCCGCCGAGCTGGCTGGGGATCACTGGAGCGGTGCTGGCAGCCTCATCCTGCCCGAGCCCCCCTCGCTGCTCACCGAGTCTCGCACCGACCTGAGGGCCATCGCGACCTTCCTGCTCACCCCCTGTCACTGCGGGGTCTACCTCTCCCGCGCTGACATCGGCGGCCTCTCCCGCAGCGTGTCGGTGCCTCGGGGCTTCGGCAGCCGGCAGCAGGAGCTGACCAACCTGCTGCGAACCAGCGCAGAGTATGGCGAGCTGGGCGCGCTGATGACCCGGCTCGATGCCCTGATGGTGAAGCGGTCGGCTCAGATGACCGGAGCGTTCGCCGCAGTGTGGCAGGCCCGCATCGCGAGCGCTCAGACGATGGTTGCCGTGATCCGAGAGGTGGTGGAAAAAAAGGCACAAAGCGTTTCACTCTGAGTGGGTGCGTGGGTCCAACAAACACAACACGGAGAGACCCATGAAGAACGCACTCATCCTTACCGCCAGCCTGCTCACCCTGCTCACCGGCTGTGGCACCGACACCGAGGCAGACGCCTACGCTGCCGCGATGCCGGACTCCCGGATCCTCGTCGAGATGGAAGCCTCCACCGCACGATCCAACGCCGGGGATGCGTCTGAGTTCGCCTTCTTCACCATGAACGCGACCACCTCGGTCAACGGCATGATCACCTTCGTGCTGACCACCGTAGACACTGTCACCGACTTCCAGCCCACCTGGACCGATGGCGAAGACACCGCAGTCTGGGGGCCCTACGAGGACGACGGCTTCAACTTCGCCCTCTGGGTCACCCACGAGGCTGATGAGGGTCTGTATTCCTGGGGAATCAACATGAAGCCGGTCGGCACCGGGGACGAAGCGTATGAGACGGTCATCGCCGGTCAGGCCGACGACACCTCCAACGAGACCGCCTACGCTGGCTGGTTCGCCATCGACTTCGATGCCATCTCCACCCTCGACCCCACCGAGACCGGCGCGGGCCTGTTCGTCAGCTCCTACGAGGTCAACGGAGATGTTGTCATCGCCTCCGCCGGCTTCGAGGCGTTCACTGACAACAACGCTGGTGCTGAGCGTGTCGATGCGATCTACCACTACGAGCAGACCATCGGCATGGAGGGTCTGATGGACCTCGTCTACGCTGAGGACGCCACCGGAAACGGCGAGGATGAGGTGTTCATCATCCGCTCCCGCTGGCTGGAGAGCCGCCAGGGCCGGGCAGATGTCGCCATCACCGGCGGCGAGCTGGGCGAAGCGACCTTCGTGGCGACGGAGTGCTGGGACGAGGCGTTCGCGGTCTCGTACTACAGCAACAACTACGAGCTGGTTGAGAACGGGGATGCGGCATCCTGTGTCTTCGATGCTCCTTCCTACAACGACGACGCGGCGGCTGCTGACGGGGAGTAGTGCGGCTGGGTGTCGGGTCGTGGGCCTCCGGATCGCTGCTGCGGTCTGGGGGTTTGGCTGTGGTGCTTGCTGGAAGTCACCTCAAGCGGTCGGCAACCCCGCCTCACCCCAGGCCAGCATTCCGCCAGCCATCGAGGCCACCCGGGAAAACCCCAGATTCTCCAACACCCGCGCAGCCCGCCCTGACCGCCCACCTGAGTGACACAGCACGACCACCGGCGCATCACGATCCCACCCCGCAGCCCCAACATCCAGGCTCGCCAGCGGCACCAACTCGGCCCCATCAACATGCCCCAGCGCCCCGGTGAATTCCTCAACCTCCCGAACGTCCACCAGCCGAAACTGACCGACATTCGCCGAGACCCAGCCTCCGCCCACCTCCGGAACCCCACTGGCAGTCCGCACAATGGGTGCCCAGTCCGTGGTCTCGGGAATCGGCTCAGGCACATCACCAGCCATGATCCCGCACTCCAGATTCGCCGGAACCGCAATGTGAATCCGCTGGGGCTGGCTAAGATTGAGGTTGTTCATGATCGTGACAAACTCAGCCTCAGAGCGCCCACCACCAAGCCGGGGATTGAACTTCTTCTCCTCCAACACACTGGTGCAGGTCCGGCCCTTGTAGTCATGGCCGGGGTAGAGACAGGTCGCATCGGGGAGGGTGAAGATCTTGCCATGAACCGAGCGATAGAGGGTCACGGGATCGCCCTGCTGGAAGTCGGTGCGACCGCAGCCCCGGACGAGCAGGGTGTCTCCGGTAAACGCCATGCCCGCGGCATGGTGCACGAAGATCATGCAGCCGTTGGTGTGCCCCGGGGTCGCCCGAGCCTCCAGGGTCTGCGCACCAAAGCGGAGGGTGTCTCCGTCGGCGAGCTGGATGTCCGCGCAGCTCGCCCCGCCGAGTGCAGAGACCGCCGAGCGGCTGCCGAGCCGGGCACGGAACAGGCCCGATGCGGTGACATGATCGGCGTGGACGTGGGTCTCGAGGGTGTACTTCAGCGTGAGGCCCAGCTCCTCCAGCAGCCCCCGATCTCGGTCGATGTGTTCCCGGACCGAGTCGATCAGCAC
>JBLHNG010000582.1:0-5739 GCA_047621685.1 Myxococcota bacterium | reverse complement strand
CAGGTGGCCCGGGTCTTCATGGCAGTGTGGGGCTGGGCGGTGATCATGCGGCTGAGGCGAGCGGGGGTCTGATCCTCCTGCTTGTGCCCGGCCTGCCACGCACCCCCGAGGGCTTCATGCACTCGCCCGTGGCGTATAGAACTGCTTGTACCAGACCCGCATCCGACCCAGCGGACCATCCTCGCCCACCAGCCTCGGGCGCACCCGGTACACCTTGTTCTCCCAGATCGCGATGTCCTCCCGGAAGCCGATCAGGAGGTTGTCGGCGTAGGCCTTTATGAATCCGGCCATCTTCTCATCGTTGGCGACCCGAGGGAGGATGACCCCGAAGCGCAGGTGCAGACTCTTGTCATCGATGGGGGTGTGGGCGACGAGCATCTTGCTGGGCAGCACCCCGGCCATCTCGGTGATCATGTAGGCCGGACCGTAGTAGGTCGCGGTCAGCGAGAACCGATCGGTGCCGCCACCCCGGGGGTAGGCCACCCCAGAGGTCTGCTGGATGGCGATGTGGTCGGTGAACACGTTGTCGAACACCTCGACCTCAGTGCCATGGACCGTCGGGAAGTGCGCTTTGTCCGCGATGTTCTCGATGATCTCCCGGGGGTGAGTGTCGATGCGGAGGAGGTTCGGCTCCCAGGAGGACCACTTCGGCGTGCCGTACCCGGCAAGCTGAGGGATGTCGAAGTCCGGGGGGCCGCCTTCGGGGTCGAACCAGACGAACACCAGTCCGTTGCGCTCCATGAGGGTCCACGGGGCGAGCTTCGCCTGTCTGGGGATCTTCGCCGCGTAGGGGATCTCCACGCAGACTCCCTCGCCGTCGAACTTCCAGGCGTGGAACGGGCAGACGATGTCATTGCCCTTCACACATCCGCCGACCCCGAGGTGGGCGCCGAGGTGGGGGCAGTAGGCATCGAGGATGCACACCACGCCGTCCTCACCGCGCCAGGCGACCAGCTCCTGGCCGAAGTACTGCATGCGCTTGACCGCGCCGACCGCGATCTCCGTCGAGTAGGCCACGACGAACCAGCCCCGGGCATAGCCCTTGATCTCCTCCATGGGATCCTCCGAATCAGACAGTGATGGGCTTGATATTAGAACGTGTTCTATAATAGAACGTGTTTCACTTCCACGGAGAGGATCCGGAATGGGCATGCCCACCGATGTTCCCGTCATCGACCTGATGATGAACATCCCCGGCTCGGACAACCGCAGCTGGTACGAGTTCATGATGCCGCTGTTTCTCGACGAGGACAGCCGGAACTTCTCAAAGATCCCGGTGGAGTACATGTTCCGCAACGTCCCGGACGCCGGGAGTCGGGACGACTACATCGCGTACACCGTCGAATTGATGGACCACCACAACATCGGCAGCGCGATGCTCGGAATCGACGGTCCCAACGGCACCAACGCCGATGCCATCCGCCGCTACCCCGACCGGTTCTTCGCCAGCTACGGGGCCAACCCGAACAACGGCATGGACGAGGTCCGCAAGATCGTCGCACTGCATCGGGACCACAACCTCAAGGCGGTCACCGGCTTCCCGTCTGGCCTCTGCCCCCAGGTGCCGATCAACGACAAGAAGTGGTACCCGATCTACGCCAAGTGCGTGGAGCTGGACATTCCCATCTGCATGTGCGCTGGCGTCCCCGGGCCGCGGCTGCCGATGGCCCCCCAGAAGGTGGAGCTGATTGACGAGGTCTGCTGGTTCTTCCCGGAGCTGAAATTCGTCATCCGCCACGGCGCGGAGCCCTGGGAGGCACTGGCCGTCAAGCTGATGCTCAAGTACAAAAACCTCTACTACATGACCTCGGGATTTGCGCCAAAGTACTATCCCAAAGCCATCATTGACTACGCCAATTCTCGTGGTAGGCACAAGATCATGTACGCCGGCTACTTCCCGATGGGGCTGTCACTGGAGCGGATCTTCACCGAGCTGCCCACAGTCCCCTTCTCCGATCGGGTCTGGCCGCTGTTTCTCCGTGAGAATGCGCGCACTGTCTTTGCGCTGACCTGATCGGATCCACCAAGGGAGCACCCATGACCCAGATCACCCCTGAGGAAATCGTCCGTCGGGCCAACGACATCGCCCCCACCCTGCGTGCCCGTGCCTCGGCGACCAACGCCGCCCGCCGCCTGTCGGCAGAGACCATCGCGGACTTCAAGGAAGCCGGCTTCTTCCGCATCCTCCAGCCCGCCCGCTATGGCGGCTTTGAGATGGATCCGCGGGTCTTCTTCACGGTCCAGACCATCATCGCTGCGGCCTGCCCGTCGACGGCATGGTGTCTGGGAGTCATCGCGGTGCACGCCTGGCAGCTCGCCCTGTTCCCCGAAGCGGCCCAGGAAGCGGTCTGGGGGGAAGACACCTCGGTGCTGATCTCCTCGTCGTACATGCCCGTCGGCAAGGTCACCCCGGTGGAGGGCGGCTACCGACTGAGCGGGAAGTGGGGCTTCTCCAGCGGCTCGGATCACTGCCAGTGGGCGTTCCTCGGCGCGTTCGTCCCGGCCGGTGAGGGCAAGCCGCCAGACATGCGCACCTTCCTGGTCCCCCGCAAGGACTACGAGCTGCTCGACACCTGGCACGTCTCCGGGCTTCGCGGCACCGGCAGCAACGACGTGGTGGTCAAGGATGCCTTCATCCCCGAAGCCCACACCCACCGGTTCGCCGATGGCTTCCTCTGCCAGTCCCCCGGCAACGCGATCAACACCGCCCCGCTGTTTCGGGTGCCGTTTGGGCAGATCTTCGTGCGCTCCGTCTCCACCGCTGCCATCGGCATGGCCCAGGGCGCACTCACGGCCTACGAGGACATCTGCAAGGCGAAGATCAGCCGGGCGAGCGGCAAGAAGAGCAAGGAGAGCCCCTCCGCCCAGCAAGCCGCCGCAGCCGCCTCCGCGAAGATCCGCACCACCTGGATGGTCCTGGAGCACAACTTCGACCAGATGATGGCCGCCGCGCGTGCCGGGGAGAAGATCTCCATCGCCGACCGGGTGCAGTACCGCTACGACTCCGCCGTCGCCGCCAGCGACTGTGCCGCGGTCATTCGCAGCCTGTTCGCCAACGCCGGCAGCGGGGCAATCTTCTTGGACTCCCCGCTCCAGGTCTACTTCCAGGACGTGCACGCCGCCGCCGGACACTACGCCAACAACCTGGAGTCTCCAGGCAACAACCTCGGGCGGGTGCGGTTCGGTCAGCGCAGCACAGATTACTTCATCTAGGCTACTTCATCTAGAGGACCACCATGCCCACCCTCGGATACCTCGGCTTCGGTGTGACCGACTTCGACGCCTGGGAGCGCTTCGGATCCGGCGTTCTCGGGCTGACCCTCGGACGCACGCTGCCTGACGGCGGCTTCTCGCTGCGCATGGACGGCCACGCCGAGCGCTTCCACATCGTGCCCGGTCCCGATGACCTCGCACACATCGGCTGGGACTGCGGAGACGCTGAGGGGCTGGCGGCGGTCGCATCACGGCTGGAGGCTGCTGGCGTAACCGTCACCGAGGATGCCGGTCTCGCGGCGGATCGTCGTGTCGAAGCGCTGCTTCGATGCGAGGATCCCGATGGGGTCCCCACCGAGCTGTACTACGGACCCACGCTGGCAGAGGATGCGTTTGTCTCCCCGGTGGTCACCTCGAAGTTCGTCGCCGATGCGCTGGGGCTGGGCCACATCGTGCTCTCCAGCAGCGACAATGTGGCGTCCTCGAAGTTCTATGTCGACCTGCTCGGCTTCCTGCTCTCCGACCACATTGTCTGCGAGTTCTACGGCCACCCCGTCAGCCTCGCCTTCTTCCACGCCCCCTCCAGCCCTCAGGCCCCCAGCCGACACCACACCGTGGCGTTTGGCGGCCCCCAGCGGAAGCGACTCCACCACTTCATGGTCGAGGTCGCGGATTTGGAGGACGTCGGCATGGCGTATGACCGGGCGATCCGGGCGCGGGTGCCGATCATGCAGACCCTGGGTCGTCACCCCAACGACCGCATGCTCTCCTTCTACGCCGCCACCCCCTCGAAGTTTCAGTTCGAGTTCGGCTGGGGCGGCAGGCTGGTCGACGACACCGACTGGTCCACCACCACCTACGACCGCATCAGCGACTGGGGGCACCACCCGCCCGCCGTAGTCGTGCCCCGGAGAAAGAAATGAGCGCCCTGCCCCAAGGCTCCTATGCCCAGGTCGGCGAGCACCGCATCCACTACCACGCCGTCGGCCCCGAAGATGGCTCCCCGGTGGTCTTCATCCACGGCTCCGGCCCGGGTGCGAGCGGGTACAGCAACTTCAAGGCCAACGCCGACTATCTCGCGGAGCGTGGCTATCGGGCGATCATGCCGGACTCCATCGGCTACGGCCTGTCGGACAAGCCCGCTGACGCCCTGTACACCCTCGATTTCTTCGTCGACCACCTGCTCGGGATGCTCGACGCCCTCGGCATTGCCTCCTGTGCCCTGGTCGGCAACTCGATGGGCGGGGCGATGGCGATCCGGGCCGCGCTGCGGGCTCCGGAGCGGGTAGAGCGCCTCATCCTGATGGCTCCCGGCGGCCTGGAGGAGCGCGAGGTCTACATGAACATGCGCGGGATCCGCCGGATGCTGCGCTGCATCTACGGCCCCGAGGGCATCACCCGGGCGGGCATGGTCAAGGTGTTCGAGCTGCAGTTGTTCAACCCTGCAGACATCTCCGATGCGGTCATCGACGCCCGGCTGGAGATCGCGCTGACTCAGCCCATCGGGGTGTTCAAGACGATGCGGATTCCCGATCAGTCCGGGGAGCTGTCGAAGATCACCTGCCCGGTGCTCGGGTTCTGGGGCATGGACGACCAGTTCTGTCCGCCGTCGGGTGCGCCGAAGGTCGCCGGGCAGTGCCCAGATGCTCGGGTGACGCTGCTGTCGCGGTGCGGGCACTGGGTGATGGTGGAGCATCCAGAGGTGTTCAATCGGGCGGTGGGTGACTTCCTCGATGAGGGTGCCGCAGCAGTCTGAGCACTGTGGGCACTTTGGGCACTCGCTGACGCACAGGACGGTCCTTTGAGCCTGCGGTCGGTGGCCGCAGGGCGGGGATTCGCCGCGGGTGTCAGGCTGGGGGTCGCAGGGGGCGGTGACTGGAGAGAGGAGCCGTGAGGCGACGAATAAAGGGAATGCAGCCCCCTTGAGCGCAGCGACATAAGCGGGCCGTCAGGCCAGCGTTGGTGCGGAGTGGCCAGAAAAAGAATGGCGCGGAGGATGGCGGTTCTCAGCGCATGGGTGAGGGAGGACCCTTCGATATCGAGAGCCACGAGGCTGAGAGCGCCCCTGGCTGAGAAGACCGAAGGGCGAGCAGGACAGGTCGGCAAACTCAAAAGCCGAGATGGGCGAATCCTTGAAGTCCAGCGGTACTGCCAACCCCGTCTCCGTCCTTGGGCGCTGATCGCCACGGGTCCCCTCCGCGGTCCGCGCGGCACTCCCTGTCGGCGTCCATTCTTGTGCGACTGCCCACGTCTCAAGCCTCGGCTCGTTTGCTGCTTCCGGGGCCGCCAGAGAATCTGGCGTGCGGCCCCTCCAGCACGGCCCACTCCGGGCTCCCCTTGCGCGCGCCCGGGCGAACATTCGACTCCAGAGCAGGCGATCCAAAACAATACAATCAACAAAATGGGGGGGAAAGGCAGCCACCTGACCGGCTTCGTCGGACTCACCCCGTCCCCGTGCCGCTCCACGAATCGACAATCAGCCCGTCTACGACCGGCACTTGTCGAACTTTATGGTCAGTACAGAGA
>JBLHNG010000581.1:0-5756 GCA_047621685.1 Myxococcota bacterium | reverse complement strand
AGAAACCTGCCGTGTCGAAGCCCGCAGTGTCGAAGCCCGCAGAGCCACAGTCTGCCGTGTCGAAGCCCGCAGAGCCACAGTCTGCCGTGTCGAAGCCCGCAGAGCCACAGTCTGCCGTGTCGAAGACTGCAGAGCCACAGTCTGCCGTGTCGAAGACTGCAGTGGCAAAGCCTGCAGTGGAAGCGCCGTCGGAAACGGTGACTGAGCCCGAAGCCACGCCAGAGCGCAAGCGCCGAAAGTCCGGACGGTCGGAGCGCAAGCCCCATCCCGAGAAGGTTGAGGCACCGCCAAAGCCCGCTCCGCTGACCCGGCTGATCCTCGGTCACCCCGAAGGCACTGGCCGCAACATCACGGTGCTGGAGAGCGTCGACGAGGACGCTGCGGCGGCCCTGGCCGACCTCAACATCAAGACCATCGCCGCCCTGCTCCTCCACCCACCAGCGACCCACCAGCGTCCGCCAGCCGCCCCGATCGCTGTGGAGATGCTAGAGGGTGTGGTGATGGTCCGCGCGGCGGTCCTCAGCCGCTGCCTGCGCCTGAGCCCCGCTGGCCGGCGCTGGGAGCTGATCCTCGTGGCCCCCACCGGGGAGCGACTGACCTGTCGCTGGATCACCGCAGCTCCCCGGGGATGGAGCACCTGGAGTGTCGGAGATCAGATCGGCCTGACAGGCATGATCGAGCCGACGGACGAAGGCGGACCAGTCCTCTATGAAGGGGAGCCGGTCGGGATGAACGGTCGTGGAAGTGGCCTGATGCCGATGTACGGTTTGCCTGGAATCGACGACATCCAGCTGAGAGACATCATCTCTGAGTCCCTCAGCCAGACCCTCGGGCAGCTCGCTGATCCCATGCCCGCACCGATCCTGGAGCGGTATCGTCTCCTGTCTCTCGATGAGGCCCTCCGGGATGCCCACTTCCCGGCAAATGCCTCCTGTCGGGGGCGGCTGCGGCTGGCCTTTGAGGAGCTGCTGCTGCTCCAGCTGGGCATCACCTGGCGCTCCGGTCGGGGGCAGGATGAGCGCGGCTTTGCCCACACTCCGCTGCACACCGGCATCGCACAGCTCGGCTCTCAGCACAGCCTGTTCCTCGACAACGGTCAGGAGAGCGCGTTCTCGGACATCCGGCGCGATCTGGTCCGCCCGACCCCGATGAGTCGGCTGCTTCAGGGAGACGTCGGCACCGGAAAGAACAACGTCGCCCTGATGGCGGCGGTGATGGTCGCCGAGAGCCGCATCCAGGTCGCGATGATCGGCCCGGATCCGCTCTCCGTCGAGCGGCGCTACCTCTACGCCGAGACCTTCCTGCGCTCGGTGGGGATCACACCGCTGCTGATCACCGATGGCCTCAACCACGCCCAGGCAGACGCCATCCGGCGCGGCGAGGCCCATGTCATCTTCGGCACCCAGCGCCTGCTGTCCAACGACATCCACTGGCGTCGGCTGGGTCTGGTGGTGGTTGAGGAGCGCGGCACCTTCGGCTCGGTCTCTCTGGACTCCCTGCCACAGCGCAAGGGGCCCTGTCCCGACCTGCTTGTCACCACCCCGGTGCCCATCCCCAGCAGCCTCGCGTTCACCGTTTTTGGTGAGTTCGACGTCTCCCTCATCCCGGCCACCCGTCAGCTGCGCTCGTCGGGACGCATCTTCGCGTCTGCCGATCGGACGGAGGCCTACGAGCTCCTCAGAGAGCACCTCGACGCCGGACGGCAGGCCTTCCTGGTCTTCCCGGTCCGCAACGGGCGGGACCTCCTCACCATCGAAGACGCCGTCCGCATGGCCAAGGCGCTTCAGGCCGACGCCCTGCCCGGCATCCGGATCGGCATCTACTGCTCGGAGATGACCCGGGACGAGCGAAGCCGGGTGTTCGAGGACTTCCTGCAGCGTCGCATCGACGCCCTGGTCTGCACGACGTACATCGAGGAGGCTCCCCCGGTCGACAACGCCACAGTCATGATGATCGAGTACGCTGATCTCCACGACATGGATCGCCTCCACCGGCTGAGAGGCCACGTCGCCCGCGGTCCCCGGACCGGCAACACGATCTACATGCTCTCGGAGAACCCGTCTGAGAATGCCCGGTCTCGGATTGAGACCGTCATCCGAGAGACGGACGGCTTCCGCCTCGCAGAGCTGGATCTCCAGGTCCGGGGCTCAGCGGCCCTGCTTGGAGATCGCGCCGATGAGGTTCCCACCTTCAGCTGGTCGGATCCCCCACGGGATCGCGAGCAGCTCCTCCGGGCACGCGCTGAGGCCTTCAAGCTCATCCGCGACGATCCTGAGCTGACCCACTGGCCGGAGCTGATCAACGCGATCCGCTTTCGGTGGGGGGAGTGGTTCGGAGACACCCTGCCAGACGCCACCATCAGCGCCCAGCGCCAGGGCAGCAGCGCACGCCGTCGTCGTCGCCGTCGCCGTCGTCGCAAGTAAGGAGTCACCGCCATGCCCAGCGCACGACAGAGCATCACCATCCAGGCTCCCCCAGCGTCGGTCATGGCCCTCATCACCGACTTCGCGACCTACCCGGAATTCCTGCCGGAGATCCAGACCACCGAGATCCTCCACACCGAGCCCGGTGCCTGGGAGGTGCGGTTCACCGTCGAGGTGATTCGCCGGCTCAGCTACACCCTCCGGCTCGTTCAGGACGGCCCGCTGTCTTTGAGCTGGACGCTGCTGGAGGGGGTGTTTCGCTCCAACGACGGCGGATGGACCCTGACCGCAGACTCCGACGACGCCACGACCGCGAACTACCGCATCGATGTCTCACTGGGCATGTTCGTGCCGGGCAACATCGTGCACTCCCTGGTTGATCGCGGGCTGCCGCTGACCCTCCAGCGGTTCAAGGACGAGGCAGAGCGGCGACTGGTGAGCTGACCCGCTCGCGCAGGAAGCGCTCGATGCGGTGGTTGATGGTCTCAGGCTGCTCGATGAGCGCGGCGTGGGATCCATCGGCGAGGACCAGCAGCTCCGCACCCGGGGTGGAGTCGACGATCTTCTGGCTGCACCACATCGGGGTGAAGTCGTCCTTCTCCGCGGCGATGACCAGCAGGGGGCGGTCGAGATTCGGGAGGAGGTCCCAGGCGTCGTGCTCGTTGAGCTGCATCGCGGTCTCCAGGAAGACCCGGATGTCGATGCTGGCCAGGTGGTCCATGTAGGGGACGAGGTCCTCGCGGCGGGTGTAGTACGGGTCGACCAGTGCGAACCGACGGGCGAACTCCCAGGCGAGGGGAGACTCCAGGATTGGGCGGAGGGTGTCGTTGATGCGGGGGCCGACGCTGAACGCCATCCGGTGGACTGCGCCGAGGACCTTCGGGAAGTGCCCCCAGTCGAAGAAGGTGTCGAGCGCGCGACCGGCGGTGCCGAGCATCAGGATGATCGCCCCGCTGCGCTCGGGGTGGAGGCGCCGATACTCCAGGGAGACCTGACACCCCATGCTGTGCCCGATGAGGATCGCGGGCTCACCATCGGGGGAGACTGCGGAGAGGATGCTGTGGAGGTCTTCGGCATGTCGGGGGACGGTGAGGTCAGCCAGGGCGGGGTTGATGCCCCGTGTGCTGCGCCCATGTGCCCGGTAATCCCACAGGACGATGGTGTAGCGATCCCGAAAGTTGGCGACGATGTACTTCCAGAAGAAAGTGCTCACCCCCACGCCGTTGTTGCAGACCATCAGCGGTCCAGAACCCACTGCACGCCAGTGGAGCTGGATGCCGTCGTCAGTGGTGACAAAGCCAGTCCGGATGTCCCCTGGACTGCGCTGTACGGAGCGCTGCATGGTGAACCTGTGTCTCGTATGAGGAGAAGTCCCCGCATGAGGAGAAGTCCCCGCAGGTGCTGAATCGTACCGCACCTGCCCTCTTTGAGGCGCACCCATCCTGTCGGCATGGCCGGGGCGTTAGGATTGCCCATGCGCCGAGCCCACATCGTCGCGCTCTCTGTCCTCGCCGGGCTGCTCTGGCGACTCTGGCTTGCGGGCCGCTATGCCGGCTGGGAGGAGAGCGACTACGGCAACCTCGCGATGGTGCGTGGGGTGCTCGATGGCGGCTTCCGTCACTACGACATGAACCACATGCCCGGCTACTACGCCCTCGGGGCGGTCGCGCTGGCGGCGGTCGGGGATGCGGTGATCGCGGCGAAGGGCGTGAGCCTGCTGGGTGGGCTGGTCGCACTGGGCATCGCGGTGTCGCTGTCCCATCGCCTCGCCGGGCCGCTCGCTGCTGGGCTGACCGGTCTGCTGCTGGTGTTCCAGCCCGAGTTCGCCCTGTACGCGGCAAGCTCGCTGCGGGAGCCGGTCTACGCTGCTGCGGTCCTCGGCATGCTCCTCGCGCTGTCTGGGGAGCGACTCATGCTCGCCGGGCTGCTGGCGGGCGGGGCGTTCCTGATCCGCATGGACGGTGCCCTCGCACTGGGCCCGGTGCTGGTGGTGCATGCGCTGGGCATGCCAGGACGTGCAGGGCGCCTGCTGCGAAGCCTCGCGCCGCTGGTGCTGATCATCGCGGCGTGGTCGGTGTACTGCCGGATCGACCATGGCACGTTCCTGTTCTGGTCGCACTCGGTGTCGGTCAATGTCGAGACCGGGCTCTCTGCTGAGGCCATCAGCCCGCTGGACTGGTGGCGCGCCGGGCTGTCGGTCTCTGGCACGCTGGTTGGCTGGATGATGCCGTGGCGCATCGGGTGGGGCATCTGGCTGGGGCTCATCCTCGCGGTGCTCACTGTGCCCTGGCGTCGGCACGGCCTGGAGCGCTCCTGGGTGCTGTTGGCGATCCTGATGACCGGGGTCTGGGCCGGGATCGGACTCGTGGGACAGCACGATCCGGTGCACAACCTGTACTGGAAGTGGCTCTGTCCGATCGTGCCGGTGGTGGTGCCGCTCGGAGTGGCGGGGCTGGTGAGAGTCAGCCGGCGCTTCGGGGGACGGGTGCTGCTGGCGGTGGTCCTCCTCCAGGCACTGGGCAGCGGGCTGAAGGAGACCCACCGGCAGTGGGCCCTCTCGGAGTCCTGGTACCGACCCCAGCTCGACATCGCCCAGTGGATCGAGGCCGAGATTCCCGAAGATGTGCCGCTGCTGATCGACAACATCCCAGCCTGCTGGATCAACCGCCGACCCCACGCCCGCGAGCTGGTGAGCTGGTTCGATGTCCCGGTCGTCCCGGGTGACGAGGCCGACTTCGCCCGCTGGGTCACTGAGGCGGACATCGGGCTGGTGCTCTGGTTTCGAGAGGACTGGACCCAGGCGCCCGTCATCGCACCGTTCCTCGCGGAGGGTGGCTACTGGTCACAGGACGGGGTGAGTCTCACTGAGCGAGGCCGAGAGGACGGCTACGGCTGGATACTCTACGAGGTCCACTCGACTCTTGACCCCCCGTGAGCGACGCAATAGTCTGTGGATATTCTGGGGGGGTAGCTCAGTTGGGAGAGCGCTGGAATCGCACTCCAGAGGTCGAGGGTTCGATCCCCTTCCTCTCCACCAGTTTTTAAACCCGATCCTTCCGGATCGGGTTTTTTTTACCGGTCACGGGAGGCCTGATCGGCGGACACTTTGGCCCCTGCAGACCCTGAGCTGAAGGTGCGGGCACAGCCGGCCGAAGGTGGCGAGCTGCCCAGCGGGGAGCGGGCGGAGGCAGCCGGAGCGGGTCAGGTGGCTGGCTTCTCTTTCACTGACCCTGAAGTTCGACAAGTGCCGGTCGGAGACGGGCTGATTGTCGATTCGTGGAGAGGAGAGGGGACGGGGTGAGTCCGACGAAGCCGGTCAGGTGGCTGCCTGAT
>JBLHNG010000580.1:0-5761 GCA_047621685.1 Myxococcota bacterium | reverse complement strand
CTGCAAGACGTTCAGCGCACAGGCCGACGGCGTCGCGTGGTCCGAGGGGGCTGCGGTCCTGGTGCTCAAGCGGATGTCGGATGCCCTGGCGGACGGGGATCGCATCCTCGCTGTGGTTGAGGGGAGTGCCGTCAACCAGGACGGACGGAGCAACGGCCTGACCGCACCCAACGGCCCCAGCCAGCAGCGGGTCCTGCGTGCCGCCCTGCACAGCGCCGGGGTCTTGCCAGAAGACATCGACTACATCGAAGCCCACGGCACCGGCACCCGTCTCGGGGATCCCATCGAGGTCGGCGCGATCGGGGCGGTGATGGCGTCGGTCGAGCAGCCGGTGCGCATCGGATCCATCAAGACTCACATCGGCCACACCCAGGCCGCAGCCGGGGTCGCAGGCATCATCAAGGTCGCGCTCTCGCTCCAGCACGAGCGCATCCCCGCCAACCTGCACTTCAGCACACCCAGCCCCCACATCGACTGGGAAAACCTCAACGTCTCGGTCGTCGACGCCCACGCGCCCTGGCCACGCAGTGACCGCCCCCGACGCGCCGGGGTCAGCTCGTTTGGTATCTCCGGCACAAACGCCCACATCATCCTCCGTGAGCCGCCTGTTTCTTCGGCTTCCCCGTCACCTTCTCCGCTTCTGCTTCCGCTGAGTGCGCGGAGCTCCGGTGCGCTTCGTGTGCTTGCATCGAGCTGGCTCTCTTCGCTGTCCGGGCTTGTGTCCTCGGACTTCGATGCCGGTGTCTCCACGGCACTGCACCGTCGGAGCGTGCTGAGCCATCGGGTGTGTGTGGTGGGCGAAGACCGCGCCGAGCTGATGGCTGGGCTGGAGCGGTTTGCGAGAGACGAGGCGGATCCTGGCTGGGCGTCGGGTGTGGTAAAGCGGGCGTCTGGTGCTGTGTTTGTGTTCCCGGGCCAGGGCAGCCAGTGGGTGGGGATGGGCGTCGAGCTGTACGACTCCAGCCCCGTCTTTGCCGCCGCACTCGATGAAGTCTCGATAGCGATCGAGTCCGAAGCTGGTTTTTCGGTTGTAGATGTGCTGCATGGCCCGGTGCTTTCAGGCATCGATGTGATCCAGCCGGTGCTGTTCTCGGTGATGGTTGCCCTGGCGAAGTGGTGGATGCACCATGGGATCGAGCCGGTCGCGGTCATCGGTCACAGCCAGGGAGAGATCGCCGCAGCACACATCGCCGGGATCCTCTCTCTCCAGGATGCCGCACGCATCATCTGCCGGAGAAGCACGCTGCTGACTCAGATTGCCGGTCAGGGCGGGATGACCGCCATCGGGCTGAGCGCAGAGGCGGTCGAGGCGCTCCTGGTTGAGCGACCCGCCCTGAGCATTGCGGTGCTCAACAGCGACGCCATGACGGTGGTCTCCGGTGAGCTGGTGGCGCTGTCTGAGCTGGAGGCTCAGCTGACGGAAGCGGCGGTGTTCTTCCGGAGGGTGAAGGTGAACTTCGCCAGCCACAGTCCACAGATCGATCCGCTTCGGGCTGAATTTATCGCGGCCATCGGTGCGATAACGCCACGCATCGGCCATGTGCCGCTGGTCTCGACGACGACCGGCGACTGGCTGGACGGCTTGCGCATGGATGCCGACTACTGGGCCGACAACCTCCGCCAGCCGGTTCGGTTCGCAGCGGCTGTGCAGCGCCTGACGGAAGATCGGATCCTCCTGGAGGTCAGCCCCCATCCGGTGCTGACGATGCCGGCTGAGAGCCTGGGATATGCCGCGGTCTCCGGACCGACCCGGAGCGATGCCGGGCTGACCGCGATGCACCGCAGCCTCGGGGCGCTGTTCGTGCGTGGTGTGGTGCCAGATTGGTCGGCGCTGTGTCCGCCCGGGCCAGCTCTCCCGATGCCCACCCACCCCTTCCTCCGGCAGCGGTTCTGGGTGCCGGTCTCTGCCGGACGCCACCAGGAGAGCGGTCACCCGCTGCTGGGCACGGCACGCTCCAGCGCGCTGCATCCCGAGGAGCGGCTTCAGGAGTCCACCCTCTCGCTGGCCGCGCTGCCCTGGCTGGGGGATCACCGGGTCCGCGGCGAGGTCTGGCTGCCAGCGGCGGCGATCCTGGAGCTTGTGCTGTCGGCAATGCCGGGCACCGCGCTGTCGGAGGTCGCGTTCATTCGGCCGGTGATCCTGCCCGATGAAGGCGGCGTCAGCGTGCAGTGGGCGGCGTCTGGGGCGGAGTGGATGCTGTCGGTGGCTTCCGACGGCGTCTGGCAGACCGCCGCGACCGGGCGCACGGGTGCGGCAGCGGTGCCGCCTGCTGTGCCGGATCTGGAGAGCCTCCAGGCGCTTCCCTCAGGCTCGGTGCGCAGCTTCTACAGTGAGCTTGCCGGCGTCGGGCTGGAGTATGGGCCTGCGTTTCGTGGGGTGGAGACGATCCATCGTGGCAGCGGCGAGGCGCTGGTCGCGGTGACCCTGCCTGAGGCGGCTCGTCCGGGGCCCTACCGGATCCATCCCGCCCTGCTCGATGCTGCGCTGCACGCCCTCCTCGCCCTGGAGCCGGCCCACACAGCCCCCGCAGTGCCGGTCTCCATTGCGCAGGTCACCCGATACAGCAACGACACACCAGCATGGTCGTATGCCCGCCAGACCGGACCCGGAAAGGCGGACCTCATCCTGCTGTCGGCAGACGGCGGGGTGGTGATGGTGCTGGGTGGCGTGACCACCCGTCGGCTGTCGCGATCGGGAGACGATTCCCTCTTCCTGGGCTCTCGCTGGGCCCCGGCACCCGCAGTGTCTCCGTCTGGAGGCGGACGCTGGCTGCTGGTGGGGGAAGCCCCGATCCGCACACCGCTCTCTGAGGCGCTGTCTGCTCGTGGCGCGACCGTGCTGTCGCCTCCTTCGCTGGATGTGTGGCCGGATGCGGTAGACGGCGTGGTCCTGCTGTCGGGGCTCTCAGATGCGATCTCGGATTCCGATCCGGCCAGTGTTGGTGTTGCGGGTTGGCTCGGGCTCCAGTCGATCCTCAGCGCCCTTCCGTCGGATCAGCGTCCGCCTACGCTGGTCCTGCTCACCGAGAACAGCCAGCCGCTCCGAGAGACCATCCGTCCGGCACAGGCGGTGCTCTGGGGGGCTGGTGGTGCGCTTGCGCTGGAGCGGTCGGAGCTTGGGTGTCGACGGATCGATGTGGGCGGTGTCGGCGATGCCGCAGCGCTGGCGGATGAGCTTCTGGGCGGGAGCGCAGATCAGGTCGCCCTGGTCGATGGGCAGCGCCATGTCCTGCAGCTCGTTCGCGATGCACCGCCGCAAGGAGAGCCACCTGCGCTGCGCCCGGATCGGTCCTACCTGATCACCGGCGGGTTGGGCGGGCTCGGCCTGAGCGTTGCGGGCTGGTTGGCGCGCGGCGGGGCTGGGCACATCATCCTGGTCGGGCGTCGGGGAATCACAACCCCAGAGCAGTCTCAAGCGGTGGCCGCCCTGGAAGAAGCCGGCGCCTCGGTGACCGTTGCGGCTGCAGATGTTGCCGACCCGGCTGCGATGCAGGCGGTCCTGACGGCCGCAGCAGCGCCGCTCGCGGGCGTGATTCATGCGGCGGGCGTGCTGGCGGATGGGCTGCTGGAGGGGATGAGCCTGGAGCAGCGTCGCAAGCCGATGGTGCCCAAGGTCGCGGGGGCCTGGACCCTCCACAACCTCACCGCCAGTCTCCCCCTGGACTTTCTGGTCTTCTACAGCTCTGCAGTCTCGACCGTCGCTGCCGCCGGGCAGGCCAATTACGCGGGTGCAAACAGCTTCCTGGATGCGCTGGCTCACCTCCGTCGGCAGCAGGGACTTCCCGCCGTCAGCATCGGATGGGGGCCATTCTCTGAGGTCGGACTGGCTGCCGCCGCCACCAGTCGAGGAGACCGCCTGGCCTCTCGCGGGCTCACCTCGTTCACACCGGAGCAGGGGCTGAGCCTCCTGGAGCGCATGCTCGGGAGCGGTGCAACACACCGCACGGTGATGGACTTCGACGTGCGCACCTGGCTGGAGTTCTACCCCCAGGCGGCCGGGTGGTCCTCGCTGTCGCAGCTCCCCCGTGACCTCCGACCCTCTGCCGAGACCGCAAGCGCTGGCCTGGATCCGGCCCGACCGGAGACCATCTCCGCGTTCGTCCGCGATCAGCTCGCCCGGATCCTGCGGGTTGAGGTTCCGATCGGTCTGCTCAGCACGCCGCTGTCTGAGCTTGGTGTGGACTCCCTGTCCGGCGTCGAGCTGAAGACCCGGCTGGAGCGGGGGATCGGCCACTCCCTCTCCGCGGCCCTGGTGTGGACCTACCCCACCCCCGAGGCGATCATCGGCCACCTCATTGAGGTGATGACCGAGCAGGAGCTTGCTGAGACCGCACCGTCTGTGCCGGTCGTGGTGCCGGCTGTGCGCTCTGGGCGCTCCGATGCAGTGGCGATTGTCGGTGTGGGCTGCCGGTTCCCCGGCGGTGGCGTGAGTCCGTCGGCGTTCTGGTCCGCGCTGGAGTCCGGGGTAGACGCCGTCACCCGGATCCCCGCCTCGCGCTGGTCTGAGCAGGATGGTCCCCCCGGGACCGGGTTTGGGGCCTTCATCGAAGACATCGACGGGTTCGATGCTGCGTTCTTTGGGATCTCGCCGCGAGAGGCGTCTCGCATGGACCCCCACCAGCGCCTGCTGCTTGAGGTGGTCTGGGAGGCCCTGGAGAACGCCGGTGTGCCAGCAGACTCGCTCAAGGGGAGCGCGACGGGAACCTTCATCGGCGTCAGCAACGCCGACCACCAGCACCGGGTCAGCCGACTCGCCCCCGAAGAGCTGGACCTGTACACCGCCACCGGCAGCCTGCATGCCTTCGCTGCGGGTCGGCTTGCCTACGTGCTGGGTCTCAACGGCCCGACGATGGCAATCGACACAGCATGCTCTTCGTCGCTGGTCGCAGTTCACCAGGCCGCCCAGAGCCTTCGGTCGGGGGAGTGCGATCTCGCCCTGGCTGGCGGCGTCAACCTCATCCTCTCGCCGATCACCATGGCCTTTGTCGGCACCACCCAGGCGCTGTCCCCGGATGGCCGCTGCAAGACGTTTGATGCGTCCGCCAACGGGTTTGTTCGTGGCGAGGGCTGCGGTGTTGTGGTGCTGAAGCGTCTGTCAGATGCCCTCTCAGCGGGAGATCGGATCTGGGGTGTGATCGCGGGGAGTGCCGTCAACCAGGACGGTCGGTCAGCCGGACTCACTGCACCGAGCCGGCTCGCACAGGAGAGGCTCCTCAAGACCGCATTGAAGCAGGCGAACCTTGTGCCTGAAGACATCGGCTACATCGAGGCGCATGGCACCGGCACGAGCCTCGGAGACCCCATCGAGGTCGAGGCCATCTCACACGTCTTTGCACAGAACAGGCAGAGCGACTTCTTCCTCGGTGCAGTCAAGTCCAACATCGGGCACCTCGAAGCCGCAGCCGGTATCGCAGGGCTCATCAAGGTCTTGCTCGCGTTCAAGCACCACGAGATCCCAAAGAACCTCCACTTCAGCACCCTCAATCCGAGGATGGACCTCCACAGCGCGTTCCGCATTCCCACTGAGACCGTGCAGTGGATCCCACAGCATGCCGGCGTCAGCAGCTTCGGGCTCTCTGGAACCAACGCCCACGTCGTGCTCTCGCCGCCGCCTGAACCACCTGTTTCCTTAGTTTCCCCGTCACCTTCTCCGCTTCTGCTTCCGCTGAGTGCGCGGAGCTCCGGTGCGCTTCGTGTGCTTGCATCGAGCTGGCTCTCTTCGCTGTCCGGGCTTGTGTCCTCGGACTTCGATGCCGGTGTC
>JBLHNG010000579.1:0-5767 GCA_047621685.1 Myxococcota bacterium | reverse complement strand
TGGATGGGGTTTGGAGGTTGGTGGATGGTGGTTGAGCTGGGATGGTGGTTGAGTTGCAATGCCGTGGTGAGCACGAGGCGGGATGAGGGAACCTAAGCAGCCTCAGGTCCCACAACACTCATAGGAGTTGCGACCGCGGAGGGGGCCCGTAGCCATCAGCCCCAAGGACGGCGACGTTGCGGGCATCCCCATCAACCCAGCTTCAGCCACCATCCTCAGCCCACCACCATCCTCAGCCCACCACCATCCTCAACCTCAACCTCATCTACCAACCACACGAATCTCCTCCAACCTCACCGGCTCAACCGGCACATTATCCGCGCCCTGTTCCACCCGCGCAATCGCCTTAATCGTCCCCAACTGTTCTCCATCACACTGACCAAAGATCGTGTGCATCCCGTCGAGATGCGGAACCGGAACCTCAGTAATAAAGAACTGACTCCCATTCGTACTCGGTCCCGAATTCGCCATCGCGAGCACCCCTGGCTTGTCAAAGTGCCGCTTGGGATCAATCTCATCATGGAACCGATACCCGGGCCCGCCCGTCCCGTTGCCCGCCGGATCTCCGGCCTGAATCATGAACTCCGGGATCACCCGGTGAAAGATCGTGTTTGAGTACAGCGGGTCCTGGCGAAGCTGGTCGGTGACCGGGTCGCGCCACTCAATGCGACCGGTGGCCAGACCGACGAAGCTGGAGACGGTCAGCGGGGCAGACTCCCAGTAGAGCATGCAGTCGATCTCCCCCATCGAGGTGACGAAGGTGGCGATGAGCTGGTCGCCTTCGCCGATGCCCAGGTGCGACTTCCAGGCCGCCAGCGGATCCGCAGCCTCCGCGATGCTGCCGCCGTCCCCGATCGGCCAGCCGACCAGCGAGGCGATGCGGATGTAGTCGCTGGTGCGGCCGTCTCGGTAGTACGCCTCCGCGAGCGGTCCGGTGACGTTGATGCCACCAGCCAGGGCGTCCTCCAGCAGGGGCAGAGCGAGGTCGGAGTGACCCCGGGAGAGGTACTCGGAGCCCAGCAGGTAGCTGGCGCCGGGGTGGCCGGGGCGGTTGGCGATGACCCCGCGCATGGCGGTGGTGGCCTTGTCGCTGTCTCCGGCGGACAGCTGAGTGAGTCCGTAGAGGTAGAGGACGTCCGGGTCCTCTGGGGCGAGCCGCCAGGCATCAGTGGCGTGGGTGCGGGCGAGGGTGGGCTCTCGGGCGTACAGGTAGATCAGCGCGGCGGTCTGGTTGAGGCAGGGATCCGTCGGCCAGGCGTTGACCAGGTCCCGGGCCAGGGCGCGGGCGTCCTCGGGGCGCCCCTCCAGGACCGCGAGGGCGACCCGAGCGGAGTCGATGCCGGGGTGGTCGGAGGCCGCAGTGAGCGCGGCGGTGGCCTGGGGGAGGTTTCCGGCGGTGAGGTGCGCGGTGGCGTCGCTCCAGGCGGCGGCGTTGCCCTTGAGGCGACCGGCCTCGGGGACCTGCGAGATGCACAGCGAAGGCATCGTCGGATCCAGGGCGAGCTGGACCGGGGTGCCGACCGGAGTGGTGTCGGGAGAGGTCGGCTTGGGGCAGGCGAGCAGCAGGGCGAGGTTGAGCATCCAGTGAGCTTATCCACCGGGGGATCGGATTTCGACCGGTCTGGGTGGACAAGGCGCGGGCCGTGCCCTTGACAACCCCCCGCAGATGTATACGGATGCCTCCATCTCCCGGGAGGATCCGTGATCGAGGTCCAGTCTCTCAGTCGCTTCTACGGAAGCCATCAGGCCGTCAAAGACGTCACCTTCTCCATCGCTGCCAATGAGGTTGTCGGCTTTCTGGGCCTCAACGGGGCGGGCAAGTCCACCATGCTCAAGGTCATCGCGGGCCTGCTGCCGCCGTCGTCGGGCACCGTCATCGTTGATGGGGTCGATGTCTCGTCCGCTCCGACCTCCTTCCGAGCCCGCATCGGCTACCTCCCCGAGGAGCCGCCGCTGTACAAGGAGATGACCGTCACCGAGTACCTGAGGTTCCTCGGCGGACTGCGGGGCATGTCCAAAGCGAAGATCAAGGCCCGGCTGCCGGGGGTCATCAAGCTCTGCCAGCTCACCGGGCAGGAGAACCGGGTCATCGGCGAGCTGTCCCACGGCTTCCGCAAGCGCGTCGGCATCGCCCAGGCGATCATCCACAGTCCCCGCCTCGTCATCCTCGACGAGCCGATCAGCGGCCTGGACCCGTACCAGATCGTCGAGATGCGCGAGGTCATCAAGGGGCTGTCCGCAGAGGCGACCGTGCTCGTCTCCAGTCACATCCTCTCTGAGATCTCCCAGACCTGTGACCGCATCCTGGTGCTCGGCGCGGGCCGGCTGGTCGCACAGGGCACTGAAGAGCAGCTGTCGGGTGGGAGCGGGACCGCCGTGGAGCTGGAGCTGACCCTGCGCGGGGATGCCCAGGATGTTCACGGTGCGATCTCCGGCCTCCCCGGTCTGGACACCTTCGACATCGTCCTTGAGGACGACGGCACGGTCATCGCCACCGTGCGCCTGCTCCGCGACGAGCGAGAGGCTCTCATCGTCAAGCTGGTCGGCGCTGGAATCGGCGTGCGGCTGGTCAGCGAGACCCGCAGCGAGCTGGAGCGCATCTTCCTCAACCTCACCCGAGAGACAGCGGCATGAACACCATCTTCCTTCTCGCCCGCCGAGAATTGGCGGCCTACATGAGCACAAGCTGGGGGGTGATCATCCTCGCCGGCGCGCTGCTCATCAATGGGCTGCTGTTCAACGTCTGGGCGCTGGGCGATGTCGCCAAGTACTCCTCAGATGTGCTGGAGAAGTTCTTCGAGCACTCCTCGGGTGTGGTGATGATCACCGGTGTGCTGCTGACCATGCGCCTCATCGCTGAGGAGCGGCAGCAGGGCACCATGACACTGCTCAGCACCGCGCCGATCACCTCGGTGCAGATCGTGATCGGCAAGTTCCTCGGGGCGTACAGCTTCCTCGCACTGATCATCGTGCTGACCGCGTACATGCCGCTGCTCGTCCTGGTCAACGGCAAGGTGAGCCTCGGCCACGTCGGTGCTGGCTACCTCGGCCTGCTCGCGCTCGGCTCGGCGGCGGTTGCCATCGGCACACTGGGCAGCGCGATGGCGAAGAACCAGCTGCTCGCCGCAGTGCTCGGAGGCGTCATCCTGGTGCTGTTCATCCTCGGCTGGCTCGGTGCTCGCACCACTGAGGCCCCGATATCGGACGTCATGGCCTACTCCGCCATCTGGGACCGCCACTTCCAGCCGTTCATGCGCGGACGCATCAACACCGAGAGCCTCGTCTACTACGGCTCAATGACCTTCGCGCCGCTGCTGCTGGCGACGAGAATCCTGCAGTCTCGGAGGCTGTCTTGAGAGCCCAGACCTACCTCTACCTCGGCGGGATGATCGCCTTGCTCCTCGGCGAGCGCGTGCTGGGAGCTGGCCAGGGGCACCTCCTGCTCTCCGGCGCTGGCGTCCTGCTTGTGCTGGCCGCCCTCGGCCTCACCGCCCGGGACATGGGCGCCGCCCGCCCCGATCAGCGGGACGCCCACCGCCAGCAGCTCATTGCTGGTGCCGTCGGCGTGGCCTCGCTGCTCCTCTACCTCGCCTCAACGGACCTCATCATCGACAAGATGAGCCTGTCCGAAGACGGCGAGCACCGCCTCGTGGTCGCCCTCTCCGCGCTGTGGCCGATCGTCTGGCTGGCCGGCACCATGCCGTTTGTCGCCATCGATCGCGCCCTGGCTGAGAGCCCCGTCGCCGTGGTGCCCGCCCGGGTCCGCGAGCTGTCGCTGGGCTGGCTGTCCGCGGCGTTTGCCCTTGCGATGCTGTTCCCGATCAACTTCATCGCGGCAGACACCAACGAGCGCTGGGAGCTGGGCTACTTCAAGACCGCCGAGCCCGGTACCGCGACCCTCGGGGTCATCGGCAGCCTGGAAGTCCCAGTCACCGCCTACCTCTTCTTCCCCGCTGCCTCGGACGTCACTGAAGAGGTCCGCATCTACTTTGACCAGCTGCAAGGCGGCAACCTCACGGTGGAGTACGTCGACCATGCGCTGGACCCGGAGCTGGCCAAAGAGCTGAAGGTCCGCAACAACGGCTACGTGGTGTTCGTGCGCGGCGAGGGTGACGACCAGCAGATCGAGCGCATCAAGATCGGCGAGAAGTTCGACAGCGCGAAGCGCGCCCTCAAGAAGCTCGACGGCGAGGTCTACGAGGCCCTGCTCAAGGTCGCCCGCGGCCCCAGAATCGCCTACCTCACCGTCGGTCACGGCGAGATGTACTGGAGCTCTGACCTCTCCCCGGACCGCAAGATCAACGATCTGAAGAAGGTGCTCCGGCAGCTCAACTTCAGCGTCCGAGAGCTGGGCCTCACCAACGGCCTCGCCAGCGACGTCCCCGAGGACGCCACGGTGGTCATCGTGCTCTCGCCGGAGAGCGCCCTGCTCGACGAGGAGATCGCCACACTCAACGCCTACCGGGAGCGCGGCGGCGCGATGCTGATCGCCCTGGATCCGGGCGGACCAGAGCTGACCGACCTGCTCACCCCGGTCGGTGTCGGCTTTGACCCGGCCGCAACCCTGGTCATCGACGCCAACTTCATCCCGCTGTACAACGGCCCGCTGGACCGGGTGAACATCGCGACCAACAAGTTCTCGTCCCACGGCTCGGTCACGACCCTGTCCCGCAACTCCAAGGCCGCCTTCGTCATCACCCCGGCGGCTGGTGTCATGGAGAAGCTGGAGCCGACCACCGGCAAGAACAACACCACGATGCGCGCCCTGGCTGCGACCTGGGCGGACTACAACAACAACCTCAAGTTCGACGCCACCCTGTCTCCGGCCGAGGACGGTGAGACCTCTCCTGCGGGCGAGGAGCGCAAGGAGTGGCCGCTGGCCATCGCCGCCTCCGGTCCGTCGACCGGCGAGCAGGAGTTCCGGGTCGTGGTCACCGCAGACGCCACCTGGGTCAGCGACTTCCTGCTGCTCCAGAACAAGGGCAACGCCCAGCTGCTCATCGACAGCCTCTCCTGGCTCATCGACGACGAGGCCTCCGCAGGCACCGTCAACGACGAGAAGGACATCAAGATCCAGCACACCAAGGAAGGTCAGGGCTGGATCTTCTACAGCACCACCTTCCTACTCCCCCTGCTGCTGCTCATTGGCGGCCTGGCCCGGGTGCGCACGCGCCAGAAGAGGAGCTGACATGATTCGCTCAGTATTGATTTATGGCGGACTTCTGACCCTGACCCTCGGGGTCGCCTGGATGCGATGGACCGCAGAGCCCGAGCAGGATCTGGAGGGTCAGATCGTGCTTCTCCAGGGAGACGCTGAGGACATCCAGACCATCATCTGGAGGACCGACGACTCCGAGTCGATCATCGAGCAGAGGTCCGACGCTCAGGGAAGCTACCTGTGGGTGAACCACACGAAGTGGACCGAGAAGAAGGTGCCGGTGGTCGTGTCCGAGGAGGGCGAGGAGGGCGAGGACGCCCCCGCTGAGGACGCGCCCGCTGAGGACGCACCCACTGAGGACGCGCCCGTCGTGGACGGCGAGGAGGCCCCCGTCGAGGAGGCGCCGGAGCCGGAGGTCGAGCGGATCGCGGAGGTCCAGGCGTTCAAGGCCGGGGCCAAGGGCGACGAGCTGCTGGCCAGCCTCTCGCCGATGATGGCGATCCGTCGCCTGGAGGGTGTCGACGAGACGAAGCTGGAGAGCATCGGACTGGCCGAGCCCACCGGTCAGATGGTGGTCACCCGCAAGGACCGCACCGCTACCCTCGATGT
>JBLHNG010000578.1:0-5779 GCA_047621685.1 Myxococcota bacterium | reverse complement strand
CTCAGCCTCGTGGCGATGGGTTCCGAAGGGTCCTCCCTCACCCATGGCCCGAGGTTCGCCATCGTCGGCGCCATGCTTTTTCTGGCCACTTCGCCCCACTGCGCCCGACGCTTCGCTCTGGTCTGCTCATGGGGCTCGTTCGAGGGGGCTGCATTCCCTTCAGTCGTCGCCTTACGGCTCCTCTCTCCAGTCACCGCCCCCTGCAACCCCCAGCATGACACCCGCTGTGAATCCCCGCCCTGCGGCCACCGTCCGCAGGCTCAAAGGACCGTCCTGCACCTCAGAGTGGTTGCAATCAAGCCGCAAACCATACATCCGCAGCCCGCCGCATCCGCCGCAGCGCCCCCGGCTCGCCCAACCGCCCAAAGAACCGATCCGCCGTATGGCCCCGCGGTCCCAACCACCGGGTCACATTAAAGACCTCCTCCGCAGTCAGCCCCAGCTCCACATCCCGCCGCAGCACCACCAGACTCCGCGCCTTCAGTGCATCCTTCTGGCCGGCCTCCAGCTTACGAGCCAGACCACTGGACCCCCTCAGCGGGAGATCGGTGAGCTTGTCGAGGTTGTCATAGATCGCATCGAGGCTGCCAAAGTGCTCCAGCAGCGCCACCGCGGTCTTGGGCCCGATGCCCCGGATACCGGGGATGTTGTCGCAGCTGTCTCCGACCAGGGAGAGGTAGTCGACCATCTGGCTGGGCAGGACCCCGACCCGACGACGCACCGCACTCTCGGTGAACCGCCGACCGGTCTTGGGATCCTCCTGGACGATGGGCGGAGCCTCATCGCAGACGAGCTGGTAGATGTCCTTGTCCGCAGTGACCAGCCGGGTCTTGTAGCCGCCCCCCCGGGCCATCATGGCCATGGTCGCCATGAGGTCGTCGGCCTCGAAGCCGCGCACGCAGAAGCAGGCGAGGCCGAGCTGGACTGCGGCGACCTGGACGAGATCGAACTGTGGATACAGCTCCTTGGGAGAGGAGGGGCGCTGGGCCTTGTAGGAGGTGTCGATCTCATGGCGGAAGGTGCGGTGTCCGGGGTCGAACAGCACCGCGACACGGTCCGGACGCTGCCGGGTGACGATGCCTTGAAGCTGGCGGGTGACCATGACCACCGCGCCGACCTCCACGCCGCCCACCGACTGCACCCGATAGCCGGAAAAGAACGCGCGAAAGAGCATCGCAGTCCCATCCAACAGGAGCATCTCGGGGTGCTGAGTCTGGGGATGACCGGTCAAGAGCGCTCCTGTTTATGTGTTCAGTATACCCGGTTCATCACGACACGGAAACCCCATCTGCGGAGGGCAGCACCACGGTGAAGGTGGTCTCCTCATTCGGGCGCGATGTCACCGCGATCTTCCCCCCATGAGCAATGACGATCGCCCGGGTCAGCGCCAGCCCCAGCCCGGTGCCCCCCTTGCGGCGCGAGAAGAAGCGATCGAAGACCCGGGGGAGATCTGCCGCCGGAATGCCCGCGCCGTTGTCGGTCACGGTGAGCACCACCCCGCTCCCCTCCCCCAACACAGACACCACCACCTGCCCCGCGTCCTGCTCGGCAGCGAACCGGGCGGCGTTGTCCAGCAGGTTGCGCAGCGCGGTCTCCAGGCGCTCTGAGCCACCGATGATCACCGCAGGGCCGCTGCAGTGGAGCGGGAAACTCACCGCAGCGAACCGCTCATCCGTCGAGACCCCCTCCAGCAGCCCGGCAGCCATGTCGCCGAGGTCGAGGCGATCCCGGGGCATCGTGCGCAGGCCCGCCTCAGCCCGGGCCAGCTCCAGGAACCGGCTCGCCAGAACGTCCAGTCGGCTGCTGCTGGAGCGAAGCACCCGAGCCAGCCGCGCAGCCCGGGCCTCATCAATGGGACGTCCGCTCTCGAGACTGTCCGCCACCGCAGCCACCGCCGCGATTGGGTTCTTCAGCTCGTGGACCAGATCCGCGGCGAACGCCTCATTGTTGCGGTCCCTCGCCTCCAGCGCCGCCAGCAGGGCGTTGAACGCCTCGGCCAGATCCCCGAACTCATCGTCCCGATCCAGGACCACCGGCTCCAGCGTCCCGGCCGCCTCCCGAGCGAGCACCTGAGTGCGCAGCGACTCCAGCGGACGCACCATGCGCCAGCTCAGCCACCCCGCCAGCAGGATCCCGAGCCCCATCGTGAACATCGCCAGCTTGATGAGCTGGTAGCGCACGTCGTACAGCGCCCGGATCGCCCGGCGGGAGCTCTCCTGGACATACACCGTCTGATCGCCCTGCTGGAGCGCGGCGTAGCAGATCAGCAGCCGCCCGGTGCTCGACCAGATGCAGGAGGATGCCTGCCCCTCCGTCTGTGCGCGGAAGACCTCTGGCCGCTGTGGCAGGGGGAGCTGCCGGCTGTCCCACTCCGCCAGCGAGGGCGCACCGTCTGGGCCGAAGAAGATCTCCCCGGTCCAGCTGATGATCCCTGGCAGAGCCTCGTTGTCGATGTCAGCAACCACCTGCCCGTCCACGGCAACCACTCGCAACCGCACCCGCCGCCAGGCCTCCACCTCCGCCAGACGGTGTGCCTCCACCCCATCCTCCAGCGCCGCCGCGGCCCGCTCTGCAGCACCATCCACCCGGCGCTGCATCTGCCTGCCCGAGGACTCGTCCGCGACGTCAGAGAGCCAGACAAAGACCAGCGGCGCGAGCACCACCAGCATCACGACGAGGAAGGCCCGAAGCCGTAGAGAGCGCGGACGCATCAGAGTCCCTCAGTCCCGCCAGCGGTATCCAGCACCCACCACCGTCTCGATCTCGGTAAACGCCGGATCGATCTCCTCGAACTTCCGACGCATCCTTCGGATGTAGGTGTCCACCAGGCGCTCCGCGACCACCGAGTCGTCCCCACGCATCTGCTCCAGCAGCCGCCCCCGAGACAGAACAATCCCCGGTCGCCGAGAGAGAGCCTCGATCATCCGGAATTCGGTGACGGTGATGGTGACCGGGGTGTCCCGATAGCGAATCTCCAGCCGCTCTGCATCCAGGGAGAGGTGGCCGATCTGCACCACCGAGGCGGCCTCCGGGGCCTGACTGCGGGACTCCTCCCGTCGGATCAGGGCATTGATCCTGGCCAGCAGCACCCGGGTGGAGAACGGCTTGGTGACATAGTCGTCGGCTCCAAGCTCCAGGCCCAGGGCCTCATCGATCTCGCTGTCCCGGGAGGTCAGCAGGATCACCGGGACCGCGCTGCCGCCCTCACGCAGCCTCCGACACAGGCTGAAGCCATCGAGGCGCGGCATGTTGACGTCGCTCACCACGATCGCCGGATCAGCGGACGCCATCGCGGCGAGACCGGCGAGGCCATCCTCAGCCACCACCACGTCGAAGCCGGCGTCTTCCAGCGCGAGGCTCAAGACATCCAGCAGGGCGGGATCATCGTCTATCAGGAGGATGCGAGTCATCGGGATCTCCGAGGGGCAGCATACCGCGCTATGGTTCTTGGCGATGCTCTGGATGACTCTCCTCGCCTGCAATGCCCCTGAAGACACCTCCATCGGCAGCGACTCCGCGTCCGCACCGGTGTCCGCCCCGACCTGGCACGCTGATGTCGCCCCCATCGTCACTGCGAGCTGTCAGGGCTGCCACGTCGAGGGTGGCATTGGCGGCTTCTCACTGACCACCCTGGCTGAAGTCACTGCCTGGAGTCAGTCGATCTACGCCGCCGTCGCGTCCGGGAGCATGCCTCCCTGGTTGGCCTCCGACGGCTGCAACACCTACGAGCAGGACTTCTCCCTGACGCCGTCAGAGGTCCAGACCGTGCTCGACTGGATCGACGCTGAGATGCCCGAGGGCGATCCGGCAGAGGCTGTGGCCGCTGAGCCCTGGCAGGCAACCACCCTCGACCGGGTCGACCTCAGCCTCCAGATGCCGGTCACCTACACCCCGGTCGGCGAGCCGGACGACTACCGCTGCTTCGTGATGGAGTGGCCCTATGAGGACGACGTCTGGGTGACCGGCTACGAGCTGATCCCCGGCAACACCGAGGTCGTCCACCACGTCATCCCGTTCCTCATCCCTCCCGAAGACGCCGAGATCTACCGGGCACTCGATGAGGCGGACTCCGATGAAGGCTACACCTGCTACGGCAGCCCCGGCGGCGGCCTCTCCGCGCTGACCTCCTCCCGGTGGCTGGGTGCCTGGGCACCGGGCAGCGGCGCCTCGACGACTCCCGAAGGCACCGGTCTGCATGTCACGCCCGGCTCGCTGATTGTGCTCCAGATGCACTACTTCATCGAAGACACCCCTGGCACCGATCGCTCCAGCCTCGACCTCCGCATCGAGACCGAGCCGCAGGGCTGGGCGGATGTGCAGCCCTGGACCAACCCGATCTGGCTGGCTGGCGTCGGCATGGAGATCCCAGCGAACAGCACCGGGGTCACCCACACCTTCGAGTACCTCGCCGAGAACACCTTCGCGATCCAGTCCGCGCTGCTCCACCAGCACACCCTCGGGACGGCCAGCCGCCTGTCGGTCCGCCACGAGGACGGCTCTGAGACCTGCCTCGTCGACATCCCCCGCTGGGACTTCAACTGGCAGCGGGACTACCGACTCGTCGATCCCCACATCATCGAGCCCGGCGACACCATCACCCTCGACTGCACCTGGGACAACCCCACTGACGAAGTCGTCTCCTGGGGGGAGGGCACCGGCGATGAGATGTGCCTCGGGGTGACGATGATGACCGAGGCCCCATGATGCCCCTCATCCTCGGGCTCCTCCTCTCCACACCCGCCAGCGCTGCCACTCCGGTGGCTCGCGCCCTCATTGCGGGTGGGATCACGGCTGGCGGCGAGCTGGTCGGTGGCGGTGTTGGTGCCTTCAGTGGCGCCCTCATCGGAAGCTCGCTGTGTGACGACGCCAGCGCCTGCTCCAGCTCCCTCGGGGGCCTGTTCCTGGGGGGAATCACCGGAGTGGCTTTGGGCGGCGGGGCTGGGGCTGCGCTGGGTGGTCAGTTGGTCCACGCCCGTCCCCTCCGCACGCTGGGCTTCGCATCGATCGGCCTGGGGGCAGGGATCACCCTGTTTGCCCTCGGCAACGCCTCAGGCTCAACGGGTCTGTCGTCGGCAGGGGGAGTGATGCTGCTCGCTGGCATGCCGGTGGGGGCAGGGATCGCTGCGGCGACCGATGTCATGGCGAACCCGAAGGCGCGTCCCGCTCACTTCTCGATCACACCGACCATTCAGGACGGCCAGTCCGGGGTGCGGATCAGCGGTAGGTTTTAGGCGCGTGAGCGGCTTTCCCCATTGAGTTTCGGCAAGTGCCGGTCGAGTGGCTTCCTCTCGGTACTGACCAGTGAGTGACGGCAGTAGCCGGCCGAAGGCTGGGTAAACTGCCGATTCGGGGAGCGGCACGGGGACGGGCGGAGTTCAGACGGAGCCGGTCAGGTGGCTGGCTCACGGACCCGCCGGTGAGTTCAGCAAGTGCCGGTCGAAGACGGGCTGATTGCTGATTCGTGGAGCGGCACGGGGACGGGGTGAGGCATCCGAAGCCGGTCAGGTGGCTGCCTTTTCTTTCACTGGCCATGAAGTTCGACAAGTGCCGGTCGGAGACGGGCTGATTGTCGATTCGTGGAGAGGCGCGGGGACGGGGTGAGGCATCCGAAGCCGGTCAGGTGGCTGCCTTCCCCCCTAATTTTGTTGATTGTATTGTTTTGGATCGCCAGTTCAGGAGTCTCAGTTCGCCCGGGCGCGCGCAAGGGGACACCGGAGTGGGCCGTGTCGGAGGGGCCGCACGCCAGATTCTCTGGCGGCCCCGGAGGCAGCAAGCGACC
>JBLHNG010000577.1:0-5792 GCA_047621685.1 Myxococcota bacterium | reverse complement strand
CCTCCACGTAGGACTGTCCCTCATCCTCCAGGAGCTTCTCGGTGTAGCGCATGAGCTTGCGCGACGACAGGGGGCGTCCGCGGGGACTGGTCACGCCCATCGTCCAGGCATAGGTCGGCGCGCTGGGGTCCCCGAAGACCGCCATGGTCAGCCCCGGCGCGATGGTCATTCGGGACGTGACGCGCGCCAGCCCCGCCTCAGACAGCCCCATCGCCGCCATGATCGGCGGGTGGGACAGCAGCGCCAGCGGGTCTGCGCTCAGCACCAGCACCCCGATCGGGGCCTCCGTCGAGGTTCCCCCGATTGCCGGACCATCCACACCCATCGTCGGCAGGTTCGCCTCCCGGGTCCGCAGCCGGACGGTGAGGTCCTCGCTGAGGCCGAGGGGGTAGGACACCCCGACTGTGGTGACCGGGAGGCGCTTCAGCTCCAGCCCACTCACCGCGATCCCGCAGGTGCCGTCGGACAGCAGGCCGTCGAGGATCGAGAGGTCAGCCTCTCCAGGGCCTTGCGGGACGTCGGGGTCGGAGATCAGCAGGGCCCCGTCGGTCAGGGTCGCGCTGCCCTGCTGGGAGAGGAGCTGCTCTACAGACACCCCCTCCGGGATCCGCATCGGCGTCTCCTCCCACATCGCCTCGACCAGCGGGATCGCATCCCCCAGGTCACCGGTCCAGTCCAGCAGCACCCGCCCAGCGCCGGAGTCCTTCCACAGCGCGAGGCTCAGGCGTCCGTCAGGGTCCGCTGTAGAGGAGGACAGTCCGTCGAGGAAGGCGGTCATCGCGCTGTCGGGCAGCGGCGGGAGGGAGGCGATGAGGCCCTCCAGGTCCCGAGTCGGTGCGCAGGACACCACCACATCCGGCGGCACAGCCCCGCTCAGCAGCGAGGAGAGATCAGGCTCCCCGGCGTGGGCCAGGGCGGAGAGGAGCAGGAGCATTGCGGCAGGGTATCACTCCGACGGCTCCGGGAAGGCTCCGGGGGTGATCGTCAGGGTGTGGAGCCCATCGTGGCGACGGACCACCACCTCCACCGGCGCTCCGATGGCTTGCAGCGCCGCCCAGGCACGGGCCTCTCCTGGCAGGACGAACGGGGCATCCGGCGGGCCGAGCAGGACATCGTCGACCTGGAATCCGGCAGCCTGAGCGGGGCGATTTGGGAGCACCCGCACCACTGTCATCGCGCCGGGCTCGTCGGTGGTGTCTTCCAGCCCCAGGCCGAGCAGCGACGGACGGAGCACCGGATCCGACAGGTCATCCGCCAGCATCGGCCAGGGGGTCAGCACCGGGACCGCCGCCCGACTCGGGGTGCCGAGGGGGGCAGCCTCGCACCGGCGCAGATCCCGGAGGACCGTTCGCTGCGGTCGCCGCCCGCGCTGAGACAGGAGGACCTCGCCAGCCAGTGCGGTGAGCCGCCCCTCGATTCGCAGCAGGATCGCCTCGCGGACCTGCATGCGCCACTGGATGTCCTCAGCGCGCTTCTGGTTGGCGGCGACCTCCGAGAGCAGCGGCCACACCCCGGCAGACTCCGCGCGCTGTCGCAGGAGGGTGGTGAGCGCGTCCAGATCGAGCCCGTCGGACTCCACATCCGGGGCGCAGGCGTTGCCAGAGGCCAGATCCTTGAGCCGGATCGACCACATCTGATCGCGCGTCTGGACCAGCCTTCCCGCCCCACTCAGCTGCTCCCGAAGCGCTGCGATCGCCGCCATGCTCTCAGGAGCTGGCAGCCCGACCCCCTCCGCCATCGCGGTGATCAGCGGATCCGCCACACCGCCGAGCAGGGCGTCGATGTGTGCGGGAAGCGGCACCCCGTCCTTTGCAGCATCGATCTCGACGATCCGGCGGAGGTAGAGGTCGGAGGTGACCTGAGGGACGTCTGGCGTGCGATCGGTGACCAGCACCCGCTCATGCGCCGCCGCCGCCGACTCCGCATCGGCCAGGGCATCAATGAACCGGAAGCCGTGCCCCATCGTATGGCTGGCCCGCCCTTCTGGGTAGCAGCCGTACGCCCGGCGGTCCTTCGGCGCGGAGAAGAAGCCGCAGGAGGAGCCATCCAGCGCACCGTCCATCACCGACTCCGCGAACGCCCCGGAGTAGCAGTGGCTCATGACCATCACCGTGGTCACCCCGTCTGGCAGGGCGGACATCCAGCGGGTCATGTCGTCGGAATCGGCCTTCTCGCCCCACAGCCAGAGGCCGGCATCACCGGTCTCTTTGTCCCGCCAGCCGTGGTCGGTGGTGTACAGCAGCAGGGTGTCACCCGCAGAGAGGGGCGGATCGGAGAACCATGCCGAGAGCGCCTCAGCAGACGCGGGCTGGCGGGGGCCGTCCCAGGGGGTGTCCTTCAGCTGGATCCGGGGCAGCCGGCTTGCGAGGCAGGTGTCCTCCAGCAGCCAGCGCTCGGGGTGCTCAAACGGCTTCCGGACTGCCATGTCCCGGCCCGGATCGTCTCCGTCCGCAGCGAACACCACCGGTTCGGTCACTCCCCGAGACGCCAGGACTTCGGCCATGCCTTCGAGGTGAACGAGGTGGCTCTCGTAGTTGCTCTTGGCCTTGTGTCCGCCGTTGATGAGCACCGCCACCGTGGCCCGGTCACGCCCGGCAGCGAGGATGGGGGCCAGGAGGGCGGCTGTGAGGAGGGCGCGCTTCATTCCTCTCCAGGCTCATCGGGGAGGGTGTCGTGGAAGACGGTGTAGTCCACCATCAGCCGACCGTCGTCCACCGTCGAGATCACATCGACGAAGCGGCGATCAAACACGATGTCTTCGGGGTGGTAGAGGTGCCGGGCGTGGGTGGTCTGGGCGTAGGTGGAGTCATGGCCGGTCATGGTGGCGATGATGGAGAACAGCCGCTCGGAGACATCTTCTGGGGTCATGCCATGCAGCGGGCTGTCTTCGTCGATGTGGTGCATCACCGTCCAGGACAGCGTGAAGATGGGAGAGTTGTCCCGGAGCAGCGGCAGATCGTGCAGACGACGCATCTTCTTGCCTTCCTCAGAGACCTCGTCGATCAGCACACTCACCCGCATGGTGGCCTCGACCAGCTCGTTGCCCCGGGCGTTTCCGACCCGGAACTTCAGCGTCGGCACGCCGTAGTGGTGGTTGACCACGAGCACGTTGCTGAACAGCACGCTGGAGCGGGGGCGAGAGGCCTTGGCGAAGATGAGCCCGGTCATCACGGCGACCAGCAGCACGCCAATCATGGCCTCAATGGTGACCAGGATGTGGGCGTAGGAGTTGCTGGGGGCCATCACGCCGTAGCCGATGGAGGCCATGGTCTGCACCGAGAAGGAGAAAGCCTCTAAGAACGAGGTCCCGTCGAGGTTCTCCACGCCCTCATGATCCAGCAGAAAGAACGCGCCAAAGAAAACGTTTAGAGCGAGGTAGCTGCCGATCGCGACGGCGAACATCCGCCACCAGGAGCCCTCCATGAACCATGCATACAGGTCATTGCGAAGCGCGTTGGGGGTGCCCTTTCGGATCGCAGAGCCGATCTCAACCCGCTTCGTCGGGGGCTCAGGCACCACATGGTGGTGGGCGTGGTCGTGCTGGTAGAGGGTCGGACCTTCGTGCTCGGCGGCCTCCGGGTCTGCCAGCGGGGCCATCGCCAGGTCAAACAGCACCTGCGCCACCCCTCCGAGGGTCACCATGAGCACGAACACCCAGGCATCCACCGCAGCACCAATGAGCGCAGTCACCAGGACCACCACTGCACTGGCCAGGCGCATGTTGACCCGGGCGCGGTCTGACAGCTCCGCCTGACGCCGCTCGGTCACCGCATCGATGATGCCCACACTCAGCAGCGCCATCGCCAGCGCGCCGCACAGCAGCCAGCGGTACTTGTCCGGCGCGATCGCCATCGCGTCGAGGAAGACGACCTTCTTGATCGCCACCCCCACCGCGGTGATCGCGATTCCCATGGGGAGGTGGGCGTACAGCCAGATGTAGGGGGCGAGGGTCTTGCGCTTGATGCGGGAGCCGGCGACATCGTCGAAGTAGATCCACCACAGGCTGCAGGTGATCGCGAGGCCGAGGGCGGCCATGAGCATGGTCTGAGGCGTGCCTCCCCTGTCGGCGACATCGGTGAGGACTTTGACGAACGACTCGCCCAGCACGATGATCGTCAGCAGCCCGTAGCGCTCGGAGAGGTGGAGGATGTCGATGGGGTGCTTGCTGGTCTCCTCTCGGGCTTTGCTGGTCAGCGGGACCGCCAGATCGACCATCATCGCCACCACCCACAGCAGGAACGACCACGGAGAGGGCAGGAACGCAGACAGCAGCCACAGCGCCGCGCCGATGCTGAAGCCGACCACAAAGACCCGGCCCGTCTCCCGGGCCTCGGGGGTGTGCCGCATCGCGCGGGCGTACATCCCGACCAGGGCCAGCCGGGCGACCCCATAGGCGATCGCAAAGTGGAAGTGCTCGCCACTGAACACCTCCGGCACCGAGACCGCCACCGCGCCGATGGCGAACATCTGAAGAAAAACCAGCACTCGATGTATCGAATCATCGACAATGAAGCGGTTATTGTAGAAGGTGAAGCCGGTCCAGGTGTACCAGATCGGCACAAACAGTCCGGCGAACGTCAGCGCCCCGGTGAGCCCGACGTTCTGCGACAGCGAGGTGCCCAGCTGGATGATCGCCGCGACGTAGATGAGATCGTAGAACAGCTCCAGCCAGATGACCTTGCGGGCCGCGCCATGCTCCGGGGTGTGTATCCGCGGCGCATGAAACCAGCGGTTCAGCATGAAAGGCCTGCCGCGATTGCTGCGCCGATGGGCACAACCTTCGCCGGATCGGGGTGCAGCGGCACAAACGGCACGAAGTCGACCAGCATGTCCCGGCGGATCTCCATGCACACCGTCTGCCCCGGGTATCGGGCGGCGTGGTGGTAGGCGGTGGTGACCGGGTGCAGCGGGTAGGTCGCCCCCTCCCCTGCCGCGATCCCGGCGGCACGCAGCCCGGCAAGGATGCCATCGACGGCAGCGCGATCAGAGAGATCGGTCCCCTCTGGCGTGGCCGTGAGCAGGTCGGCCTCGGGACGGGTGGGCCAGGTGGCGTAGGCGTCGGGGGCATAGACCGCGGCGAGGTTGGTCACGATGTCCCGGTCGATGGTCTTGATTCCGACGGTCTTCGGGGCGTAGGTGTGCAGCATCACCGCGCGTCCGCCGCGCCCGCAGGCCTGCGCAAACGCCGCCGTGGCCTGCTCCTGGTAGGCGGCGTAGCGGGACAGCAGCAGCGCCCGATCCCCGGGGTGGTCGACATACGGCGCGATGCCCGGGGTCACCCCACCCTCGGCGTACTGGGCCGGGTCGGCGTCGATGATCCGGTTGCAGTCGATGAGGGTGCGCGGGATGAGGCAGCGGAGGATGGTCACCGACGCGGTCGGGTCTCCCGCGATGTGTGCGGCAGCGATGGCCTGAGCAACCTCTGGGGCGCCGACGTCGGTGTTGACGAAGAAGAACCGCTCCAGGTTCGCCGGCAGGTCGCTCTGCATCCTCGCAGCCAGCTCGAAGTAGTGCGCCGCCTCGGTGGCCCCGTGAGGGACCTCGATGAGCAGGCCGGGGGCATCGGGGGCTGCACGATCACCGACGAAGCGGGTGACGGTGCAGACGTGGGGGATACTGATCAGGTCGTTCACAGGGGGAGGATACGTCATCATGGAGACCGGTAAGCGACGGCAGCAGCTCGCGCTCCTCAGGGACGGGCTCGGGCGCATGCTGGCGTCGGGGGTGTGGGCGGATCGGCTCTCTGCGGACCATCTGGCGGGGCTGGGTGACCTGAGCGATCTGGCCACCCT
>JBLHNG010000576.1:0-5808 GCA_047621685.1 Myxococcota bacterium | reverse complement strand
TCTTTGACGAGGGCGAGCCCTACACCCACCGGTCGCAGTACCTCACCGCCGTCACCCTGACCGGCGATCTCGACGCCAGCATCCAGGGCAACGACGCCGACAACACCCTGCGCGGCAACGTCGGGGACAACACCCTGAACGGCGGGGGCGGTCAGGACACCGTCGTGTACTGCGGCGATAGGGCGGACTACACCGTCGCGGTGGAAGGAGACGCGGTCATCCTCACCGGCGAGGGGGTCGACACGCTGCAAGCGGTGGAGGTGGTGCACTTCCGCGACGGCGCGGTTGACCTGACGGACCTCACATCTTCTCAGTGAGCCGACGTCACACCAGCACGCCCCGGGTCAGCACCAGCCGCATCGCCGCCGCGCTCCAGCCCTCGATCGTCTGCACCACCACCGCCGGGATTCCCGGGCAGCGCCGACGCAGCAGGGCGAAGATCTCGTCGGGGTCGTGCCAGACCAGCCAGGCCCGCAGCCCGCTCTGCTCGATGATGTAGCGGTTGACCACATCCCGGGAGAGGCAGCGCCCCAGGCGCTCCAGCTGGAACCGCTCCCAGGGGGTGACTGAGCCGGGGGGCACCATGAACTCCAGGTCGGAGCTGACCCAGACCGGCGGGCGGGGCGGGTCGGTGGCCGCAGACCACACCCGGCCATCCTCAGTGGCGGCGAACACCCCATCCGCCCGTCGGATGAGGCCGAGGCGCTCGATGCGACGCAGCAGCCGCTCCAGCAGGTACGCCTCGACCGCCAGGAAGCCGTCGGCGTCGAACAGGCGGGGATCCTCGTCGGCGAGCCTCGGGTAGAGCACCGCCGCGCCGCGCCGCCAGCCGGGAAAGACCACGCTGCGGTGCTGCGTCTGTAGCTGCTCGACGAAGATCATCTGATCGACCGCGCCGCCACCCGCAGCCCGAAGCGCGGCCCGAACCGCCGGGAGGAGGACGTGCTGGTCGCGGTCCACGAGTCGATGCACCAGCCGGTCGATGGCCTGCGCGGTCGTGCCAGCGAGGGTGTTCTCCAGGCCGAGGTCGATGTGGAGCTGACGGGTCAGCGGGGAGAGCGACACTGCGCCGAGGGCTTCGAGCGCCCGAAGGGCCTGGGACCACCGGGGGTCATCTTCGAGGCGACCCGACGCGGCGAGGTCGGGCAGGCCGAGGTGCCGCCCGAGGCGACGGGCGTCGGTGCGGCCCAGGGTGCCGGCGTGGGTGCGGCGGGGCTCGACCCGGTGCAGGGCAGCGGCGAGGGCGGCCATGTCGTGCAGGAGGGCGACCGGGCCGACCGGGGGCGTGCTGAGGTCTTCGGTGAGGTCCATCGCGGCCTCGCTGAAGTCGTAGGGCACTGCCGGGGGCTCGGGGAGGTCAGGGTGGAGCCGATAGCGGCCGGTGTAAGGCTCGGCATCTCCAGGCAGCGGCATCATCAGACCCGCACCGACCAGCCCACGGACCAGCGGGGCCGACATCTCAGGATCCCAGGCGTGCATCCCGCGGACCACATCGTCGAGGGCGTGGCGCTGGGCGTCAAAGAGCACCCGGCGGTGGGCGGCGGTCATCTCAGCGATGCGCTCAGAGAGATCCGCAGAGGTCGCAGCGATCTCCTCTTCGGGGCGACGGGCGTAGCGAATCAGCACCCCTGACAGCCGCTCGGAGGCCGCCAGGGCATCGAGCAGACCGGGCTCGTCGGTGACGATCCGCTCGGTGTCTTCGACGCTGCCCTCTAAGTGCGCCTCGATGGCCAGGTCCGCCCAGGCTGCCGGATCCGCGACAGAGAGGATCGTCACTGCCCTCACGAGATGGCCTCGATGCGGTAGGGGTAGCCCTGCTCGGCGAGGAACAGCTGCCGGTGCTCGGCGATCTCCTGTTCCCGGGAGTCTGCGGTGATCACGGTGTAGAACCACGCCTGGTTCGCCCCGCTCTTCGCCCGCAGTATCCGCCCCAGCCGCTGGGCCTCCTCCTGGCGGCTGCCCCAGGTCCCGGCGATCTCGATGGCGACGCTGGCGGAGGGCAGGTCGATGGCGAAGTTGCCGACCTTGGAGAGTGCGAGAACCGGAATCTCACCGGCCCGAAACCGCGCGTAGATCTCCAGCCGCTCCGCCGATGGGGTCTTCCCAGAGATCAGCGGGATGCGCAGCCGCCGGGCGATCCACTCCAGCTGATCGATCCAGGTGCCGAGGATGAGGGTGGGCTCACCGGGGTGGCGGGCGATCAGGGACTCCACCACCGCGACCTTCCGGGCGTTCTTTGCGGCGATGGTGAACTTCTGCCGGGCGCCGGCCCGAACGTAGCGCTCTCGATCCGCCGCCGACAGCGGCACCCGCACCTCCACACAGCTCGCCGAGGCGATCCAGCCCTGCGCCTCCAGGGTCTTCCACGGCAGGTCGAACCGCCGGGGGCCAATGAGCGCGAACACGTCCCCCTCCCGGCCATCCTCACGGACCAGGGTAGCGGTCAGTCCGAGTCGACGGCGAGCCTGGAGACCGGCGGCCTCCCTGAAGATCGGGGCGGGCAGCAGGTGGACCTCGTCGTAGATGACCAGCCCCCAGTTCGCCTGGGAGAACAGCCCGAAGTGTGCCGGCACTGCGCCCTTCTGCCGCCGCCAGGTCAGCAGCTGGTAGGTGGTCAGGGTGACCGGACGCAGCTGCTTGATCTCCGCAGTGAACTCGCCGACCTGATCCTCTGTCAGCCCGGTGCGGGTGAGGATCTCCCGCTTCCACTGCCGCAGCGCAGTGGTGCCGGTGCAGATGATGAGGGTGCGCATGCCCAGCCGCACCATCGCACCGATGCCCACCAGGGTCTTGCCGGCCCCGCAGGGCAGCACCACCACCCCACAGCCGGCGGTCGGTCCGCCATGGAAGGCGTCGATGGCCTCGACCTGGTACTCCCGCAGCGACCAGGGCGTGCCGTCGGGTAGGGTGGTGTTGAGCGACATGTCCAGCGCATCGCCGTCGGTGAACCCGGCGAGGTCCTGCACCGGACGCCCGCAGCTCACCAGCACCTGCTTCAGCTCTCCCCGGCGGCGGGGGTGGATGCGCAGGCTGGTGTTGGTGACCGGCTCGCCGAGGAGATCCTCGACCGGTGCCAGACGGCGGACCTCCTCGATGTCCTCGGGATTGTCCGCCTCCAGCCGCAGCCACTCCCCGTCCCGGGTCAGCCGCAGCCGACCATACCGGCCCATGCGGTCGGTGATGGTCGGCCCGACACTGTCGGGCACCGGGTACTTGGAGAGCCGGGTGAGGGTGGCGAGCACCTCACCCGCATCGTGACCAGAGGCCGCGGCGTTCCAGAGGGTCAGGTTGGTGATCCGCCAGGTGTGCATGTACTCCGGGCTCTTGATCAGCTCGGCGAACGGCAGCAGGGCGTCCCGGGCCTCCGCATATCGGGGGCTGAGGGCCTCAACAAGCACGGTGAGGTCGCTCTGAACGACGATTGGATTGTCCGGGATGTACTGCATGTCGGCACAGACCTAACCTGCCAACCCGCCTCTCTGTTCCAGGTCGCCTGGATGCTCAGTCGTCGTCCTCATTGTCCTCATCGTCGTCGTCCTCTTCTTCCTCCTCTGCCATCCAGCCGGTGTCGCCGCCTGCGGGTGCGGTGTCCACGCCGCCATCGCCGCCATCGCCGCCGGTATCCGAGGGCGGCACCGAGGTGTCCTCGGTGGTGTCCGACGCTGGAGTGGTGTCTGCGGGTGCTGCACTGCTGCTGCCGGCTGGCGCGGGATCTGCGATGGGTGTGTTGGTGTAGTCCAGCCCGATGCAGCCGCTGGCGACAAGCAGCGCGGCGAGCATCGGTGATGCTGCGAATTCCATGGTTCCCCCCCGAGAATGGGCGCAACCGCCCCTCAGGAAGATACCCGAAGGAGAACTGTAAGGCCGCCATTAATCAAGGGGAAAGCTACATCTTCGTACTACCCCGTGAGTACATTGTGTGACATGGCGCAGGGAACCATGGCCGATCGAAACATCCCGCTTTACCCTCCCGATTGGACCGTTCAGGTCCGCTGAGGAGACAGCAACCATGATCAAGAACAGCGCACTACTACTATCCGTGGTCTTCCTGCTCGCCGCCTGTGGCGACAAGGAAGACGACTCAGGCACCACCGACAGTGGTGACACTACCGACACCGACACCACCGACACCACCGACGAGAGCATCACCCCCGAAGATGGCGACTGGTACTCCGGCGAGAAGGTCATTGAGAAAGACACCTGCGGCTTCGGCGACGAAGGAGAGGACACCGGCAGCAAAGACGACTCGGTCACCCTCACTGTGACCAGCGAGACCACCTTCACCCTCGACGACGGCGACAAGTTCAACGCGTCGTGCACCTTCGACAGCGCCGGCGCCTTCATCTGCGAGCCTCAGGTCGAGATGAGCGACTACACGACCCACGGCGTCGACGCCATCCTGACGATCTCCCAGTCCTTCGGCGGCTCCTTCTCGTCGTCCACAGAGGGAAACCTGACCTTGAGCATCGACGCCTCCTGCGAGGGTGGGGACTGCGGCTTCCTCACCAAGAAGGGCGGCATCACCCTGCCCTGCACCACCTCGGCGAGCTTCACCATCAGCCACGGCGGCTGAGGGTCTCTCGATCAGGACCGGCCGCCCGGATATCAGCACCGCAATGAGGCGACTCCTCCCGATGCTGTGTGTCCTGGCGGCCCTGCTCACAGCGGTGCTCCTGTGGCCACCGCGAGCAGACGTCGTGCAGACCGTCGAGCAGGCCCGCCTCGATGCGGCGCTGAGCCCGGCGGACCTGCCGATCTCGGCTGAGGACACCGACGTCATCCTCGCCCTGACCTGCACCCTGCGACGAGATCGGCTCGAACCCTACGGCGCTGATCGCCCCACCACCCCGTTCCTCCGCCAGCTCTCCAATGCTGGGATCACCTTCGACTCCCACATCGCCCAGGCCGCCTGGACCCGCCCCTCCGTCGGCTCCATCCTCACCGGACGCTACCCCCGGGTCACCCGGCTGGACTCCACCGACGGCGACGCCTACGCCATGGTGCTCAGCGGGGCATTCACTACGATGGCGGAGTCACTCCAGTCCGCCGGCTACCGGACCATCGGCGCGGTCGGAAACCCCAACGCCAAGGCCCAGTTCGGGCTCGCCCAGGGCTTCGACACCTACGACGAGCCCACAAAGACCTTCAGCGCCGGCATCCGCGACCGGATGCCCCGGGGCGACGACCTCGTGGACTTCGTTCTCGATGAGATCCGCGCCACCCCGGCCGACCAGCGCATCTTCGCTCAGGTCATCTTCGTCGACTCTCACCAGCCGGTGCAGTACGCCCCCCGCCACTTGATGCTCTTCCCGCGCATCTGGACCGACCTGCAGCAGTACCGACTCGACGCCTACGATGCTTCCGTTCGGGGACTCGACGGCATCCTGGCCCGATTCTTCACCGAGGTCCGTGCGCTGCGACCCAACAGCCTGTTCGTCCAGGTCGCAGATCACGGCGAGGGCCTCAGCCACCCCACCACCGCGCACAAAAACGGCCACGGCGCCACCCTCTACCAGTCCGTCATCGGCATCCCCCACATCGTCCAGCACCCCGCCCTGCCCGCGCCGGGTCGTCGGATCACCGAGACCACCCGCAACATCGACGTGCTGCCCTCCATCCTCGACCTGCTCGGCATTCCCGTCGACTGGGACCTCGACGGTGAGAGCTATGCCGCCGCGCTGACCGACCCTGACCACATCCTCGAAGAGCAGCTGGCATACACCGAGTCGTTTGCCTATGGCAGCAACATCCAGGGACTGATCAACGGTCGATGGCACTTCATCCACGATGTCCACACCGGGCGGCGAG
>JBLHNG010000575.1:0-5820 GCA_047621685.1 Myxococcota bacterium | reverse complement strand
TGCCCACCGACATTCCCACCCCCTCCGATCCAGAGTTCGAGGCGGTCTCGGCCCGGTTCATCATCGACGCACTGCAGGTCAGCGGCGGCGGGGCGTTTGTGCTGTGTACGAGCTTCCGGCTCCTGAGGGGACTGCACCGCCGGGTCAGCGAGGTCCTCGGCGACCGTTTCCTCCTGCTGCGGCAGGGCGAGATGGGTCGGGCGAAGCTGCTGGACGCCTTCCGTGACAGCCCCGACAGCGTGCTGTTTGGCACCGACAGCTTCTGGGAGGGGGTGTCCGTCAAGGGCAACTCCCTTCGGCTGGTCATCATCCCCCGGCTTCCCTTCCGAGTGCCGACCGAGCCGGTCCAGCAGGCCCGCCACGAATTGCTCGCCGCACAGGGACTTGACCCATTTCGAGCCTACTCGCTGCCGCAGGCGGTGCTCCGGTTTCGTCAGGGCTTCGGACGGCTCATCCGCACCCAGAGCGATCGGGGGGCAGTGCTCGTCCTGGACCCCCGGGTCACCCGCCGCTGGTATGGGCGGATCTTCGTCAGCTCGCTCCCAAAGATGGAAACGATTGACGCGCCGGGCAGGGTGGTGTTGGACCACCTCGCCCGGTTCTATCGAAACGAGCCGACTGGAGTCGAAGATGTGGTCTTCGGACGGGCTCTGCCGCCGAAGACCTCACACTGACTCAGACAAGACTCGTGGTCAGAGGATCACTGTCAGAGGATCACTGTCAGAGGATCACTGTCAGAGGATCACTGTCAGAGGATCACTGTCAGAGGATCACTGTCAGAGGATCACTGTCAAAGTGACCCTCTGTCAGAGGACTGACTGCCAGACCGAAGTCTGACGCGTCACTCTTCTCCGCCTGCATCCTGCTTGCTGCCCTCTTCCTCAGCGACTTCCTGAGCTTCCTCAGAGACCTCCGGAGTTTCCTCAGAGACCTCTGCGGCTTCCTCAGAGACCTCCGGAGTTTCCTCAGAGACCTCTGCGGCTTCCTCAGAGACCTCTGCGGCTTCCTCAGCTGCGGCCTCTGCGGCTTCCTTGGCCTCAGCGGCTGCCTCGGCTGCGGCCTCAGCGGCTGCCTCAACCTTGGACTGCTTGAGCTTCGGAACAGGCTTGCCGTTGTGGGCGATGATCATGGTCATCTGCCGCCCCTCCATCCGGGGACGCATCTCGACAATTGCATACTCTTTGACAGCGTCAAAGATGCGCATGCATTGCTGAGCGCCGATGTCATGGTGGGCATGCTCACGACCACGGAAGCGAACCGTGATCTTGACTTTATTGCCTTCTCCCAGGAACTTCCGCGCGTTCTTGATCTTGAAGCCCATGTCGTGACCATCGGTCTTTGGACGGACCTTGATCTCTTTGAGCAGAACGGTGCTGCGGTTCTTGCGAGCCTCGGCCTCCCGTTTTTTCCGATCGTACTTCAGTCGACCGTAGTCGCCGACGCGACAGACAGGAGGGCGTGCAGTGGGAGCAACTTCGATCAGATCCATTCCACGATCCATCGCGAGCTCGAGAGCATCACGAGTCGGCATCACGCCGAGCTTGGTGCCCTCCTCATCGATCAGGAGGACCCGCGGGACGCGGATGTGGTGGTTGATGCGGTGCTGCTCGGTTTCTGGTGCTTGTGGACGAAACCGTCTCCTCGATCGTCTCAGCGGATACCTCTCAATGTCTGGGGTATTGAATTGTCCGTAAGGATGAAGTGTCGGGGGCCGGACAGTCTCCCGCGGCACAGATAACCTGGGCGGGGCTGAAGATCCGGAAGCAAATCAAGAATCCGGGGTTTTCAGCACGCTTAGTCCTGTGCCTTATAGTGTAGTCGTGAATCGACCCAGGATCTACCGTCCGACAATCCGCTGCGTCCATTGCGGGAGAATCCGTTTGTTGGACGGGTTAAAAGCGTGGTTTCTCCAGCCTCCCTGGCCAACCTCCGGCCGGGGTGACTCCGCAGGCCCGCTGCGGTTTGTCTGTGCGGGCTGTCTCCTGGAGCAGCGCAGACGGCGCTGAGTTAGGTCTCCGCATGGCCAAGCCCCCCCGCTCCAAGATGAGCCGACTGGCCCGACTCGGCGGACTGACCTCCCGCGTCTCGGGCAGCTACCTCGGACAGCGCATCAAGGGCGCCTTCCAAGACGAGGAAGGCCGCGCAGCCTCCATGCGCAAGACCCACCTGGAGAACGCCGAGCGTGTCGTTGCCACCATGGGCAGCCTCAAGGGCGCGGCGATGAAGGTCGGACAGTCCCTGGCCCAGGTGGTCGAGGGCATGGACCTGCCCCCGGAGATGGCCTCCATCCTCAGCCAGCTCAACGACAAGGCCGAGCCGGTGCCCTTCCCCCTCATCCGCGCTTCGGTGGAGTCGGAGCTGGAGGGCACGCTTGCAGAGCGGTTCGCGGCGTTTGATGAGGAGCCGCTGGGCACCGCATCGCTGGCCCAGGCCCACGCCGCCCGCCTCCCCGACGGCACCCCGGTGGTCGTCAAGGTGCTCCACGAGGGCATCGAGGACAGCGTCGGCTCAGATCTCGGCGCCCTGAAGTCCCTGCTGATCACCAGCCGAATGCTCAAGCGAGACCGCTCCGAGATCGACGACATCTTCGCCGAGCTGCACGATCGGCTTGAGGAGGAGCTGGACTACTACCGGGAGGCCGCCAACCTGGAGGAGTTCCACCGCTCGATGGCCGGGATCAATGGGGTCTCGATCCCAAAGACCCACCCGAAGTGGTGCACTGGCCGGATCCTGACCATGGATCGGCTCACCGGTCGGCCAATGACCGAATTCCTCAAGATCGCCACTCCAGAGGCGAAGACGCGTGCCGGGAACCTCCTCGCGGAGAGCTTCCACGACATGTTCTACCGGCAGCGCGCCCTGCACGCCGACCCCCACGCCGGCAACTACCTGTTCCGGTCCGACGGCGGGGTGGGGATTCTCGACTTCGGCTGCGTCAAGCGCTTCGATCTGTACTGGACCGGTCAGTACGCCCGCATGGCTCAGGCCATCGTCGATGCCCGGCAGGCGGACTTCTACCCCCTCGCCCGTGGCCTCGAGATCCTCGGCCCGGGAACCCCGGAGTCCGAGTCCGTGCTCTGGCGGCTGTCTCAGACGGTCTGCTACCCGCTCACGCAGTCAAGCTACCGCTGCGGAACTCCTGAGGACAATGTGATGATGGAGGTCCGCCGTCAGGTCCCTGGTGTGCTGCGACACCCCAACCTCCGCTCCCCCCGGGAGATCGTCTTCCTGCACCGGGCGCTGGGCGGCATCTACAACATGCTGCGGTTGCTGGGGCACGAGATGAACTACAGCGCGATGTTCCGCCGCTACACCGATCATGCCATCGCGGTCGCAGAAGGACGGGTAGAGGACTTCAGCCCGGTGGCGTGATAATCACCCGGCCATGTCAAATCCCTCAATTCTCCGTCCCCAGGTCCACCGCCTCGCTGAAGCATGCAGCAGCGAAGGCGAGGCCTTTCAGTCCACCGCCACCCGTCTGATCAAGCAGCAGCGTCGGCTCTCCCGGTTCTTCGAGCAAAACTTCGAGCCGATGGGACCAATGGCTGGTCAGGTGTCGATGTACATGCTGTCCGTCTCCATCCGGATCTTCGATCAGGCTGGCGGACGGCTCCGCAAGGTGCCCGGTCGCGACATCGACGCCGCCACCGCGCGCATCATGGCCGCCGCAGACACCCTGATGCCCTCCGATGGCGGCTTCGCGGATCGTGCGCGTGCCGTGGCGTGGCGTGCTCAGCCCCACCTCCTCGACGAGATCCTCTGGGCGCTGTTTGAGCGCAACGAGAAGCAGGAGGCTGAGGTCGACCTGGAGCCGGACACCTCGGCGATGGTCTACCTGATGCTGTGGGCCGCTGTGGAGGCGCTCGATCTGAACTGGTCGCCGTCGAAGGACTGGACCCCCGAGGGCGGCCTCATCGAGGGCGAGGATCCGGCGACCTGGACCCCGCCGGAGAAGTAGCTACCAGCGACCGGTGCGCATGGCCACGGTGTAGTCCGTGCAGTCCGTTCCCAATGGCAGCGCGACGGTCGCTTCTTTGCTGCCCCCAGCCGGGATGTCTTCGAGCACGGCTGTGAAGGTCTCGTCGCAGTGGATCTCGACCTCCACGGCCTCCACGGCTCGGGTCGCAGCGCTGTCTGCGCCGACCTGCACCTCGATGCGCCCATCGCTCCAGTGGACCGCGGTGGCCCGGATGGACAGCCACGGCGAGAGATCGACGCTGTGATCGATGCTGCCCCGGGGCTGGAGGATCAGCTCGCGGCGGTGGCCATCTACGGTGACCCGGAAGCGCCCGGAGATGTTCAGCCCGAGAAGCCCGGTGGTGCGGCTGTCAGCACACTCCTCGCACAGCGCGATGGTGATTCCCTCGACCTCCAGCCCGCCCAGCCACATCCGATCGATGAGGGCGACCTTCGCGGTGCGCTCGCCGGATGCGGTGCGAAGGGTGACCTCCGGGGCATCTTCGGGAACGACCACCCCGAGGGCATCGAGGGCGGCCTGGTTGAGGGTGGTCAGGGTCGCGCCGGTGTCGAAGAGCATCCAGAACTCCAGGCTGCCCCCTGGTCCCTCGATCTGAAGCGGCAGCGACATCGACCGCCCCTCGCCCTCAAACGGAAGGACCACTCCATCTGCCGGTCCATCTGGTCCCAGCGGGATCTCAACCTCTTCGAGGACCCGTGCCATCGGCGGACGCGGGGTGGCGTGGCCGAGGTGGGGAAGCTGCGACTCGATGGCGATCACCGCATCGGGCTGGACCGGGAGGCCAAGCGGGGTGGCGAACACTGAGATCCCTGCGGCCAGGGCATCGGCCCGCTCGCCGGGGAAGTAGAGCGAGAAGCCGACAATCACCAGGCAGGACCAGATCAGGACCCCCGCCGCCGCCGCGAGGGCACGAGGCCGAACCACTCCAGAGAGCGCCAGCCCCGGCAGCAGCACCATCGCGCCCGCAGAGATCGCCACCAGCAGCGGCGGGCCCTGTCGGATGACCCCCGCACCCATCACCAGCGCAAGCGCCGTGGCTGCCGGCAGCAGTGCACAGATCGTCAGGATGCTGGTGAGGCCACGGACCATGTCCAACGATATCCCGCCCCGCTGCTGCGTGGACTGGAATATAGAGGCCGGCCTGGAGGCGAAAGATGGAGCAGCGATCGACCTACTTCTGCGTGGACATCGAGGCGAATGGCCCGGTCCCCGGTCTGTATGACATGGTCTCACTGGGGGCTGTGGTGGTGGCCCCTGGTGAGAGCGGCCAGCTGGAGATTGGGGCGAGCTTCTACATGGAGATCAAGCCTCAGGCTCCGCGGTTCGATGCCCGTGCGGCTGCGATCCATGGGCTCGACCAGGATCGGCTGGCGGCAGAGGGACTGCCTCGGCGGGTCGCGATGGAGACGCTGGCGGACTGGGTCAAGGCGCAGACCCGACCGGGGACCGAGGCTTCATTTGTAGGTCACAACGCTCCGTTTGACTGGTCGTACATTGCCTGGACGTATGCGGCGGAGGAGATGAAGAACCCGTTTGGATACAAGGCACTGTGTACCAAAGCGCTGGCGATGGGCGTGCTCGGAGTCCACTGGTTGGACAGCAGCAAGGAAGTGATTCAGGAGGCTCTGCCGCTGCCGGAGGAGGACCTGACGTTGAAGCATCGAGCCGATTATGATGCTCGGTATCAAGCGGAGATTTTGATTGCTTTGCTGGAGAGAATGGCTGAGAAGGGTTGAGGTTGGTTGGGGTTGGGGTTGGGGTTGGGGTTGAGGTTGAGGTTGAGGTTGAGGTTGAGGTTGAGGTTGAGGTTGAGGTTGAGGTTGAGGTTGAGGTTGAGGTTG
>JBLHNG010000574.1:0-5835 GCA_047621685.1 Myxococcota bacterium | reverse complement strand
AGTCTCCGGTGGTGTCGTAGTGGAAGGTGCGGAAGTGGAACATCTCGATCTCGTCACCGAAGTCGGACTGGTAGACGTCGTTCCAGGTCCAGGTGGTGTCTGCGGAGTCCGGGCAGGTGTAGGACCAGTAGGTGTACTCGGTGGTGCTGTAGGTGCCCTTGTCGTTCTCTTTGCAGAGGATGTCCTCGTCGCCAGCGGTGGTCTCGACGTAGAAGAACGCCGCCGATCCCTCCATGCTGTAGCCGTAGTAGTGGACATCCAGCAGGATCTCGCCGTCGTTTGAGAAGCTGACCGGGCGCTCATAGGCCAGCACATCGGAGGTCGCGTCGAGGTCTGCCCAGTAGAGGTAGGTGGAGGTCTCGGACTTCGTGGTCATGTTGTCGTAGACCGTGTCCAGCTCGCTCTCCAGGTCAGTCCAGTCGTCGCCGTTGGTCTCCCGGTCCCAGGTGACGACCTGAGTCCAGCCGCCGCCGTCGGTGGTCATGTCGCAGGTGTACTGGTTGCCGTAGCCGTCTCCGTCGAAGTCCAGCCAGTAGTCGCCGTCGGGGTTGTCGGCATTGTCGGCGAGGACCTCCGCGCAGTGCTCCGCGAGGCACTGCCAGCCGGTGCCCAGCACACCCTCGTCGGTGTCGCCGTCGCAGTCGGTGTCTGAGCCGTCGCAGACCTCCTCGGCGTCGGGATTGATGCCAGCGTCGGTGTCGTCGCAGTCGGTGTCGTCGACGGTGTAGCCAGAGAGGAGGTCGCAGCTCTCGGTGGTGTCGTCGGGGTCGCCGAAGCCGTCGCCGTCGTCGTCGGCGTAGAAGGTCTCCGCGCTGGCGGTGTCCTCGTCGGTGTCGCCATCGCAGTCGTTGTCGACTCCATCGCAGACCTCTTCAGCACCCGGGTAGGCGTCGGCGTTGAGGTCGTCGCAGTCGGAGCTGTCGGTGACGTAGGCGGTGGGGGCCTCGCAGGCGGTGGTGGTGAAGGTGGTGCCGCCATAGCCGTCGCCGTCGGAGTCGCCGTAGTACGTCACGGCGTCGGTGGCGTCCTCGTCAACGTTGCCGTCGCAGTTGTTGTCCACGGAGTCGCAGACCTCCTCGGCGTCGGGGTTGATCGCCGAGTCGGAGTCGTCGCAGTCGGTGTCATCGCTGATGCCGACCGCGAGGTAGCCGGACGGGGCCTCGCAGGCGATCGCGGTGGAGCCGGGATCAGCGAACCCGTCGCCGTCGCTGTCGGCGTAGAAGGTCTCGGCGTCGATGGCGTCGTCTTCGTCGGTGGTGCCGTCGCAGTCGTTGTCGACCCCGTCGCAGACCTCCGTCCCGCCCGGAAACGCAGCCACCTCGGTGTCGTCGCAGTCCTCGGCGTTGCCGACGTAGCCGGGGGGCGGATCGCAGGTGGCGTACTCCGAGTCGAGGTCGCCGTATCCATCGGCGTCTGCGTCTGCGTACCAGATCCCGAGCACGTCCTCGTCGATGTCGCCGTCGCAGTCGTTGTCCAGCCCGTCGCAGCGCTCGGCGGCGCCGGGGTAGCTCTCGGCGGTGGTGTCGTCGCAGTCGGTACCGATGGCGACATGGCCGTCGGGCACATCGCAGGACTCCACCGTGGCGTCTGGATCGCCGAAGCTGTCGCCGTCATCGTCGGCGTAGAAGGTCCCGGTCACGCCCTCATCGACGCTGCCGTCACAGTTGTTGTCGGTGCCGTCGCACGCCTCAGTTGCTCCGGGATGGACTGCTGCGTCGGTGTCGTTGCAGTCCTCGGTGGCGTCGTAGCCGTCACTGTCTGCGTCGATCTCGGTGGTGTCTGGCGCGTCGGTGTCTGTGGCGACGCTGCCCTTGTCTGCGCACCCGAGCGTGGCGGAGAGAAGCAGGGCGAGCAGGGGAAAGCGAGCGGACATGGGAGCCTCCTGGGACGACAGGATCCCATACCTGAATCTCTGTGCAATGCTGGAGCGATGAAGACGCTCCTGCTCGCAGTATTTCTCCTGATGTTCCCACCGTCAGCCTCGGCCATGGACTCAGACCTTGAGCAGCAGTACAAGACCCGCCGGTCGATTCAGTACTGGGGACTGGGCGGAGGGGTTGTCGGCGGTGCGACGGCGATTCCGATGACCACGGAGACCCTCCGGGTGATCAAGAGCCTCCGAACCAGCAGCAACGCCGTCGATGCGTGCATCAACGCTGGCATTGCGATCTTCATTGTGCCGCCGATGATCGTCATGACCGGGGCGACATGGGCCGGCGGGGTGGGCGGGACCGCGATCGGGCTCGGCGGATCCCTCGCAGCGCGTGGCACGCTCCAGGAGGCCGGCGGCAGCGTCACCATGGTCCCAGGCATCGTCGGCATCGCCTCGCTGTCTGCGACCCCTGCGCTGCTGATCCTCGGCCTCGAATCCGAGGATGAGAGCCTGATATTTGCGGGCATCGCGACCTTCGCCGGGGCCAACGCCATGCTGCTCACCCAGAGCCTGCTCAACGGCGCGGAGTATCGCGAGCTGACGGGCACGCAGCGCGGTCTGGTCATCCCGCCGATCACCATCAGCGGGCGGTTCTAAGATGCTTGAAGTCACCCAGCGCTACGGCAAGTCCCTCTCCGCCGCCGGCCTCCGTCCCGACCTCGCCCCTGGCTGGATCGACGACATCGACAACCCCTACCTCCACGGTCTGTTCGCACCCGTCACCGGAGAGACCGCCGCCGAAGACCTGCCCGTCGAGGGCGAGCTTCCCGCAGACCTGCGCGGGGCCTACTTCCGCAACGGTCCCAACAGCCGGTTCGCCCCAAAGAACCGCTACCACTGGTTCGACGGCGACGGCATGATCCACGCGGTCTGGTTTGACGGCGGCAAGGCGCGGTACGCCAACCGCTGGATCGACACCTGGGGCTCGGGCAAGGAGCAGACCGCGGGGGAGGGGATCTGGCCGGGGGTGCTCGGTCCGTTCGACTTCTCCCTGCCCGGCGGACCGCTCAAGGACACCGCCAACACCGACCTCATCGTGCTGGGGGGCCGCCTGATGGCCCTGTGGTACGAGTCTGGCCGGCTGGTCGCGATCGATCCGCAGACCCTCGCCACGGAGGGGGTGGAGAACTTCGGCGGACGGCTCAAGCAGCGCATCTCAGCGCACTCCCGGACCGACCCGAACACCGGCGACTTCATCTTCTTTGGCTACGGCGACCGCCCTCCATACATGCGCTACGGCGTGATGCGGCCCGACGGCTCCATCCACCACACCGACATCACCCTGCCCGGCCCCCGCCGCCCCCACGACATCGGCATCACCCCGGACTACAGCGTCCTCCATGACTTCCCGGTGTTCTTCGACCCTGAATTCTTCAAGAAGACCGGCAAGCGGGTGCCGCTGTTCCACCCCGACGTGCCCACCCGGTTTGGGGTGATCCCCCGCTTTGGTTTAGACGCCGACGTGCGCTGGTTCGAGTTTGAGCCCTGCTACATGCTGCACGTGGTCAACACCTGGCAGGAGGGCGACGAGGTGGTCATGATCGGCTGCCGCAACGGCGATCCGACCCTTCGACCCGACCGCCGAGACGGCCGGATCGCGGCGATGCTCTCAGGGATCAAGCTACAAGCGACGCTGCACGAGTGGCGGATGAACCTCGCCACCGGAGCGACCTCCGAGCGCCAGCTCGACGACCTCAACGCCGAGTTCCCGATGATCAACGGCGACTGGCTGGGCCGGAAGAACCGCTACACCTGGCTGCACCACATCCCCCACGAGATCCCCGCCACCTTCGATGCCCTGGTCCGCTACGACCTCACCGACTGCTCAAAGCAGCGCTACGACTATGGCCCCGGCATCTTCGGCAGCGAGGCCCCGTTCGCCCCCCGTGTCGGCTCGTCGGGCGAGGACGATGGCTACGTGGTCTCCTTCGTCACCGACACCGCCGACTGGTCCAGCAGCGTCCTGGTGTTCGATGCCGCGGACATCTCCGCAGGTCCGCTCGCCCGGGTGAAGCTGCCCCAGCGCGTGCCGGCCGGCTTCCATGCTGCCTGGATGCCGAGCGGAGGCGGAGCAGGGTGAGTCCAGAGGAACTGATCGGAACCTGGGAGCTGGCGGACTTCACCATCACCTTCTCCGACGGACGGCAGCCGCTGGTGCCGCTGGGTGAGGATGCGTCAGGGCTGCTGCTGTATGCCGCAGACGGCCACCTCTCTGCGGTCCTCAATCGGGCTGGTCGCAGCACCGGCTCGGCGGGGCTGGAGGAGGGACACGCTGCGGTGACCTCGGAGGACTACGTCAGCTACGCCGGTCGCTGGTGTTTGACCGGAGACACCATCCACCACACCATCACGCTGTCGCTGGTGCCGGAGGTGGTCGGGCAGACCCTGTCGCGTCGGGTGACGCTGCACGATGGCCGACTCACGCTCACCTATGATCGCACCCCACGCTCGGGGATCACCCGGCACTACCGGCTGACCTGGAGGCGTCCCGATGAGCGCGCTGCTTGAGCGACACCGTGGCTGGCTGGACGGCGCCATCGCGGCCATCGCCACCCGCACCCACTTCGCACCGTTCATGGAGTCCCCGGGCAGACGGAACCACCCGACCGGCGCAAAGCAGGCGGGCCTGGCCTCGTTTGAGGCACGGCTCGGGCAGTCCTTTCCGCTGAGCCTGCCCGGCGAGGTCGCACGGGTGGGCGCGGAGGTCTCTCCCTACACCGGCGCGCCGCTGGGAATCGACTACCCGTCTGTGGCGGTCGGGCCGCTGTATGACGCGATGCACGCTGCATGGCCGAAGTGGGCTGCAGCGACCCCGGATGTGCGGGTCGGGGTCTGCCTGGAGATCCTCCACCGGCTCCACCAGGGCACCTTCGAGAACGCCTTTGCCACCATGCACACTGCCGGCCAGGGCTTCCTCCTGGCGTTTGCTGGCAGCGGGGCGTCCTCCCTCGATCGCGGACTGGAGGGCCTCGCCCATGCCCACGAGGCGATGGCCCGCATCCCGTCTCGGGCGACCTGGTCGAGGCGGTTTGGGCCTGGCGAGCCGGTGGTGCTGGAGAAGCGCTACCGCATCAAGCCGGTCGGCATCACCGTGGTCCTGTCGTGTGGGACCTACCCGGCCTGGAACGCCTACCCGGCGATCTTCGCCAGCCTCGCGACCGGCAACCCGGTGGTCATCAAGCCCCACCCCGAGGCGATCCTGCCGATGGCGATTGTCGTCGAGATCGGCCGGGCGGTGCTCGCTGAGGCCGGCTTTGATGCCAACCTGCTGACCCTCGCCGCAGACACCCGCGCGGCCCCGATCACCTGGGCCCTGCTCGACCACCAAGACACCGCGATCATCGACTTCACCGGCAGCCAGCGGTTCGGTGCGCTGATCGAGACCCGGTGTCGTCACGCCCAGGTCTACACCGAGACCGCTGGCTGCAACGCGGTGGTGGTCGAGTCCACCGACGATGCCGACGCGATGTTCGCCGCCATCGCCCATGGCCTGTGCGCCTTCTCTGGGCAGATGTGCACGACTGCGCAGAACATCTTCGTGCCCGCCGACGGGGTCCGGGTCGGCGCTGAGCGCATCGGGCCAGACGAATTCGAGCGCCGACTGGTCGCTGCGGTGGATGCCATTCTCACTGGTCCCAGGGCCGCCGGGCTGTGCGGGGCGATCCAGAGCCCGGCGATCCAGCGCACGGTCGCACAGCTCGCGCAGGCCCACCCCTCGGCGATTCTTCGCGCCTCCGGTCCCATCGGCCAGCCCGGCTACCCCGCCGCCCGCACCGCCACCCCGCTGATCCTGAGGGCCGACATTGACGACCGGGCGCTGTATGGCCAGGAGCACTTCGGCCCGGTGTCGTTCGTCATCACCGCAGCCGATCGGGAACACGCCCTGCGACGGGCCGCCGAGG
>JBLHNG010000573.1:0-5835 GCA_047621685.1 Myxococcota bacterium | reverse complement strand
CTTTGAGGCTGCGGGTGGTGGCCGCAGGGCGGGGATTCAGAGCGGGTGTCATGCTGGGGCCGCTGGGTGGGCAGTCCAGGGAAGCGGCCGACCCCTTGATCGCAGCGCCATCAGCCGCTCCCCGGGGCATGACTGCACCCACCAGTCTCGCTCAAGGCAACCACGCTGCCAGGCTGATCCCCGGTGCCAGCCGATCCATCGCCGGGCTCCCCGCTCGGATCCGTGTCGGTCTCCTCGCTCGAATCGCCATCCTGTCCGCCACCCTCTCCACCTGTGCGGCACAGATCAGCAGCAACATCCGCTCTCCCGGTTCATTGGGGAACCGCACAGCAGTCCCGGAATAACCATTTAAGAACGCTGATTAAAGCATGAAATTCGTGTCCCGATCGGGGCGTGGATGTCTCAGCGGATCGTGTGCGCCCGCTCATGCTCGGTGATGTGCTCCCGAGGCGGCGGCAGGGCGCCAGCCACACCGGTGGGAACGAACCCGTGGCCGGCGTACAGCGCGATGGCCGGGGCGTTGTCGTCGGCAACGTCCAGCAGAACCGTGCTCGCTCCCGCCTCCTTCGCCCAGTCCAGCACTGCTGCGATGAGGGCACCTCCCGCTCCCCTCCCCCGGGCGGACGGGGCCACCCACATCGACAGCAGGTAGGCCGCCTCCGTGCTGCCATCCGCGAGCGCCGCTCGGACCATGCCGGCGTCTTCGCCATCGATCACCGCGACGAACGTGGCGAGGTCTTCGAGCTGCTGTCGCCAGCTCTCCGGGGGACGGGTGGCGGTTTCTTCCGCAGTGCTGCCAAAGGCGTCCGGCGCATCCAGCAGCGCCCGCATCCGGATCGTGCGGAGGCGGGTGCCCTCGTCGGGATGCAGTCGGAGAATCCTCACAGCGCAATCCTCACAGCAATGCCGCCAGCTTCTCTCCGATCTGCTCGGGAGTGGTCTGAGGCTCGAAGCGGGCCAGGACCGATCCATCGCGACCAACCAGGAACTTCGTGAAGTTCCAGGGAAGCTCCTCGCCGGTGTGGTCCGGGCTGCTGTCCCTGAGGAACTGGTAGACCGGCGCGGTGTCGGGGCCGTTGACATTGATCTTGGCGAACATTGGGAATTCCGCACCGTACTTCGATCGGGCGAATTCCTTGATCTCGGCGTTGGTGCCGGGCTCCTGGGCGCCGAACTGGTTGCAGGGGAAGGCGAGGACGGCGAAGCCCTGGGCGCTGTGTGTCTCGTGGAGGGTACGCAGACCTGCGTACTGACCGGTGAGGCCTCAGCGGCTGGCGACGTTGACCACCAGGGCGATGGTGCCCTCGTAGTCGGCCAGATCGACGGAGATGCCGTCGATGGACTGGACGGTGAAGTCGGTAAAGCGCATGGATGCTCCTGTGGTGCCCCGACAGTCTACCCTCAGATAATCTCAGTCCGGACAGGCCAGCGCCGGAAGCATGCTGCCTTGCAGGTTCCCGGCTGTTCTCACGGACAGGTACGGAATGATCCCCCAGAAGACCGACAGGATGCCTGATTTCGGTTCTGTTGAAGAGCAGGGGGATAACCAATGAGATCCATGATCCTGGCCGCGCTGTTGTGCGGCTGCAACGTCACGCCTGGAGGTTCAGGAGGCTCAGGAGGCTGGGACGGCTCCGGTGCCTACCACCCCACGGGCTTCAGTGCCCCGGACGTCCACGGCACGGAGGCGAAGCTCGCCGAGCAGGACTGCACCAGCTGCCACGGCGCGGACCTCAAGGGCGACGACAGCATACAGTCCGCCAGCTGCGACACCTGTCACGCTGCTGTAGACGAAGCCCCCGAGGCCTGGCGAAGCGACTGCACCTTCTGCCACGGCGGAGACGACAACCTCACCGGCGCGCCGCCCGAGGACATCCACGATGCGCCCGTCGATGCCGCGTTTGGACCACACACCGCTCATGTCGAGGGCGGCATCTCCGCCGCGCTCGACTGCTCGGAGTGCCATGTGACGCCTGATCGTGCCCTGAGCACCGGGCACATGTTCGACGGCAGTCCCGGGATCGCCGAGGTAGACTTCACCGCCGGTCTCAGCTCAGCCGCCACCTGGAGCGGAAGCAACGGGACCTGCACGGACAGCTACTGCCACGGCAACGGGCAAGGCGACAACGGCACCGTCTCCGCAGACACGTCCGCGCTGACCTGCACCGACTGCCACGCCGGACAGGACAGCAGCGGGTCGGACTGGCGCAAGATGAGCGGCAACCACTTCGAGGAGCACCTCGAAGACGGAGCGACCTGTGTCGACTGCCACAGCGGCACCGTCGGCTCAGACAGCCGATCGATCACCGACATCGCCCGACACGTCAACGGCACTGCCGATGTCGCGCCGAACAACAGCGACAACCAGATCAGCATGGCCTACAGCGCGGGTCAGAAGACCTGCACCGGGAGCTGCCACGGAGAACGACACAGTGCCGAGTATTGGTACCGGGACTGATCGCGGCGTCCGTGGGGCACGCCGGTTGTGAGTTTACTTGTGACGGAAGGTGATCCGGCCCTTGCTAAGATCGTAGGGGCTGACCGCGACAGTCACCCGGTCGCCGAGGACGACGCGGATGCGGTAACGGCGCAGGCGGCCTGCGAGGTGGGCGCTAACATCGCCAACTTTGGTATCGACCAGGAAGTTTCCACCCTGGAAAACCTCTTTGATGACGCCTTCAAGTTCAATCAGATCATCACTTGCCATATGGCACTCCTCCAGAGAGAGGCTGACTAACGAGGCGACGGGCTAAGCTCAACCCATGATGCGTGGTTGCCTCCCAATACTCGGGCTCCTCAGTGCCTGCTCCGGTGGCTGCTCCGGTGCGACCCCCGCCACCGACAACGACACCCAGGCACACGACAACGACACCGACTCACCCGGCGGAGGCGTCGATGACACCGGCGATTCCGGCGACTCCGGCGACCCTGTCTGGCCATCGGGCGCGGTGGTGCTCGACCACGTCACGGTCTTCGATGCCCTCACCCACCGCTCCGACGCCGCGGTGGTGCTGGCTGGCGATGAAATCTGGGCGGTCACCAATGCTGGCGGGGTCTGGCCGGACGACGCGACGGTGTACGACCTCACCGGACACACCATCATCCCCGGGCTCATCGACGCCCACACCCACCTCTTCCACTCCGGCTCCACCTCCTGGATCGGCTCCACCCTCTCTGACAACCTCGCCGCCAGCCTCGCCTGGGGCGTGGTCGGAGTCGCGGACCTCGGCAGCCCGGTGGAGGTCTACGCCCTGCGCGATCGCATCGCCGCCGGGGAGATCGTCGGTCCCCGCATCTGGGCGACCGGCCCCATGCTCACCGCCGAGGGCAGCCACCCCTGCGAGACCGTCAACGACCGCGCCCTGTGCCGGTTCATCGACGGAGATGCCGCCGAGCAGGTCGCCGCGCTGCCCGAGGCCAACGGGCTCAAGGTCGCCCTCGCCGATGCCGACTTCACGCCCTGGCCCACCCCACGCCTCGACCTCGGCGACCTCGCAGAGATCACCGCCGCAGCCTCCGTGCCGGTCTGGGCACACATCGACGAGCCCGACGACGTCTCCGATGCCGCTGATGCCGGGGTCGCGGTCATGGCCCACCCGATCTTCTCGGTCACCCTCGATGAGGCCCCCGACGTCACCACCGTCAGCACCTTCGGGGCATTCCGCGGCCCCTCCGACCTCCTCAGCGGCTCACTGCTCGCCGACGACCTATCCGAGAGCCCCGCCGCCCTGGTGGATGCCTGGACCTGGCTCTACAACAACCCCGACGCGCTGGACTCCGACTGGGTCGCGGCCAGCGGGGACTGGGCGGCGCACGGCACCAACAACCTCGCCGCCGCGGTCAGCCAGGGCCGCACCGTGCTCGCCGGGTCCGACGCCGGCTACTGGTTCGTCCCCCACGGCCTCGGCCTCCACCGGGAGCTGGCCGCGCTGGTAGAAGTCGGCATGAGCCCCCAGGAGGCCCTCGCCGCCGCCACCCTCGCCCCCGCCAGCGTGCTCGGCTGGGACGACCTCGGCCTGATCGCCTCGGGATACCGGGCGGACCTGCTCGTGCTCTCCGCCGATCCGTCCGCCGACATCGACGCCACCCGACAGATCGCCTCGGTCTGGCTGGGTGGGGCAATCTGGAGCGGCGGCGACCTGCTCCAGTCTCCAGCAGCAGCGACCGGGGGCACCTTCTGCCTCGACGACTCAGACTGCACCGGACGCTGCGACCTCGTCGATCACGTCTGCGAGGAAGCCTGCGGGCCGACCTATGATCGGGTCGGCTCCTGTGACGAAGACACCTGGTGCATGCCCGCCGATGGCCTGGACACCACCACCGAGGGCGTCTGCCACCCCGGCCACGACTGCGACCTCTACAACCAGGACTGTGAGCCGGCCTCCTACGCCGAGGCCTGCGCACCCGTCGACATCGACACCAACAGCTGCATCGTCTCCGGACCACGCACTGTTGGGCAGACCTGCTCCTGGACCACCGAAGCCTTCGCCTGCCAGCAGGGCCTGTTCTGCTCCTGGGTCGACTCGCGCTGCTACACCCTCTGCGACCCGGCCCAGGTCACCCCCGGCTGCAATTGCGTCGAACAGACCATCGAGGGTCAGCCCTGGTTCGGGCTGTGTCTGTAGGCTAAGTAGCTGCGTTCTTCAGCCTGGTAGACCGATGACTCTCCGAGAGATGCAAGCTGCAATCGACACCTGGATCGCCAACAACGGCGGCTACTGGAGCGAGCTGTCGCTGATGTGTCGGCTGAGCGAGGAGGTCGGCGAGGTCGCCCGGGAGTACAACCACCAGTTTGGTGAGAAGAAGAAGAAGGCCACCGAGGCAGAGTCCTCCATCGAGGCCGAGCTTGGAGACGTGCTGTGGTTGGTACTGTGCATGGCCAACCAGCAGGGCATCGACCTCCAGACCGCCCTTGAGGCCACCATGGACAAGCTCAACATCCGCGACGCCGGTCGCTGGACGGGAGGAGAGCAGTGAACAACCAACTCCAGCGCGGTGTCGGTCACGGAAGCGCGATCCGCTTCCTTGCCATCCAGGCCGACGAAGCCGTCGCCACCGCCATGCAGCGGCACAACCTCGATGAGAAAGGCACCATCATCATCGGAGAGGCGATGATCGCCGCGCTGATGATGTCGGCCTACATCAAAGGCGAGGAACGCATCACCGTCCAGCTCCAGTGCGACAAGCCGGTGCTCTCCGTCATCTGCGACGTCGATGCCGAGGGCAACGTTCGCGCTCGCCTCTCCCCCACCCACGTCCGCGGCGACCACGCCACCCTCACCGGGGTCATGCTGGTCATCAAGCACAGCGCCACCAAGGAGCTGTACCGCGGGGCCACCGAGATCCGCGGTGAGGGCATTCCCGCTGCCCTCGCCCGCCACCTCTCTCAGTCCAGCCAGGTCGACACCGTGCTGCGCATCTCCGTCCAGGTCGCTCCTGATGGGCGCGTCTCTGCGGGGGGACTGCTGGTCGAGCGCATGCCGCCAGTCGCCGATCTGCCCTCGCTGTCGCCGGCAGCGTTCGCAGAGACCTACGGCGGACTGCTCCAGGCGGATCCCGAGGCCCTGTTCGCTGAGATCGCCCGAGGCACACTGCTGGGCGAAGACCTCATGCCCGCTGAGGTCCGCCCGGTGGCATGGCGCTGCAAGTGCAGCCAGCCCCGGGTCGAGGGAATGCTCACAGCACTCGGGGTCACAGAGCTGAAGAGCATGCTCGCTGAGGACGACGGTGCCACGATCACGTGTCACTTCTGCAACCTCCAGTACACCGTCAACGGACAACGGCTCACAGCGCTCATCAAAGCGCTCATCAAAGCGCTCACACCATCGGAGTCTC
>JBLHNG010000572.1:0-5845 GCA_047621685.1 Myxococcota bacterium | reverse complement strand
GACAGCGCCGCGAGGTCCGGTGCAGAGAGGACCACTTTGGTGAACCCGGCGAGGACCGGCACTGCCTCCGACAGCGGGGTCCCTGCGTGATCCCGGGAGGTGGCAGCAGCGAGGGTGAGCCGGGGGTGACCGAGGATCCAGCGGACCAGCTCGGCGCCGACGTAGCCGGTCGCTCCGACCACACCGACCCGAAGACTCACTGTGCTCCCCCTGCTGCCAGCCGGGGTGGTCCCGCGAGGCCCAGCCGGGCCAGGATCGCATCGCCGTAGGCATCCGCATCGGTCATCGCGTTGAGTGCGAGCACGCCCATGCGTCCGCTGAGGAAGCGCCGACCGGCCTGGTTGTCTGTCGCTGGGCCGACCACTGCGTCCAGCGCGTAGCCGATGCCGTCGAGCAGCTTCGCGCCGCCCCATGCCGCGACCGGGTCGGGAGCGGCGAGGATCACCATGGAGGCGGCCTGCTGGATGGCGGGATCCCGCAGCACATCCATCACCCCGTACTCTCCGAGCAGCCCATCCCCCAGCTCGACGACGACCAGATCCGCCCCCACGCCCGCGGCGTTCATGCAGCCCCGAGCCGCAGCGATGACGTCTCCGTCGCAGGTGCTCGGCAGCCCGGCATCGGCGAAGGTGTACGCGCTCTGTGCGCCGTAGTCGAGCATGTTGAGGGTGTCTCGACGGAGGGCGACTCCGGTGACCTTGGCCGCACCGACCCGCAGCCCCCGCCCAGCCGCGGCCCGGATCAGCGCACAGGCTGCCAGGGTCTTGCCAGCGTGCATGCAGCTCCCCACCAGAAGGACCACCGGCGGAAGCGGGGTGAGGGTAGGGGAGAGTGCTACGGATCCGGGGAAGATCAGCGCTGGACTGCCCACCCGACGGCCCAGCTCGGAGAACCGCATGACCGCGCCGAGCACCTCGACTCTGGCCGGGGGACCGACCTCGGGGCTGAACGAGGTGCAGTGACCGATGACCCCGCCGAGGTTCAGCAGGTGCAGGGTGTCGCCGACAGCCACGGAGGCGGGGACCTCCCCGGTGTAGCCCCGAAGTGCCGCCCGGGAGCCGAGCACACCAGCAACCACGTCGCCCCGGTGGAAGGTCATCATCCGCCCGCCGGTGTCCTCGATCTTGTTGTAGGCGCGCTTCTCATCGAGCACCCGCACCGCGACCACCGCGCCATGCTCTGCGGGGATGTCCGCGCCGAGGACGACGTCTCGGTGCAGCCCGGCGTTTCGGGTCGAGCTGGCGATCTTGTCGAGTCGAAGTCTCATGTCTCCTCCAGGTCCAGCAGCTCTCGGAGGTCGGCCTCGACTTCTGGGGCGCGCAGGGCAATAAACACGGTGTCGTCTCCGGCGATGGTGCCCAGCACCCCATCGAGTCCGCCCCGATCGATGCGCTGAGCAAGCACCGAGGCGAACGCCGGCTGGGTCTGAATCACCGCCAGGCAGCCCCCAGCGGTGAGGGTAAAGCGATGAATCGGCGCACCGGCCCGGGGACGGGGCAGTCGGTAGGCACCATCGACCTTCTCAACACCGAGCTTTCGCAGCTCTCGGGAGACGGTCGCCTGGTTGATGGTGTGACCGCTCAGGGAGAGCGCTTCGACGATCTCGGCCTGGGTGGTCAGCCGCTGGCTGTTGAGCATCACACGGATGGCATCGGTTCTGGACATGCCAGTCTGCATAATATGCGGAGTGCGGATCTGGCAAGGCCCCTTTTGCTCGTAACTATTATTATTTTAAGTTTGAATATATGCGCATATTATTAGAATATATTTATGGAGTTTTGATCCAGACCTCAATCCTCCCAGCAGGTCAGCCAGATCTGGAGGTTCTCCGCATCAATCGCGGAGAGGTCGAGGTTGGGAGGCATGGTGGGCTCGGAGACGGTCGCGGTGGCGAGGATGCGGTCCCGCCAGGCGAGGGTCTCTTCGTAGCTGTCGAACGTCACGTTCTCCGGTGCGCCGTTTCGCAGCTCGGAGCCTGAGGCGTGGCAGGGCTGGCAGTACTCGGTGATGATCGCCTGACCGTGGCTCTCCCAGCTCAGCCGGGGGACATCATCGCACGCGCCGACAGCGGGAGTGGCGGTGTCTGAGCCGCCGCTGCAGCCGACGAGGAAGGCCAGCAGGGCACTACGCCAGGATCGCACTGAGAAGCTCCCCGCTGTAGCCGGACTCCGACGGGGTGATGCCCGCGACCTGCATGAGGGTCGCGCCGAGGGTATCCTGGCCGAGCAGGATGCCGCCGTCGTCGATGGCGCCGGAGGTCGGGTTGACCCGGTAGCCGATCTCATCGCTGTTGAACCCGCCGACGGCCTGCCCCCCGGCGATGCCGGGACCGAACGCGATGGCGGAGGTGTAGGGCCAGTGGTCCTTGCCCCCGGAGCTGTTCATTATCGGCGTGCGCCCCATCTCGGAGAGCACGACGATCACGACCTCCTCAGCCAGGGTGGCTGCGACGGTGCCGGGGGTGGTCGCCAGGGTCACCTGGAGATCGAGCAGGTGGGAGAAGAGATCCTCGAACAGCTCGGACTGCTGGAAGTGGTTGTCGGCGTGGGTGTCCCACATGGTCAGGGCGCTGCGGCTGGGGTGGTTGACCGTCACACAGCGGCTGATCCCGGCGGCGAGCACCTCGATGCCGAGCTGGAGCTGATCTTCGAAGTTCTTGCCCCCCGACAGGCTGAGGTCCGCGCTCACGACCTTCAGCTCGCCGGCCCGATCCAGGGAGGTGACGAATCCCTCGGCCAGCCGCTGCCGGGTCGGGGTCTCGGCGGAGGCGGCGCGATCGGCGGTGCTGCTGGCGAGCCAGGCGTCGATCAGCTCCGAGGCGCCTGGGTCGGGGAGGGGGAAGGGGACGTCAGTGTTGACGAGGATGTCACCGGAGGTGAGGTCTGCGAGCTGACTCGACGAGCTGGCCCGGGCCACAAACATTCCATAATCCCCAGCGAACCCCGGCCCGCCGACCAGGAGGTGCGGAATGAGGAACGCATCGGAGCGCGCCGCGCCGATCCGGGTCGGCCAGTCTCCGCCGCTGCCGGTGATGTTGCCGGTGGTCATCAGCCGCAGCGCGGTGCCGTGAGAGATCGAGGGCACATACACCCCGTTGATCACCGCGAGCTGGCTGCCGTAGAGGCTGAAGAAGTCATCGACCGAGGGGCGATCGGGGTGGGAGACGTAGGGGAGGTTGCCGACGACGGCCTCGACGGCATCCGGCTCGGTGTGCACGCTGTCCAGCCCCAGAAGCGGCGCGAAGGCGAACACTGGATCCCAGCCGCCGGTGGTGTAGATGAACAGGAACCGTCGATCGGTGGGGGAGACTGCGGCGCGTGCGGCGCGGGGCAGGGCAGCGAGCCCGGCAGCAGCAGCGGTGCTTCCGATGAGGGCTCGGCGGCTGAGGTGGCGGCGAGACATCAGTACTCGAAGAAGTCGGGGTGGCGGAACAGGGCGGAGAGGACCATCGCCCAGGACTGCTCCGGATCGCCGGTGAGATCGTGGAGATCCTCCCACAGCCCGGCGAGGCTGTCGCGCTCGTCGTCCGTGGGAAGGCGGCTCAGGGCGGTGAGGGAGAGGTGGTCGATCTGGTTGAGCATCGCATCATCGTCTGGGACGGAGGCGAGATCATCCACTCCGGTGAACAGGGTGCGCTCGCCCGCTGACAGCACCGACTCCTCCTGGACGGCATAGCTGGCCGCGGCCTCGGCAATGCGCTGCTGGACGAGGGTGATGGTGAGGCTGTAGTCGGCGGCCTCGGCCTGTGCGATGAGTCCGTCCGCCCCACCCGCCAGCAGCCTCAGGCCGGTGGTGTCGCTGGCCATCATCTCGCCGCCCTCCCAGGTCCAGACAAACCCGGTGAGTGCCTCCAGCTGGCTGGCTACGACTGCCGGGGACATCAAGCGGACCGGAGTGGTGCCCTCGAAGTCGGGATCCCCGGAGCGATACAGCGGGTTGTCGATCAGGGAGCGGTAGAGCGCGCGGAGCTGGAGTCCGCTGGCGATGAAGGCCTCGCGGTGGTCGATGAGCGCGCGGTTGTCGGTGGGCTGGGGCTGGCGGCCGAGCAGTCCGCTGAAGCCCTGCTCGACGGCGCAGTCGCTCAGGCGGGGGTCGGCGGCGATCTGCTGGCCGAGGTCATAGAGGGACTCCCCGGGCTGGCCGTAGTAGGCGGGCTGGGGCTGTCCATGGCTCTGCCAGAGGTTCTCCCGGCCGGGGTAGTACCATGCGGCCTCGGAGAAGCTCTCGGGGTGGTTGCGCCAGAACCCCCACAGGTAGCTGCCCAGCGGCTCCAGGGCGACGTGGCAGCCGGTGCAGTTGCCGTCGGTGAACACCCGATCCTGGAGGTCGGTCTCGGTGGCGTTCGACAGGGCGAGGTCGAAGTCGATCGCCGCCGAGAAGCGACCATCGCAGAGGAAGATTCTGGCGATGGCCTCGGCTCTTCCGCGGTTGCGGTTCTCGGTGGTGGAGGTGTAGCGCCACCACATGCCGTTGGCGACCAGCGCTCCGGCGCTCGGCCGCTCGTCGGTGTAGCGGGTCATCATCCAGCCATCGGCGTCGGGCTCCTCCAGCGCTTCCTGGGGCCAGCTCTCGATCAGGCGCTGGGTGGACATCGTCCAGTCCGCGGTGACCAGATCGGTGTAGGGCAGGTCGTCGTCGGCGATGCGCTTGAGGATGCGCAGGGGCTCCTGACCGACCGCCGCGATGAACGCCATCTTGCTAGCGGGGTCGGTCATCAGGTCGTAGTCGCCGTTGACACCGACTACAAACAGATCAGCCCGGGTGCGGTAGGTGAGGGCGTAGCGGTCCATGAGCCGCCTCCCAAACGCCGGATCCGCGACGTAGTCGTCGAGGAGGCTCTCCAGGAGGTCCGGGTCGGCCTCCAGGGCGAGGAGGTCGGCGGGGCTGGGGGGCCGACCGCGGAGGTCGAGGCTGGTCCGACGCAGCAGGGCGGCATCTGACAGCGGCTCAGGTTCCCCGGCGACGGGGGCATCGGGGGCATCGGGCTGAGCCTGACAGGCCAGGAGGAGGATCACCATGGCAGGGTCTTCCAGTCGAACAGCGAGGTGAGATCCAGGCAGAAGGTGTCGTCGTCGGTGCAGACCGTGCAGGTATTCGGGATGGTCTTCGTCAGGGAGAGATTCGTCCAGTAACCGGTCTCAGACTGACGAATGGAGATAGTGGCCCCGTCGAGTCCCGGCTGCTGCCAGCCGATGCACTGGGTGGCATCGGACTGAAACGGGAGGGCGAATTCGATGGTTCCGTAGTCGTCGTTGAGTCCGCTGATGTAGCCCTTCAGGACGACGTAGCGCTCGCCGGTGCTCAAGACCCAGGCGAAGCCGCTGAGCTGGATCTGGATGCCCTCCTCCAGCCAGGTGCCCTCGGCCTCCGGGCCGGTCCAGTGCGAGGGACCATCCATTGCAATGAAGGAGTATTGGGTGCCGTCGTCATCCTGAGCCTGACCTGAGATGGCGAGACAGGAGCAGTTGAAGTCGACCCCCAGCTCGGTGGTGATGTCGGTCTGACCGTTGAGTCCGGTGCCGGTCCAGCGCAGCGACTCCATCTGCTTAAAGACATTGAACAGGGTGTCGTAGGCCGGGAGGGTCTGCCGGCCCATGTAGCCATTCTCCCAGGTCCAGGTGGTCATCGGGCCGTTGAACATCGCGTACTGGTTGGGGTAGGTGCAGACCTCCTGCCAGTGGGTGGTCGTGGTGCCATCATCAATGGTGAGCGTCTCGTTGGGGCAGGACGGTCCGCCGTAGGTCAGCGCCGCGGCGTAGGCATCGTGGACTGGCTGGGGATGGAAGTCGAGGATGCGATCTATGCCGGACTGGATCGCGGCCTGGATCTCCGTGACGTCGCCCTC
>JBLHNG010000571.1:0-5847 GCA_047621685.1 Myxococcota bacterium | reverse complement strand
CCGCTCGCCGACTGCTGTCAGGGGACAAATGTGGTGAGCACGGCAGGTCCAGATCCGAAGTGGGTGGGAAGTCGGGAGCCCGCCCACCCGCTGGATCGGCCGGCTGCTTCCAGGGGACACTCCACACCAGGCGCGGTCGGCCGAAGGTTGACCTGCGCCGCCGGCCACGGATCACGGAGGCGGACGAAGTCAGCCGGTGGCTGCAATCACGGAGGCGGACGAAGTCAGCCGGTGGCTGCCTACGTACACCCAAAAGGGGGGGGATCGTGTCCTTCGTTCGGAGATTCTCCAGTCGCAGTCCGCCTGGGGCGCGCAAGGGAAACCCGCAGAGGGCCGTGTCGCAGGCCCCGCACGCCAGATTCTCTGGCGGGGCCGGAGACAGCAAGCGACTCGAGGCTTGAGAGCCAATCCAGTCACAGAGAATGCTGGCCGAAAGGGAGTGCAGCGCGGACCGCGGAGGGGACCCGCAGCGATCAGCCCCAAGGACGGAGACGACGTCGGCATTACCTCAACCTCAAGCCTCAACCTCAAGCCTCAAGCCTCAAGCCCCAACCTCAAGCCTCAGCCTCAAGCCTCAAGCCTCAAGCCTCAAGCCTCAAGCCTCAAACCTCAAGCCTCAACCTCAACCTCATTCCTCCGCCACATACATCTTCCCTGCAATCGCAGCTGCCTTCCGCGCAATGTCGTCCCACCCATGCCGAGCCGCAGCCAGCCCGAGCCGCTCCAGAGGCCGCCCCAGGTCCGGGTGATACAGCCGACCCACTCCACGCTCCACTGCGACCGCCCACCAGGCCTGGCAGGCGTTGCGATCCCCGTCCTCTGCGGCCCACAGGGCACGGGTGAGGCCGACGAACAGCCACGCCCAGTGCTGAGGGTGGCTGCGCAGCAGCTCGGCGGCCTGATCGACCTGGGCGCGGGCGAGCCGGTCGCCGCCGTCGCTGGTGAGGTAGAGCAGGGCGAGGTTGAGCCGGGCGACCGCGGCGATGGAGGTCCAATTTCGCTCCAGGGCGAACCGGACTGAGCGGCGATAGCACTGATCCGCGGCGCGCAGGTCGCCCCGGTAGCGGTGGACTTCACCGAGGTTGTTGATGCAGGCGATCTGGAGCCGGTCGGAACCGAGGGTGGCCGCGAGGGCGAGGGCGGTCTGGAAGTGCTGGTCGGCGATGTCCAGGCGACGCAGGCGGAGGTGGGCGACCCCGGCGGAGTAGGTGGACTGGGCGATGTTGCGGGTGTCGCCGCTCTCCCGGGAGATGCGCCGCAGCCGGTCGATGAACTGATCGAGCTGGGTGAGCTGTCCGCCAGCGATGCGGGCCTCCATCAGCCCGGTCAGGGCGCGGACCTCGGTGCTGAGGTCCCGGTTGTTCAGCCGCATCATCTGCCGGTAGCAGCCCGCGGCGGCCTTGGGCTTGCCGGCGAGGCGGAACAGCATGCCCATGCCGTGGGCGGTCTCGATGAGGCCCTGGCGATCCCGGGTGGCCATGAAGGCTTCCTTGGCCTTCTCCAGCACCTTGCGTCCCTGCTCCAGCTGACCCAGCGCGATGGCAGCGCGGGCTTCGAGCACCTGGAGTCGGGCGATGCTTCGCCGGTCGAGGTGGCCCAGCGCGTAGGCCTCCTTGATGGTCTGGGCGGCCTTGTCGGCGCGCTCCAGATCGAGGAGGGCGGCGGCGGTCTGGTGGCGGGCCTCGACCCGACCCATCATCACACCAGCCTGATCCGCAGCGGTGATCGCCAGCCGGGCGGCGTTGAGCGCGATAGCGGCGCGGCCCTCTTCCCGGGCGATCCGAGCCGCCTTGAGCAGCGGGGTCATCGCCCGGCCGGGCTCGTTGGCGTACAGGCTGTGTGAGCCCAGCGGCAGGTCGACGTCTGCGCCGGTGCGCTTGCCCAGCTCCTCCCAGGCGTCTGCGAGGCGTCGGTGCAGCTTCGGCAGATCCGAGCGCGCCCGCGCCAGACGGTGGGCTGCCCGCTGGACCCCGGTGTGCTCAAAGCGCAGCCGCCAGCCCTGCTGACGGAGCAGGCCGGTGGCGAACAGGCTGTCGAGGCCCTCTGGGTTGACTGCGCGGACCAGGGAGACCGGGGGCTCGGGACCAGCCAGGGCGGCAGCGGCGAGGGCTTCACTGGCGGCGATCGGGTTGGCGGAGGCCTCCAGCGCGCCGCTGATCCGGCTCTCACACAGCTCGCTGAGATCTCGGGGCAGCACGGTGTCGAGTCGGATGTCCGGGCGCAGCTTGATGCGCATGTCCGGAGTCTGGACGAGGATGCCCCGGGCGGACCAGTCCCGCATCAGCAGCGAGGCGTCGCCGGTGGAGCCCTGACAGACCGGGGCGACCAGGGCGGCGAGCCCCTCATCCATCCGAAACGAGCGGACCAGCACCTCGCGCAGCTCTCGCCGGGACAGCCGGGGGGCGTCGATGCGGACCGCGCCCATGGCTTCGAGGGCACCGAGCTTGGCGGCGATGGTGGGATCTTCCTGGAGCGACTCCGAGGAGATGGTCACCATCGCCAGCACCGGCCGCTTGCCGACGCTGCGGGACAGCAGGGCCTCGCAGATGGCCAGTCCGTCGCCCTCAACCTGGGCGAGGTGGGCGTCTTCGAGGATGAGGCAGGAGCCGCCACGCCAGGAGCGGGCGTCGAGGTGACGGTAGAGGTAGGCCAGCCCGACCGCGGCGTTGACCGGCTTCTCGCCCTCGCCAATGTAGCCGCACCACCGGGCGAGCACCGAGGCTTCTCCGGCACACTTCTCTGGCACGACCTGCCGATCCCGGCCCAGCCAGCGCTGGAGTCGCAGCTCCATCTGCTCCCGGGTGTCGTTCCAGGGGGCGAGCAGCTCGCGGACCGCGCCGCGGTAGCCGTCATCGACCCCGGCGGGGTTGTTGTAGCGGAGGCGGACCGTCTCCATGTAGCCGCCGGCCTCCAGCGCGAGGGCCACCGACTCGACCACCGTGCTCTTGCCAGTCCCCGTCGGTCCGACCAGCAGCACCACCCGAGGCTCGCCCGACGTGACGACCTCCCGGGCCTTCTGCCAGAGGAACTGCCGGATCTTCTCCTGGCCGACCATCGGTGGCTCGCGGAGGGCGTAGAGGTTGAGGCTGGCGCGCTGGGAGATGTTGAGGGAAGGCTCAATCAGCTCGGCGGGCATCACGTCGGGCGGGACGCGGTTCCAGCGCGGGGCGGCGCCGGAGGGGGTGATGTTGAGCTGGGTGATTGCCAGAGAGGCCTGTGCTTCAGGGAGGATGGTGACCGCGAAGGTCGTCGTGCCGGGGCCGACGCCGCCGTGGCTGCCCTTTGCAGTGCGGTCGATGCCGAACTGCCGCCCGGCGTTGCGCAGCGCCCGGCGCACATCCGCCGCCCGGTCGTAGCGCTGCCGGGGGTCGGGATCGAGCAGGCGCTGGATGACCTGGAAGATCGCCAGGGGCACGTCTCGGGGCAGGGGCGGGGGCAGCTTGAGCCGCTTCTCCAGGAGCTGCTTTCGCCCAATGTTCTCCGGCGTACGCTCTCCGCCGAGGACCTCGTAGAGCATCAGCCCCATGGCGTAGAGGTCCGTCCACGGCCCCAGCTCCTGGGGGCGACCGACGAGCTGCTCGGGGGCCATCCAGGTCGGGGTGCCGGAGATGCCCCGCTTCTCAATGGCCAACTCCGAGAAGGTCCCAGCGACCCCGAGGTCCGCGATCCAGGCGTTGATTTCGCCCATCGGCCCGCTGTAGAGCAAGACGTTGGCGGGCTTGAGGTCCTGGTGGACCAGACCACGGGCATGCAGCGCGGAGAGGGCCTCAAGCATCTGGTCGATGATCCGGAGGACCTCATCGACCGGCGGCCCCCACCGCAGCAGGTGGCCGAGGCTGCCCTGGTCGGCGTGGCCCATCACGACATAGGGGCGACCGTCGAACAGCTTTCCGTAGTCGTAGACCGGCACCAGTCGGGGGTGAATGACCTGGGCCGACAGGGCGACCTCTCGGGCAAACCGAGTGCGAAACCGAGCGTACTTTGCCAGGTTTGGGCGGACGATTTTGATGGCGACCGCGGCATCTGCCAGGCTGTCGTGCGCCAGCCAGACATAGCCGGTCGCTCCCTCACCCAACAGGCGCTGAGGCTGATATCGCTGCGGGAGGATGGGGAGCTGGGGCAAGACTCAGAGCCAGTCAGAGACTGAAGGACACCGACTCATCCAGTTTCTCCGAGAAGAGGCGGGAGAGGATGTCGAGCATGGGCTCATCAGTGTCTCGCTCCACCCAGATTCCCTCAATGCAGAGGAAGTGCCAGGCGGTGTAGTTGGCGGAGAGCCACAGCTCGTGGGTCGGGGTCTGTTGTGAGAGGAGGATGACGGAATCGTCTCCAAACGTGACGGACAGATTGCCTCCCGTCAAGCGCGGGTCCAGCTCATCGTCCTCCAGCTCATCGAACTGATCGAGCAGCTCGGCCATAAGGGTGCCCACAGCGTGTCGAAACCCGGTCTCGTTCTCAAAGTCAGATCTTTGTGGCATGTCTCTTGGGTGCTCCAGCGTGATGCCTCTTCGTACCGTCCTGACAGCCACACGCAAACAATGACCTCCAACCCATCGGCGCTACAGGCGAGCCTTGATGGCAGACTCCATGCGCTCCAGGGCACCGGAGAGGTCCTCGGGGCTGACGGCACCGATGCTCGCTCGGAACCAGCCGCTGTTCTCCGGCATGTCGAAAGCCTGGAACGGAACCAGGGCGACCCCGGCCTTGTTCAGCAGGTAGCTGCGGATGTCTTCGTTGGTGTCGAAGCCACGACCGATGAGGTCGAGGTGGAGGCTGAGGTAGATGGCGCCCTGAGGGGCGATGGCATCCACCGGCATGCCGCGGGCCTTCATGTCCTGGATGCCGCGGTACAGCAGGTCGAGGCGGTCGCTGATTCGGCCACGCATTCCGACGATGTAGGCGTCCATCTCATCGGGGCGCTGGAGGAGCCAGGCGGTGGCGAGCTGCTCGGGGCGAGGGGCCCAGGCACCGGCATGGCCGATGAGGGCCTTCATTCGACCCTGCATGTACGTCGGCATCACGCCCCAGCCGACCCGGAGTCCGGTGGCGGCGAAGCACTTGCTGATGGCGTCGGTGTGGACGATGTAGGGAGCGACCTCGGGGACCAGGGCGACCGGGCTGTGGTGGCTGACACCCTCGGCGGTCAGCAGCCAGTAGACCTGGTCGAACATCATCATCACCGGCCGATTGGTGCCGCGGCTGCGGTTCTCATCGACGATGGCCTGGGCGTAGCCGGTGAGGACCTCGCGGCTGACCGAGGTGCCGGTGGGGTTGAGCGGCGAGTTGAGGATGACCAGCCGGGTGCCCTTGAGCGCCTCGGCGAAGGCCTCGACGGTGGGGAAGAAGTCGTTCTCCGCCAGGGTCGGGATGAACTCGTGCTTTGTCTCGCAGATGTGCGCGTAGTAGCTGTTGTTCCAGGCGGGCAGGAAGCTGATGGTGCGGTCGCCGGGGCGGGTGATGAGGCGCCAGGTGGCGTACATCGGGGGCCGGGCGCCGCTGCCGACACAGACGCTGCTCGGGTCGTAGTCGACATTGAGCCTGCGCTTGTAGAGCGCGGCGATGGCAGCCTTCAGCTCCGGGACACCGTCGGCGGGTGGGTAGCCGGTCTGGCCGTCCTTGTACGCCTTGAGCACGCCGTCAGATATCTGCCGGGGCATGGGGAACTGCTCGGAGCTGAAGTCGCCGATAGTGAGGTTGCAGACCTCACGACCCTGCGTCTTGAGTGCGCGGACCTCGCTGCTGATGCCAAGGATCATCGAGCCCTTGAGGTTGGCCATCACATTGGTGACGGCGCTTCGCATGGCGGCATCGTGATCGGCGGGAAGGAAGCGTGCGACATCGATGGGA
>JBLHNG010000570.1:0-5876 GCA_047621685.1 Myxococcota bacterium | reverse complement strand
CCGGCTGTCGCCACCGCCCTCACCCTGCGAACGGTGGGTGCGCGCATGGTGTTTGAGCAGCCCACCCTGGCCGCCCCCGCCGGTCCAATCCGTCTGACCTACACCAGCGCCTCGACCGAGCCCGCGATGCTCCACAACATCGTCATCCTCAAGCAGGGCACGGAAGATGCGGTCGGCATCGCGGGCATCGACGCCGGTCCAGATCGGTCCTACGTCCCCGAGCACGAGGCCGTCCTCGCCGCCTCTCCCCTGCTGGCCCCCGAAGAGTCCGCAGAGCTGCTCGTGACCCTGGCGTCTGGGATCTACGCCTACGCCTGCACCTCGCCGGGCCACTACATCACCGAGCGGGGCGTGCTCACCGTCAGCCCATAGGGGCACGCGAATCTGGAGAGACTCTCAGAAGTAAACTACGCTCCAGACATCTCCAGCCTCCCCACCATCAACCTCGCCAGCACCGTGGCCCGCACCGAAGCGGAAGGCCCGGGGCTTCGCTACGCGCTGTGGGTTCAGGGCTGTCCGATGCGCTGCCCCGGCTGCTGTAACCCCCACTACCTCACCGACACCACCGCCCGGCGCGTCGCCGTCACCGATCTCCTCACCGAGATCCGGCAGACCCCGGGCATTGAGGGTGCGACCTTCCTCGGTGGCGAGCCGTTTGCCCAGGCGGAAGCCCTCGGCGCCCTGGCGACTGGACTGCGCGCAGCGGGGCTCTCGGTGATGGTCTTCTCCGGCTACACACGCGCCCAGCTCCACACCAACCCCACCTTCTCCCCCCTCCTCGCCCAGACCGATCTGCTCGTCGACGGCCTCTACGACAAGACCCGGCCCGACACCACCCGGCGCTGGATCGGATCGGCCAACCAGCAGATCCACTTCCTCTCCGGGCGCTACAAAGACCTCAGCGGGCGCTGGCCGACCGGGGAGACCGTCGAGCTTCGGCTGCGGCGGACAGCAGATGGGGCGGTCAGCGTCTCAATGAACGGCTACCCTCACGACGACATCTCCGCCCTCATTCGAGCTTCCCTTAGGCGAAAGCCATGAATCCCCAGTCCCTCACCGTTCAGCGGTTCTTGCCGTTCTGCCGTGCTGTCCTGCTCGGCGGCAGCCCAAGCTGCCTCGTCGGCCAGCTCCCGCTGCGCAAGCCTGCCGCCATGACCGCGGAGGTCGTGGCTGCCCTCCAGGACATGATCAACAAGGCCGTCATGGGCTGGCTCATCCGGGGCATCGGCTGGCGTCGGTTGCCGATCCCTGATGGGGAAGAGACCTTCAAGGGACGCATCTGGGACGAGGCCATCTGGGGAGACCTGAAGCTGACATTCACCGCCGAGAGCATCGACACCCTGCTGCTCGCCTGGAACCTGCTCGCGGAGGACAGCAGCGCCAAGCCCGTCCACCCCAACAACCGCAAGTGGCGCAAGATGAACACCACCGCGCGGAAGCAGTGGAAGGCAGAGGCCCGAAAGCGGGTGGACTCCACCAGCAACCAACAGAACGAGGAGCGGGTGGCGGGGCTGTCGCTGACCACCACCGGCGACCTCCTGCTGCACCACCTCGTCTTTCGCAGCCTCCACCGTCGCAAGTCGGTGATGGCCGGGCTGTGGATGGCCAACCCCCTGAACCTCATGGCGTTCTACACCCAGGGCGGCCTGCGATCCCCCGAGGAATGCACCGCCCTCTCCACCCTGCTCACCGGTCCCCTCGCCCCGCTGATGCCCTGGATCAGCGCGGAGTGGCCCACCCTGTGGCGGGATCTCCCCGGACCAGAGAGCCTCGATGGGCTCCGCCGGCAGCACTTCAACCAGGCCATGGTGTTCTCCGCCTGGATTCAGACCTGCGAGGAGGCCCACCAGCAGCATCTCCTCATCCCGCTCATCGCAGCCTACGCCGACCAGCGCGACCGCCTGCCCGCGACCCGAACCCAGCTCGCGACCTTCACCGCAAGCCTCCCGCTGACCATCCGACAGCCCGCCCAGCGACAGTGGGCCGACGCGCTCACACCCATGCACACCATCTACCGCTGCCACCAGTCCGCGCTTCGCACCCACCCCGTCGATCGCAAAGGCACCGAGCGCATCCTGCTGGCCAGATCCCGCCAACACGACCTGCCCACCCTCCACCGCGACCTGTCCGCCGCAGTGAACCAACTCAACGATTCAATCGGTTAGACGCCATGAGCCAGAGCTACCACTGCCAACTCCAGGAGTCGGTCAAGGTCAATGTTTCCTTTGGAGACACAGTCACCCACAGCCTCAACCTCACCGAGATCCTCCCGAAAGAGGAGATGGTGGCGCTGCTTCGAGAGCAGCTCATCGAGCTGGGCTTCACTCAAGACGGCGACCGCCTCACCCTGACCTCTGATGGCACCACCACCGAGGTCGACCTCGACGCCATGGAGGCCACCGTCTCCCGCAGCGGCGAGAAGCAGCTCTCTGCCACCGCCACCTCCACCGGCCGCAGCTACACCCGATCCGCTGCCAAACGAAGCGCCGAGCAGGGACTGTCCGCGGCCGTTGCGAACACCCGGCAGCAGCTCAAGGCCGAGCAGAGCCGCATCCAGCGCGAGGAGACCGCCGCCGTGGAGCGCACCGACGCCGAGGTCAAGGAGGTCCTCCACCTCGCGCTCCAGCAGGTCTACACCGAGAGCCTCAAGCGCAAGGCCAGCCAGCTCGGCGACGTCCTCTCCATCCAGGAGTCCACCACAGCAGATGGCGAGTACGAGCTGATCATCCAGATCGAGCAGTAAGACATGGACACCATCAACATCTCCGCGCTCCCCCGGGAGCTGACCGAGGACGACAGCGTCGGGCTGGTCTACCGAGATGACCTCGACTGGATCGAGGACAAGCTCCGCCAGGGCCTCTCCGTGCTGGTGGAGTGCGACAAGCAGCTCACCCTCTACCTCTACAAAGCCATCCGAAAACGCCTCAAGCGCCGTGGCGCCACCCGGATGACCTGCCGGCTCATCTCCGGCCATGTCGTGGCCGATCCAGACGCCCCCATCGTCGCCACCCAGAACCTGATGCAGCGCATCCTCTCCCAGCTCCAGGAGGCGGTGTTCTCCGGCGAGCCGGATCAGGTGGTCGTGCTCAGCCACCTCGACATCCTCACCACCACCACCCGCAGCGGACTCAACGCCGACGCCCGGGAGACTGCGGCCCTGCTGTATGAGAACCCCGCGCTGGTCCTTTTGGCGTTTCAGGATCCCTCCTTCGAGATCCCCGAGGTCATCCGCAGCGTCTTCCCGGCCCGACGCGAGATCATCGGCATTCCCCGAGAGCGCCTGGGCAGCATCATCCTCCAGCGCGAAGCCCGAAAGCTCGCCCTGACCGAGTTCAACCCCTACACGCTCTACCGCTACCTCTCGGGGATCAACGCGGTGCGTGCCCGGCAGATCCTCTCCCACTTCTCAGACCGGGCCGACTTCGACCCCTCCAACCCCCAGACCGCCGACAAGATCCTCGCCGAGATCCGGCAGATGACCATCTCGGCAGACACCGAGCTCCCCCGGGTCGACCTGAAGACCGACATCGGCGGCTACGAGGCCGTCAAGCAGCGCATCCAGACCGAGATCCTCGACCTGCTCACCATGCGCCGCACTGCAGATGCCGAGACTGGCCGGACCATCGACGAGATCGTGCCCAAGGGCATCATCTTCCACGGCCCTCCCGGCACCGGAAAGACCTTCTTCGCCAAGGCCATCGCCACCGCACTCGACGCCACCATCACCATCGTCTCCGGCCCGGAGCTGAAGAGCCGCTGGGTGGGGGAGTCCGAGGCCAACCTCCGCCGCATCTTCGCCACCGCCCGCCGCAGCGCGCCGTCGATCATCGTGTTCGACGAGCTGGACAGCTTCGCGAGCGCCCGGGGCACCTACACCGGCAGCGGCGTGGAGCACTCGATGGTCAACCAGCTGCTGACCGAGATGGACGGCTTCCGCAAGGAGGAGCTGGTCTTCGTCGTCGGCACCACCAACTTCATGGCGTCCCTCGATCCCGCGCTCCTCCGCCCCGGTCGGTTCGAGCTGGGCATCGAGATCCCCTACCCCGACGAGGACGCCCGCCGGGCGATTCTCGACATCTACCGCCGAAAGTTCCACCTGAACTTCCCAGACTCGGTGCTGGATCACGCCGTGAGGCTCACCGGGGGCTTCGTCGATGTCGAGCGCGGCATCCGGTTCTCCGGAGACCACCTCTACGCCGCCGCCCGGGCCCTCAAGCGCGAGGTCCTCCGCCGGGGAGCACCCGACGACGCGCTGACCGAGGCCGATGTCGACAAGGTACTCAACCTCCGCTCCTCCGCCCCTGTCCGTCTCACCGACGAGGAGGAGCGCTGTGTCGCCATCCACGAGGCTGGCCACGCCGTCTGCGCCTACCTCCTCCCCCACTGCCCCACCATCGAGCGCATCTCGATCGCCACCGGCCAGGAGCAGACCCTCGGCTACGTCATGCAGGCGGTAAAAGAGCGTCGTTACATCACCACAAAGGCCGAACTGCTCGACGACATCTCCGTGCTGCTCGCCGGACAGGGCGCCGAGGAGATGGTGCTCGGAGATGTCTCCGTTGGTGCCTGGAGCGACCTCCAGCGGGCCACCGAGATCGCCCGGATGATGGTCGAGGAGCTGGGAATGTCCGCCCTCGGCCCCCGCAACTTCCACCACAACGGAGAGCGCGCTGCCCTCTCTGACCCGGCTGCCGCCCGCATCGACGCCGAGATCGACAACATCCTCCACACAGCCCGCGACCGCACCGCCGCACTCCTGGCAGACAACCGCGAAGACCTCGAGCGCCTCGCCGCGCTGCTGGTGAAGAACAAGGAAGCCAACCTCAAGGACATGAAGGCGATCTTTGGTGACACTGGCACCTGATATCAACGAATGCCGTCCTGCCATGAAGGTCATCGCTATACTTCAGGTCAGGGCACAGCGGAGAGAACATCAAGGTACAGAATCCAGTGGGCACTGCTCACCTTCACCCTCGGCTGTGGTGACAAAGAGACCACGGACAACGCCGGAGAAGCAGACGCTGACACCGACTCGGACACCGACGCCGATATGGATGCAGACACCGACGCCGACCCCGAGAGCGACTGTGGAGACGGCAAAGACAACGACACAGACGGACTCATCGACTGCGAGGACGACGAGTGCCTCGACGTCGATGGGTGTGGCGGCCCCTACGCCATCACCGCCGACATCAACTTCGCGGAACTCGTCTGGGCGACGGGCCCAGATCTGAACCGCCCCGACTACGGGACCTACAACATCAACGGAATCGGCTCAGCCTACGCCTACATCACCGCCACCCCTGATGGCTGGAAGGGCGCCGACATCACCTGTGAGGGGTACATCTACGGTGACTTCGATGTTGGCTCCATGCCGGACTTGTTCGGCTACATCAAGCCGGGCACCTACACCGGTGTTGACTACGCGCTCTCCTTCTCCCCCGATGCCAGCCTGGGCAACCTCCAGTGGTACGGCGGCTGCCCGGTCCAGAGCCTGCCGACTGGAGTCCTCGGGTTTGATCGGAACAGCAACACGGTCGCCCGACTGAACGACAAGGTAAGTGGTACACCCAGTACACTGGGGCCTACCATTACTATCAGTCATATGACTACGGCCCAAACCCACTGGATGTCTCCGTCGACTGGCTCTCCTACATCACCCAGACCAACCCACTCCAGTGGGACCAGTACATCCCCGGCGCCCCTTGAGGCTCTGGGACCATCCACTCATCCTCAGGAAAACACCCCATGAAGTTCACACACTGGGCACTGCTCGCCCTCACCCTCGGCTGCGGTGACAAAGAGACCACGGACAGCGCCGCTGAAGCGGATGCCGACACCGACTCGGACACCGACGCTGATACGGATGCCGACAC
>JBLHNG010000569.1:0-5895 GCA_047621685.1 Myxococcota bacterium | reverse complement strand
CCTGGCGCAAGAGCACGGGGTCAACAGCTTCAAGCACTTCATGGCCTACAAGAACGCCATCATGTGCGACGACGAGACCCTGGTCAACAGCTTCAAGACCGCTCGGGATCTGGGCGCACTGTGCACTATCCACGCCGAAAACGGCGATCTGGTCTATGTGCTCCAGCAGGAGATCTTCGACAAGGGCATCACCGGACCAGAGGGCCACCCGCTGTCCCGTCCGCCCGAGGTCGAGGGAGAAGCCGCCAACCGGGCCATCCGCATCGCAGAGGTCCTCGGGGTGCCCGTCTACCTCGTGCACACCTCCTGCATCGATGCGCTGGAAGCCGTCACCCGCGCCCGACTGGAGGGCCAGCAGGTGTTCGCCGAGGTCCTCGCCCAGCACCTCGTCATCGACGACTCGGTCTACCGCAACAAGGACTGGGACGCCGCTGCCCACTACGTCATGTCGCCGCCGTTCCGCTCCAAGGAGCACCAGGCTGCGCTGTGGAAGGGCCTCCAGGCGGGCATGATCCAGACCACTGCGACCGACCACTGCTGCTTCTGCACTCCGCAGAAGCGCGCTGGAGTCGATGACTTCCGGCTCATCCCCAACGGCACCGGCGGGGTCGAGGATCGCATGAGCGTCCTCTGGCACCACGGGGTCCGCACCGGCAAGCTCTCCCCGAGCCAGTTCGTCGCGGCCACCTCGTCCAACTGCGCGAAGATCTTCAACATCTTCCCGAAGAAGGGCGCGATCATGCCGGGCGCGGATGCGGACCTCGTCATCTGGGATCCAGAGGCCACTCGAACCATCTCCGCGAAGACCCACCACCAGAACATCGACTTCAACATCTACGAAGGCATGGAGGTCACCGGCAACGCCGCGACCACCCTGTCCCGGGGAATGGTGGTCTGGGAGAACGGGGAGCTGAAGACGGTTCGCGGTCGGGGGAAGTACATCAACCGCCCCTGCAATGCGCCCTACTGGGATGTCCAGAACCGTCGCAACGCCCTGGCTCAGCCCACCGCAGTCGATCGGAGCTGAGCCCCCCCCTCCGACCCTCTGCACCAGGGCTGGAGTGACTGAACTGATCCCTGTCCGTACAGCTCGGACAGGGATTCACTGTGCGACTCACTGCACGAGGTCTGCATGTCTGGCATCCCCGGCTCCGCTCCCAACAACCCCGATCCGTCGCTGATCAACGACGACATCCGGCCGACCACCCCTGCCGAGCGGCACTGGTCGGTGATAAACATGGCGAGCCTGTGGATCGGCATGGTCGTCTGTGTGCCGACCTACACCCTCGCCGGTGGTCTGATTGACCAGGGCATGAACTGGTCGCAGGCAGTGCTGACCATCATGCTCGGCAACCTCATCGTGCTCGTGCCGATGATCCTCAACGGCCACGCCGGCACCAAGTATGGGGTGCCCTTCCCGGTGCTCGCCCGGGCCAGCTTCGGCATCAACGGTGCCCACATCCCCTCGCTGCTGCGCGCCCTGGTGGCCTGCGGCTGGTTCGGCATCCAGACCTGGTTCGGCGGCTTCGCCATCTACCAGCTCCTCAACGTGCTCACCGGGGATGCCCTGATCGGCGCTGACGTGGCCCTGTTGGGGATCAACGCCGGGGAATTTGGCTGCTTCCTGCTGTTCTGGGTGCTCCAGATCGGGGTCATCTACAAGGGTGTGGAGTCGATCCGGCTGCTGGAGACCCTTGCAGCACCCTTCCTCATCGCCATCGGCCTCGCCCTGCTGGGCTGGGCGTATGTCAGGGCCGGCGGCTTCGGACCGATGCTGGACACCCCGAGCGCGTTCGCGGAAGGCGGGGAGAAGGAGGGGCAGTTCCTCTCGGTGTTCTTCCCCAGCCTCACCGCGATGGTCGGCTTCTGGGCCACCCTGTCGCTGAACATCCCGGACTTCACCCGCTACGCGAAGTCTCAGCGCGACCAGATCCTGGGACAGGCCATCGGCCTTCCCACCACCATGACCCTGTTCGCGTTCATCGGGGTCGCGGTCACCAGCGCCACCACCGTCATCTTCGCCGATCCGATCACCGGCGCCCTCGCCGACCCGATCTGGGATCCGACGGTGCTGGCGGGTGAGATCGGCGGCGGACTGACTGTGGTGATCTCGCTGTTCGCCCTCGCGATCGCCACCCTGTCCACCAACATCGCCGCCAACGTCGTCAGCCCAGCCAACGCGATGATCAACCTCGCCCCGCAGAAGGTCAGCTTCCAGCTCGGCGGCTACATCACCGCTGGCATCGGGGTCGCGATCTTCCCCTGGAAGCTCATCGAGACCACCGGTGGCTACATCTTCACCTGGCTCATCGGCTACTCCGCCCTGCTCGGTCCCATCGGCGGGATCCTCATCGCGGACTACTTCATCCTTCGCCGGACCAAGTTCAGCGTCGACGGGCTCTACCAGCGGAATGGGCCCTACCGCTACATGGGCGGCTTCAACCCGGCGGCGATCATCGCCCTGGTGCTCGCCGTCCTTCCCAACATCCCCGGCTTCCTCGTCGCAGCCGGGTTCATCGACAGCGCACCCGCGCTGTTCACCACCATCTACACCTACGCCTGGTTCGTCGGCTTCGCGCTCGCGGCCGTCATCTACCTGGCAATCATGATGATCATGGGCGGCTCAGACCGCTCGGAGGCTCAGTGATGCTCCCCCGCTTTGAAGCAAGTTCCTACGACCTGACCGAGTATGTTCCCGCTCAAAACTACATCAACGGCCAGTGGTGTGACCCCACCGGTGAGCGGGTCGATGCGATCATCAACCCCCGGCATGGCCGCGCGATGTCCGAGGTCCGCTATGCCGTGGCCGCCGACATCGACGCTGCGGTCGCTGCCGCAAAGGCTGCGCTGCCGGCCTGGCAGGCGATGCCCATCCGAGAGCGCGCCCAGGTGATGTACGCCGCCCGCGAGCTGATGCTGCGGGACCTCGATGAGCTGTCCTGGCTGGTCAGTCACGAGAACGGCAAGCTGTTTGGAGAGGCAAAAGCGGAGGTGCTCAAGGGCATCGAGTGCGTGGAGTTCGGCTGCTCGCTGCCCAACCTCGCCGCCAGCCAGCGCCTGGAAGTCAGCCGGGGCGTGCAGTGCGAGGTCGTCTACGCCCCGCTGGGTGTGGTTGCCGGGATCACCCCGTTCAACTTCCCGTTCATGGTCCCCCTCTGGATGCTGCCCCAGGCCCTCATCGGCGGCAATGCGTTCATCCTCAAGCCCTCAGAGCAGGTCCCCCTCTCCGCGCTCAAGATCGCCGAGATCTTCGCCGAGGCGGGTCTGCCTGCTGGGATCCTCAGCATCGTCCAGGGTGGCAAGGAGACCGTCGAGGCGCTGTGTGATCACCCCGACATCGACGCCCTGGCGTTCGTCGGCTCGACCCGGGTGGCGAAGCTGGTCTATGGCCGGGCCTGTGCGACCGGCAAGCGCGCCCTGTGCCTGGGCGGGGCGAAGAACCACCTCATCGTGGTCCCCGACGCCGACATCGACGTGGCCGCCGCCAACATCATGGCGAGCTTCACCGGCTGTGCAGGCCAGCGCTGCATGGCCGCCTCGGTGCTGGTCGCGGTCGGCGACGTCGACCACATCATCGCTGAGGTCGCCCGGCTCTCTTCTGAGATGACCGTCGGAGAGACCCTCGGCCCGATCACCTCCGCCGCCTCCGAGGCCCGGATCCGTGGCTACATCGACGACGCTGAGCAGCGCGGGGCGACGGTCCTGGTCGACGGACGGCAGCAGCGTGCAGACGCGGGCGGCTACTGGGTCGGCGCGACCCTGCTCGACAACGTCACCCCCGACATGCCCGCTGGCTGTGAGGAGATCTTCGGCCCGGTGCTCTCGATCGTCCGGGTGAAGACCCTCGAAGAAGCGATCAGCCTGGAGAACGCCAACTCCTACGGCAACGCGGCGTCGATCTACACCACCAACGGCGCGGTCGCCCGCGAGGTCATGGGCCGGGTGGATGCGGGCATGTGCGGGGTCAACGTCGGTGTGCCGGTCCCCCGGGAGCCGTTCGGCTTCGGCGGCTGGAACGACTCGAAGTTCGGCCACGGCAACATCACCGGCTGGGACGGCTTCCGGTTCTGGACCCGCCCCCGAAAGATCACCACCAAGTGGTCGCTTCAGTCTGATAACAATTGGATGTCGTAGGAAGGACCATGCAGGAGTCTTCGATGACTGAGAATTCTATGACGACCCAAGAGATGATCGATCTCTGTCTCAAGCACACCCTCTACTCGTGGTCTGCGACCGGCGCGGTCTCCCCGATGCCGATCGAGCGGGCGGAGGGGGTCTACCTCTATGGCCCTGACGGGCAGAAGTGGCTGGACTTCAACAGCCAGCTGATGAGCGTAAACATCGGCCACAGCCACCCGAAGGTCGTCAAGGCGATCCAGGATCAGGCTGCGAGCCTCATCTACGCCTTCCCCGGCTCCGCCACTAAGGTTCGCGCGCAGCTCGGTCAGCGGCTCGCTGAGCTGGTCCCTGGCGACATCAACACCTTCTTCTTCGTCACCGGTGGCGCAGAGGCCAACGAGAACGCGATCAAGGCGGCCCGGATGTACACCGGGCGGTTCAAGATCCTCAGCCGCTACCGCAGCTACCACGGTGCGACGAACGCCTGCCTTCAGCTCACCGGTGATCCCCGTCGGCTGGCCAACGAGCCCGGATCTCCCGGTTTCATTCGGGTGATGGACCCCTCGCCGTACAGCTACAGCTTCGGGACCACTGAAGAGGAAATCACCGCCAACAACCTTCGGTACCTCGAAGAGATCATCATGTACGAGGGGCCGCAGACCATCGCGGCGATGTTCATCGAGACGGTGACCGGCACCAACGGCATCCTGCCGCCGCCGAGGGGCTACCTCCAGGGCCTCCGCGCGCTGCTCGACAAGTACGGCATCCTGCTGGTCTGTGATGAGGTGATGTCTGGCTGGGGGCGAACCGGCAAGCTGTTCGCCTTTGAGCACGCCGGGATCCTGCCGGACATCGTGACCATGGCCAAGGGACTGACGTCTTCGTACATCCCGCTGGGTGCGATGGGCATGCGGGATGCGATTGCCGACCACTTTCGGGAGAACGTCTTCTGGGGCGGGCTGACGTACAACTCCCACCCGCTGTGTCTGGCGACCGCGCTGGCGGCGATCGACGTGCTGGTGGGGGAGGGGATGGTTGAGAATGCCGCGAGGCTGGCGCCGGTCCAGCGGGCGGAGATGGATCGGCTGAAGGCGAAGCATCCCAGTGTGCGTGAGGGTCGGTGCATTGGGCTGTTTGGGATGATCGATGTGCAGAAGAATTCGCAGGGGGATCGGATCGCCGGGTACAATGAGACGAGTCCGGTGATGGGCGAGTTCTTGCGGTATCTGCTGGACAATGGGGTGTTTACGTTTGTGCGGTGGGGGAGCTTTATGTGCAATCCGCCGCTGTGCATTACCGAGGAGCAGCTGCTTGAGGGGTATGCGGTGATTGACAAGGCGCTGGAGATTACAGACGCGGCGATGGAGTAGGGGGCTGGCCCGAATCGATCGCGCCGCGCTGCACGCGGTCTACGGCGATGGGGAGCCGCTGGTGCTGTCGGCGCGGTACTTCTCGCGGAGTCCGTACCTCGCGGGGCTGGTCGAGCGAGTTGACCAGCGTGACCCGGCACGGGGGCGGGGTGAGTCCTACGAAGCCGGTCAGGTGGCTGCCTCACGGACTTCCCACTGAGTCACGGCAGTAGCCGGCCGAAGGCTGGGTAAACTGCCGATTCGGGGTGAGGCATGGGGACGGGGTGAGTCCGACGAAGCCGGTCAGGTGGCTGCCTTCCCCCCAATTTTGTTGATTGTATTGTTTTGGATCGCCAGTTCAGGAGTCTCAGTTCGCCCGGGCGCGCGCAAGGGGACACCGGAGTGGGCCGTGCTGCAGGGGCCGCAC
>JBLHNG010000568.1:0-5897 GCA_047621685.1 Myxococcota bacterium | reverse complement strand
GGTTGACCTGTCAATATTGCAATACTGCACATGATATTGGAGAGTCAACTCACTGCCTCATATTCCCCGGGAGCCCCGTGTCCATCGCCCCGATCCTCACCCGGGCTCGCGCCGCGCTTGATGGCGGAGCGCCCGCTGAAGCGCTCGACCTCCTGCTCACCGCATGGCGAACCCAGCGCCGCTCCCGGCTCAATCCGCTGATCGCGGCCCTGTCGCGGCACCTGGAGTCCGCCGACGCCTGTTCGCTGCGCACGACTCTGAAGAACAAGACCCACGGCGCCTGGCTCAAGCTCGCCACACAGTGCAGTGAGGCGGATCGGGGCGCGCTGATCGACACCCTGACCCAGGGCACCATCTCGGAGGCGAAGAAGCGGCTGAAGATCGTCGAGGGCTGGTCGGCGGATCCCCGAATCGCCACGGAAGTCCTCCGCTGGCCGCTGGCCCTGCCGTTTGTCTCGACCTCCTCGCAGCCCGCCTGGAACAGCGCCTTTCGCTCCCTCACCACCAGCACCGATCCCGAGGCACTGGCAACCATCAAGCGCCTCAGCCACACCGGGATTCGCTCTGGTGGCTCGATGCAGGACTGGATGGCGAGCAGCCTGCCGCGTCTGGCAAAGAAGATGGCAAAAGCGACCATCGCGGTCCCCGACGACGCCTCCGCCGAGGCTCAGCTTGAGGCCCTGCGGGTCACGATCGTGGCGCTGACCAGCACAGACATCGCCGCGCCGCTGGCACCTCCCGAGGTCCGACTCGCAGCCACCCTCGCCAGCCTCCCCGCTGCCGCCCCCGCCCCGCTCACCACGACCCTCCAGGCCCATGCCGCCCTCGCACCATCGGTGAACGAGGTGGCCTGGAGCGGAGACGGCAGTCGGAGCATCGCCCGCATCACCGACCTCCTCGATCTCACGGTGGTCTTCTCCGAGGAGGGCGCGCCCCTCCAGCTCCTGCCCGGTGCGGAGAGCATGGCGGTGTCCAGCGACGGCACCCGGATCCTGCTGGCTTCTGGCGACCTCCTGCGGCTGTACGCCGACGACGGCACCCTGCTGGCCTCCCACACACCCTCCTTCCCCCTCACCCCCGAGCACCGGGGCGTCTGGCAGGCTCGCACCGCAGCGGCTCATCCAGAGCGATCGGACTTCGCGGTGGCGTTCACCACCAAAGAGCGGCTGTGCGTGGGGCTGCTGGTTGGTGCTGACCTCACCCCGGTCTGGCTGCTCTCTCGCCCGATCAAGTCGAGGCTGGATTGGTCCACCCACCTCGCCTTCTCACCGAGCGGTCGCTTCCTGTACGGCGGCCCGGCACCGCTGATGGTCTACGACCTGGAGTGGAAGATGTTCCGACAGCTCGCAGAGGGCCACACCAGCAACACCACCGCGATGATCGCGCTGCCGGGGGATCACCTCGGACTGCTCCACAGCCATCGGGCCCCAGAGGTCATCGACGCCTGTAGCGGCTGGAGCCCCACCCCCCAGCCCGATGTCACCGACCACGTCCTCGCTCAGACTCAGCAGGAGCAGCGCATCGCAGCACTCGCTCCCCTCCCCGCGCTGTGCGGGGTCACCGGCAGCACCGAGCCCATCGGCTGGATCGGCAGCCAGCTCCTCCATCTCCACGATGGCGCCCTGGTCCCGCTGGGCGACCTGCTCCCGGCGGCCATCCGCTGCGCCCTGTCCGTGGACAGCATGGTGCTGATCGGGCTGACGACCCGCTACGACCGGATGGGCAGCATCCACGTCCGCTCGCAGCTCAATGGAGCACAGGTCGCGACGATGGAGGGACACACCCGCACCGTCCAGTCCATCGCAGCGAGCCCCGACCGGATCGCGACCGGGGCGAAGGACAACAGCGTGCGGCTCTGGAGTCGACAGTGGACGGAGGAGTGCCGACTCGACGGGCACAGCGACGGGGTCTCTGCCCTGGCATTCTCCGCGGACGGCGCACTGCTGGCCAGCGGCGGGGGGGACGGACTGCGGATCTGGGAGGTGTCGTGTGGTCTGGAGCTGGTCGCGGTTGCCATCGAGGACGACATCTTCGCTGTGGGCTGGGTCGGCGCGGTGGTGGTGGTCGCAGCCGGGAGCGCGGTGTGCTGCTGGGACGGCACCACGCTCACCGCAACCCCGCTGCCCGCCGCCATCCGCTACGCCGCAGTGCGCCCCGGGGATGTCCTCGTCGCCGCCTGCGAAGACGGCACCCTGTGGTCGGTGCGCCCCGGGGCACCCCCTGAGCGCCTGCTCGATGGCTTCCTCCGACCTCCACCCATCGCCTTTGGCACCGACGGGCGGCTGCACATCGGCGGCGGTCATCCCCAGCAGCACGGTGCGCTGCTGTCGTTGGGGGCACCATGAAGAGGTCAGAGATCACCGACCACCTCCGCCGACTCCGCCCGCTGCTCACCAGCTCCGATCCGGCTCAGGTCAAGCAGGGTGTCGCGCTCATCGAGGCGCTGGAGCAGCCCGCCCTCATCGACGCGCTCCTGAGCACGGTCTACAAGAACTCGGGGGGCCACTCCAGAAACGGTCCAGACACCGAGCTGCGCAGCTACACCTACACCAGCCTCGACCGCACACAGCTCCTCCACCTGCTCGCGCGCGGTGCGGGTCCCCGGACCACGGCCCTGCGCGAGATGATCACGGCCCTTCGTGTTCAGGGCGATGCCCTCAATGAGGTCGCTGGCCTGACCGCCCTGTCCGAGCTGATCGTGGTGGGAGCGCTCCCTGCAGATGCGGGCGTACAGCTGGCAGACCTCCCGGCCCTTCGCACCCTGCGCCTGGAGCGGTGCACGCTGTCGACCCTCTCCTTCCTCCCGCCAACCCTCACCCACCTCACCCTGCACCACTGCCATCACGCGACGCTGGATCTTCCCGACGACATGCAGCTCGCCGCGCTCGCCATCAGCACCGAGATCCCCGCCCTCACCGGCTCGCTGGGGGGCTGCCGGTCGCTGTCGCTGAACCTGGGGCGCGCGGTCACCACCATCGGAGCGCTGCGGAATGGCGAGCGGCTGGAGCGCCTGTTCATGGACGGGAGCGGAGCCGCGCTGGCGCTGGGTGGTCTGGAGACTCTCCTCACTGCCGCCCCCCTCCGCCGCCTCCGGATCTTTGGTGGCCTGTCCAGTGCGCTCTGTGAGCTGCTCCCGCGGCTGCACGCCCTGGAGCACCTGGATGCCAGGCTCATCAACCTCACCGACCTTCAGATGCTCTCCCCACAGGCGCCGCTTGAGTCGCTGGATCTCCGAAAGACCGGGCTGACCACCCTGGACGGCCTCGGCAGCCGACCGGCGCTGAAGGTCATCCACCTCGACCACACCGCGAGCCTGACCGACGTCTCCGCGCTCTCCGGTGCCCCCAACCTCCGCCTCGTCACGCTCCACAAGACCAGCATCACCCCCGATCAGCTCCCAGCATCAGTGCGCTGGGCGGGCACGTGGCTGGCGAGCCCAGACATTGAGATCCTCTCCGCCCGACCGCTTCCGCCGACCTCGGCTCGGTAGCCCTGCCCTTGGCGAATGGGTCGTGGGCTGTCAGGATGAGGGGGACAGTTCCTGATCGCGGAGGTTGTTGAATGCGGGTTGCCCTGATCTCCGATCTGCACGCCAACGTAGTGGCGCTGGAGGCGGTCCTCGCAGACGCCGAGCGGGCGGAGGTCGACGCAATCCTCTGCCTGGGCGACGTCGCCACCCTCGGCCCGCAGCCCGCTGAGATGCTCGCCCGACTCGCTGAGCTGGGCTGCACCTGCATCCGCGGCAACCACGACGACTTCCTGCTCGATCACGCGCTGATTCGCCGCTACACCGAGGCAGCAATCGTGGTCGAGGCGGTGGAGTGGTGCCAGGAGCGCACCACCGATGCGCAGCGCGAATTCCTCGCCTCGTTCGTCCCCCATGTCCGCATCCCGCTGGGCGGTGGCCTCGACCTGTTCGCCTTCCATGGCACCCCGCGCTCGAACATGGAGGACCTGCTGGCCACAACTCCCACTGAGCAGCTCGATGCAATGCTCGACGGTCACCGCGCCGCAGTGATGGCCTGCGGACACACCCACATTCAGATGCTCCGCCAGCACCGGGGCACCCTCATCGTCAACCCCGGCAGCGTCGGAATGCCGTTTGCTGAGTTCGTGCATGGCAGCGAGCCGGTCCTGATGTGGCATGCCGAGTACGCAATCGTGACCGTGCGCGACGGGGTGGTCTCCGCGGACCTGCGCCGGGTGCCGGTGGACATGGTCGCCAGCCGGGCCGCGATGGCCGCCTCCGACAACCCGCTGTGCCACCAGATCCTCGCTCACATGGATGGCGCGCGAGCTGCGAACCTGGGCGAGCGTTCAGCTCAACAGCTGACAGCTGACAGCTGACAGCGCGCCGAAGCGGACATCGCAGCATCGCGGCCCCACCGTCCTGAATTGGTAGCCCCCTCTCAGACATCAAGGCCGCAGCATCGTCCCCTGCTCAGCGATCCAGGCATCCACCCGGCCCCACTCCGCCATCAGCCAGCCCCGCCGATCCGTGGTCGGAACCGCCGCCGCCGGGATCCGCCAGAACGCCACCCGCACCTCGCGGCCGACCAGGGACGGGAGCTGGGCGAATCCCTGGATGCCCTCCAGGCCAGTGTGGGTGCAGAAGGCAACGTCTGCGGTCGGGGCGGCCTCAATGAGCCCGATGGCACCGCCGCTTCGAGGTGGCAGGGTGTGGCGCAGTGAGGTGGCGGCCGCCAGCATCGGATCGTCGCGCTTCGCCATGTCTCCCAGCCGACGATCGCGTCGAGACGGCGAGAACCGGGTGCCCTCCGGGAACAGCACCACCAGCCCGTCGTCGGACAGATCCGCCCCAAGCGCCGCGATCTCAGCGACCTCAGAGGCCCCTGCTCCCCGTTGGATGAAGGCGTTCGGGACACGGTTTCCGACGATGTCCAGGCACGGGTCCCACAGCAGCTCGGCCTTGAGCACGTAGCGGGCACGGTAGCGGTGGGGGATGGTGACGAGGTGCATCGGCAGCACGGTGTCGATCATGCTGGCGTGGCGGACGAGCAGCAGCAGCGGTCCGCCAGCCAGCGCCTCAGCGCCCTCGACCACCAGCCGGATCTGGAAGATGCCGACGAGGGAGTGCAGCAGCGCCTGGCTCCAGGCCCGCTGGAGGGTGTGGTTGCCGCTCAGGAAGCGAGCGTGTCCGATGAGCGGCCGGGCGAGCCACAGCAGCACGGCGACCAGGATACCCGCCGCCTCACAGCACAGGTAGACGGTCGCAAACAGGATGGCACGACTGACGGCCATGCGGCGGCGGGTCACGAGGTCCAGGCCCAGCGCAATGACAGCGAGCAGCGGCAGCAGGGCCAGCGCTGTGGCAGCGGCAAGGAGGTACAGCGGCACCGTCAGAGATCGACGGCGCCATCGAGCAGAGTCGGCGCGCATTTTCGATGTGATATCTCGAAAACACACGATGGCGACAGCGATCAGTACTGAGCAAGCCAGGTCGCGAGATCATCGGATCCGCCAATAATCTCGCCGTTGATGAAGACCTGCGGAGTGGAGCTGCGGCCAGACAGGGCACGCAGTCGACGGGGGCTGGCGGTGATCTCCTCCCAGGTCAGCCCGGCTTCACTCAGCAGGGTCCGGGCGGTCGCACAGTGGGAGCAGCCGGGCTTTGTGACCATGACCACGTCCTTGATCACGGTCTCCGGGGACAGCCAGCGCAGCACGGTGTCGGCATCGGAGACGCCGTAAGGGTCCCCCTCGACCTGAGACTCGATGAAGGTCTGCTCGACCACGCCATCGTTGATGACCATCGCGTAGCGCCAGAAGCGCTTGCCGAAGCCGAGCTGCGACTTGTCGACGAGCAGGCCGAGGGCGTCGGTCATCGTGCCGTTGCCGTCGGCGATGAAGGTGGCACAGACCATTTAGACTGCCAC
>JBLHNG010000567.1:0-5901 GCA_047621685.1 Myxococcota bacterium | reverse complement strand
ATTCGCGCGGCCCCCTGACCATAGGCGGTGCTGGCGAGCTGGCGAGAGCCGTCAGCACCGGGCTGGAATGCACCACCCGACGGTGCCCGATCGATCTCCATGCCGTCAGAGACAAGCGACTGGAATGCCGCTTCGCCCAGGTCGACGCCGAGCTGGGCGAAGTAGACGTTGCAGCTCACCTCGAGGGCCTCAGACAGCTCCACGGTGCCATCGGAGGCGCTGTGCCCGTCGTGGATCGGCTTGCTCCAGCCGTCCATCGTCACGCAGGGTCGGCTGCCGCAGATGCTGCTCTTGCTGCAGGTGTAGTCGGTCGTACCCTCGCTGCCACAGCGTCGTCCAGCGGTCCCTTCGCCCTCCCGAACCGCAGCCAGTGCGGTGGCGACCTTGAAGATCGAGCCGGCCTGATACAGCCCACCCACCCCCGTCTTGTCCTTCCACAGCCCGTAGCTGCCGATGGTCTGGGGATCTCCCCGGCGGACCGCATCGGCCCAGGTGTCTGGCCGGCCCGGGTCGTAGTCGGGCCACTGTGCCCGGGCGAGCACCTGCCCGGTGTCCACGTCGATGACGGCCACCGCAGCGGCGAGCCCATGCTGCGGGCCGATCTCCCGGACGAGATCACCGGCGGCGGACTGGAGGTACGCATCGAGGCTCAGCGTGACGGAGCGGCTGTCGATGTCGTTGGCCACCGCTGCGACGGCGTCGGCGCGAGCCTGCCCGGTGAGTCGCAGGAGCGGCACCAGGGGCGTGTAGTCGAGGCGGTTGATGTGGGTGAACAGGACGGTGCTGTTGGGGCCGATGCTATCCCGGGCGCGGGCGAGGTCCTCGGGGAGCATCTCGTCAATGTTGACGGTGAACAGGATGCGATCGCTGCGGCGCTTCGTGACCTCGCCGGTCTGCTCGTCGGTGACGTCGGGGCGCTGCTCGATGTAGACCGCCAGGGGCTCGCTGATCTGCTCGATGCCGCGCAGACGGGTGTCGAACAGGCCCTCGACCGCCCAGGGAGGCGTCTGGATGCCCTGCCCCACCGGTCCAAGCAGGGTGCCGAGGTTCTGCCCCAGCGGCCATGCCCGCTCTCCGTTCTCGTCTGGACCAGCCAGCACCACTCCGACCCGGTCACGGATCTCGCCCCGGGGGATCTGAGCGGCGATGGCCCGGATGCGGGGGTCGTGGCGGAAGAAGACGGTGTCGTCCCAGCCGACAGTGAGCACCCCGCTGGTGATGGTCTTCTCGCCCTTGAGCCCGACCTGAACCCCGGCAACCACCCCGCCGATGCTGCACAGCACCAGGGTTGCGACACCCACGACCAGGACACCCCCACGGAGCTGGACCAGCTCGTCCATCTCGGCCTGCCGCATGCCGTCCGAGGACAGACGCCCGAGGATCCCAGCAGCGAGCAGGAAGACGATCATGCTCGTCTTTCCAAACGACAGGAACGGCACGACCACACCAGTCAGCGGGAGCATGCCGACGGTGCCGAAGAAGATGACCACCCACTGTGCGAGCAGCAGCGATGCAATGCCCAGCGCCAGCAGCGAGCGCTCCGGAGTGCGCTCGCTCCAGGCGATCTTGAGCCCCTGGAAGATGAGCGCCATCAGTGCGAGAGTGTAGGCCGCCAGCCCCGCCAGCCCGCCGATCTCGGTGAGGTGGGCGAGGATGAGGTCGGTGTGGCCTGCGGGCAGCGCACCAAACGCCCCCTGGCCGAGTCCCTGTCCAGAGAAGCCGCCGGAAGCCATCGCCCACAGCCCGGCGGCGAGCTGATCCCCGCCGGTGTGTCCGTTGAGCCAGGGGTCGCGCATCATGTCGGCGCGGACCAGGACGTTGTCAGGCAAAAACGACGGCTGGAGGAAGACCACGACCAGCCCGGAGACCGCCACGAACCCGGCGATCAGGGCCACCTCGACCCAGGATCGCACTGCGGCGTAGTAGAAGGCGAGCAGGACGGCGGAGAGGATGAGGGTGGGGCCGAGGTCGCGCACCACGAACATCAGCCCAAACAGCGCCCCGGTCAGCGCCAGAGCCGGCAGGAGCAGGGAGAGCCGCGGCCAGTGCAGGAACCCGAGGCGGGTCCGCTGGTAGCGGAGCTGTGCGATCTGGCGGCCCATGCTGGCGGCGAGGAAGGTCACAAACGCCAGCTTGACCAGCTCGATGGGCTGGAAGCCGAACAGGTTGATCTTCGCTGAGCTGCTGCCGGGCGCATCCCCGATGACCGCCAGGGCGATCATCAGCAGCGCCGCACCGCCGCCGATCAGCACCCGCAGCCGAACCGCGATCCGCCCCGGGTCCCAGGGAATCGCCATCGCGAGGCCGGCGATGATGCCGCCGTAGAGCACACCGGGCGCGAACCCGGGGCCGTAGTAGAAGCGATTGACCGCATGCAGCGGGTCAGAGTAGCCCCACTGGAGCATCAGCCCGAGTCCGGTCATTGCTGCCACACAGGGCACCAGCAGGGGCGCGGCGATGCCATGCCCCCGGCTCCGCCAGCCACCAATGAGACGGCCCAGCATCATCGCCGCGATGCCCCCCGCCCAGGTCAGCCCGGCGGACTTCGCAGCCGACAGCACCGCGCCAGCCTCTCGCTCCAGGGATCCGCTCCGGGTCGCGGCGGCTTCGAGCGCCCCCCCGACCGAGGCATCGAGCCCCAGTCCGACCACAGCAGCGACAATCACAGCACACAAAAGCAGCTCAGCCAGCAGCCAGATCACGGTGTCTCCTCAGGATTCTCTACAGCCTCATCGATCTCTGGGAGGGTCAGCATCGGCCCATTGACCTCTGGCCCATTGCCGCGCATGGTCAGCCGCGAGCCGGTGATCCGCACCTCAGCATCCGCCGGCCCGCTCACGGTCATGGCGTCCAGCACCACCGTGCTCTCCTCGATGACCAGCCGGGATCCCGCCGCCAGCTCGACCACCACGATCGCGGACGGGGCCTGGATGTTCGCACCAGACAGCGTCATGGTCTGCCCCTCGGCCACCGACCACACCCCGGGGGGAACCTGCTGGACGATCTGGAGCGGCGGCGGCTCGATGACCGGCTCTGGCGCGGTGAGACGCCCGACGGCAAAGGCAAGTGTGGCCCCGAGCAGGGCGATCAGCACCCGAAAGCGACCAGACCCGGCCGGCTTGGGATCCGGCTTCGCGGTGGGCTTCCGGGCTGACTTCGCAGTCTCATTGGCTCGGGGTTTCGACGCCGGGTCGCCCTCGAACCGGGCGATCACCACGGTGATGTTGTCGTGCCCACCCCGGGACAGGGCCAGCTCGATCAGCTCATCGACCACCGCCTCGGGATCCTGCCGCCCCGACCGGGCCGCGCCCAGGATCTTCGACAGCTCGCCGTCGCGGACGAGGTCGTGCAGCCCGTCGGAGCACATCAGCAGCATGTCGCCGCTCCTCAGCTCAACCTCACCGGTGTCGACCCAGTCCAGGCCCTGCCGACGCTCGCCGCCGAGGTCCCGGGTGACCCGGTGCTGACCGGGCAGCGCGCGGGCCTGCTCCTCGGTCATTCCGCGCTTCTCCCGAAGCTCTGCAACGACGGTGTGGTCCCGGGTGAGCTGCTCCAGGCCCGCGGCGCTGATGAGGTAGGCGCGGGTGTCTCCGACATGGGCGATGGCGAGGCTGCTCCCGGTCAGGCGCGCAGCGGTCGCCACACAGCCCATCCCGCTCTCGTCGGCGTTGGACTGCGACCGGGTCACGATCGCAGCGTTGGCGGCGGCGAGCGCGCGCTGGGGCTCTCCGACGGTGAGGATCTGCTCCCGGGCAATCGCCGCAGCGACCTCCCCGGCAGCCTCTCCGCCCATGCCGTCGATGACCGCGAGCAGTCCGCGTGTGGGCTCACAGACCAGGGCGTCTTCGTTGTGGGGGCGAACCCGGCCGGGGTGGGTCTTTCCGGCCGCGATCAGACGGCTCAAGTCAGCCTCGACAGCGACACTGTCAGCTCACCGTTGGACAGCACGATCTCCACCGCCGCTTCCGAGAGCACCATGCGCCCCCCCGGCTGGAGCAGGCGTCCGGCGATCTGGACCGGGTTGGCCCGAACCGGACGGGAGACCACGACCCCATCGCTGCCATTCTCGATGGCCAGCTGCACACTGTTGATGCGGTTGCTCGCCCCGCTCAGGGCGATGAAGTTCTCCGGAGGCTTGCCGTGTGGGCGACCGAGCTGCACCCGCCGCCCCGAGGCGATGAGCGCGGTACCGCCGTCCCAGACGACCCGCAGCGAGCCCGCACTCTCCGGCTCTCCGACCCGCTCGGTGTTCTCCGAGGGCCTCGGCGGAGCGACACTGCGGACCCGCATGGTGATCTCGGAGTCACCCGGCGCGGCGATGTTGGCGTTGTCGACATAGGCGACGACGATCTCGCCGACTCCCTGCTCCAGGTCCGCTTCCTCGTCAAACAGCACCCGGACCACCGGATCGCCCACGGTCTGTGCGCCGAGGTCGGCCAGCGACTTGCGGATGATGGTGTCCAGCCCGGCGCTCAGTCGGCTTCGAAGCGGGCGGAGGCGGTCGTAGTCGACCCGAGAAAGGTAGACCCGGTACTCATTCCAGGCCAGCAGTCGGCCGTGGACGTCCCGCTCGGTGGAGTGCCCCATGACCTCGCAGACCGCCAGACCGACCCGGAACGGATCGACGGTGACCGCTGCGGGTCGGCTGAGCATTCCCCGGAGGCGGTCCATCAGGCCCCCCTCCTCCAGTCGTGCAAACTCGATGCGGAACCGGTCCGGCTCTAGCGCGCTGACACCCATCTACTCCTCCTCGTCCGGTGAGAGGATCTCCACACAGATCCGTTGACCGCCACCGTCGTTGAACTCCAGGATGTCTCCTGGACCGACCCGGACCCGTCGGGAGCGGGTGTTGGTGGGTCGGATGCGCTTGCCATCACGGCGGACCACCACGAGGCACTCCCCCTGATCGAGTGCGGAGACCTCCAGTGCGGAGCCCGCCACCCTCAGCACCGCCGCCCGTCGGCTGACGAACGAGGCACCCAGCGCGATGTCGTTGGCGACCGTCCCCGGCTCATGCCACTCCCCGCGGCCGATCCGGTGCTCCCGGTGCCCGGCGGACAGGATCAGGCGCTCGCCGTCCCGGTCGCCACCGCGGATGCACAGCCGAGCGGTGATCCCGGTGTCCGACTCCGCCACCACGACCCCGGTCTGCTCTCCCTCCGCCACCACATACCGGCGCCGGGGCAGGGCATCGGGGCGGATCCCGACCAATCGGTTGCGAAGCTCCGCGTCGATCTCGGCATCAAACGCCGGCTCGTCCACGAAGCGTCGCACGACCTCGACGCTGCCAGCACCCACGGTCACCGTGACCAGCACCGACAGCGGCAGGATCTCCACCCCACGCTGGCCGCGTCGACGAAGCTTGAGGATGCCGTCGACGACCCGACGGCGGAGGTCTGGGCGATCGAGGCTGTCAGAGTCAGGCTCCACAAGCGCGCGGAGCCGGTCAAGGAGTCCCATAAATTGCCCGGAGAGAAGAGGGTAGGAGAGTGTATCCCGGTCAGGACAAGCGTCTGTCAGGCGCTTGGTATTCCCACTGTGGGGTGGTGTTCTTGTGGTGACTTTGGGCACCCGGCGACGCACAGGACGGTCCCTTGAGCCTGCGGGGGGTGGTGAGTGATTGGTGTCATGCTGGGGGTCACAGGGGGCGGCGAATGCAAGGAGTGCAGCCCCCTTGAGCGCAGTGACATAAGCGGGCCGTCAGGCCGGTGTTGGAGCGGAGTGGCCAGAAAAAGCATGGCGCCGACGATGGCGGGCCTCAGCTCACACGGGGAGGGAGGACCCTTCGGAATCGAGAGCCACGAGGCTGAGAGCGCCCCTGGCTGAGAGCGCCCCTGGCTGAGAGCGCCCCTGGCTGAGAGCGCCCCTGGCTGAGAGCGCCCCTGGCTGAGAAGACCGAAG
>JBLHNG010000566.1:0-5902 GCA_047621685.1 Myxococcota bacterium | reverse complement strand
CTCTGCAAGAACGGGCTGGCAGAGAAAATACCCAGAACACCTCGAAGTCTGCGCGTTCTCATTCCGAAAGACGAGCTCCCAGAGCTGCTTTGACCTGCCTGTCAAAACCACCTGGATGGTGTACTAGGAGGTCCTCAAAAAAGGGGGCTTGAACATGCCGTGAGTTGGGTGGCGGCCGCTCATCCCGACGCGGCGGTTGAGGTGTGGTGTCAGGACGAGGCGCGTCTGGGATTGAGCGGGCAAGTCGTTCAAGCGGCTTTTTCCCCCTCCGAGCCTCGCCTGCAGCTGTGCTGGTGGGCGGTCCCGGGCAGCAAAATGTCACCCCGCTTTTCAATGCGGTCGCTGAGGTTGATCGACGCTCAATGCCAGATGAACACCCCTCCAACCCGTTGTGGAGCAATTCCAGTCCGATGGATTCAAGGCGTAGACGCCGTTGAGCGAAAGGCTTCGTAGGGCAAAGAAGTCCGCTGGTGGCAGTCGATGTTTCCATCGATTCCATCTCCGCAATACTCGAGGATCGGCTGTCCTCGACACACAGCCCGCAGGCCCTCGTCGCGGTGAGTGCCCACTGAACAAGAGCCTCGCCGGCCACATCGCCCAGCGCGCAGCCCACGAGGCCGAGCTCGGTCAGCGACAGCGGGAGAGCGTCGATCAGGGCGACCACTGCGGCGTCCGTCAGTCGGGGGTCGTAGCTGAGGCTGAGGGACCGGAGTCCTCCACCCGCTGTACTCGCGCCAATGCCCTGCCAACCTGTATGCCGTTGGTCCGGCCCTCTGACGCTGGAAGATCACACCCCTGTTCGGGGTGCAGCCCAGCCGCGCACGACCAGCCACAAGGCCAGCAGCAGCTCAGCCATGCCCAGCGTGGCCACGACGGGCAGCAGCATCGGGCGAAGATCCGGGGCCACCACGGCCGCCACGGAGTCGGCCACGTAGGCCAGCCCCCCCAGGCCCACCAACACCCCCAACGCCCGGGGCACACGGCCTGAGCGGAAGAGCAGGGGCCCCAGCAGTGCCAGGTGCAGTCCAAAGAACATCAGGGCCAACGTGAATCCCCGGTCGAAGAGCTCCATGCAGAACAGCACCATCTGGTGAATCTGGGCAGGCTCGAAAGCCGACCAGGAGCCATCCTCCAGCAGAATCAGGGCGGCCAGCCAGGGCATCAGGGCGGCGGCGACCACAGCGGTGTAGACGAGGCGAAACGCCAGGGCCAGGGAGGAGCCCAGGCGGTTCACGGGCTTCAGCAGCTCGTGAAGCAGCACCGCCACGGGAACGTCCAGCAGGAAGGCTGTCAGGAAGCCCATCAGGCCCAGGCGGAAGAACCCCGTTTGGGCCCCGATGAGGTCTGCCGTCTGGGCAGCGTCGCCTGGCACCACGAGGGTACCGCGCACCCCCACCTGGGCGAAGATGGCGACCACAGCCATGAGCAGCAGCAGGCCCCCGGTGAGGCGTGCGATGCGGGAGAGGCGGGCGGGGTCCATCGGGAGTCCTGGGGTGGTCGGGCACCCGCACTCTATGTTGGCGTAGACGCAGCGGACCTCCCGCATTTCCGGACTTTACCCATGCACATATGCATGGGCTGGCCAGACACGCATGGCGCTTCGAGCCCCTGGTGGTGGACGGCGAGAAGCGGCCCCATGTCCACATGTGAACCATATCAGGCCAGGGCGGGCGTTCCGATGATGCGGGCGGTGAAGTCGTTGACGAAGCGGCCATCGGGCTCGTGGGTGGCCTGGAGCTTGAGGAAGCGGGTGTAGCGCTCCCCGTGCAGCTGGGCGAACTCGTCGGGGCCGAAGCTCTCCACCCACTTGCCTATGTGGGGCCGGGCGCCCACCTCCCGCATGAGCGGCTCGACCGCGCGGAAGTAGCGCTCCCAGCCGGGGCTGCGGTTGATGACCAGCTCGATAAAGCAGGAGGGACCTCCGTGGGCGGGTCCGAGCAAGGTGCGGCTGTGGCCCCCCGGGGTGAAGCTCGGCGAACATGAAGGGGTGGTTCCGGTAGCCTTGAACACCAGCCATCGTGGTCGGGGATGGCCCTTCATCTCTGCGATTCCTCAAACCCAGAGAACCCATGCCCCAACCGCTCCACCCCAAGACCGACTCGTTGGGGATGCACCCATGATCGGACTCGACATCGCCCTCGGCTTTGCAGTGTCCGCCGCTCAGGGGGCGCTCTCGAACCAGACCATCGCCTCTGCAATGGGAGCACTCACCGGCTCGACGCTCGCACCGAGTCTGGACAGCCTGTTTTCTGCAGAGCAGAAAGAGCTCCGCGTCGCGGTCGAGTCCGCTGACCTCTGGCTGGCGGCACGGCCTCCCTCTCCAGTCCGGGACGTTCTGGCTGCCATCGAGCCGAGCACCCTGCCAGAGCTGTGTCAGGCCACTTCCCGGCTCCCCTCAGATCTCGACGGGTCCATGCTTCGCGGTGCCATCCTGGATGCCTTCTCACACACCCCGGCGCCGGGACCGGTCCGTGAAGAAGCCGCGTCGATTTTCTATGAGGCGCTTCTGCGGGCGCTGGTCGTCGTGCCCGCTGTCCAGGGCCGGGCGCAGGCGCTGCTGACGGAGTGGCTCCTGCAGCGCTCGCTTCGGGTGGTCCCTGTGCCAGCTGTCCAGCCCGAAGAGACCCCGACCAACCTCGCACCATCGACCACTCCACTGGTTGGCCGAAGCGAAGACCTGTCCCGACTCCGTGTGCTGCTTCAGGATCACCGACTGGTCACCGTGATCGGAACCGCCGGCACCGGAAAGACCCGGCTGGTGCGAGCGCTCGGCTGGAACCGCCGCGCGGACTGGGACAGTGTCTGGTTCTGCGATCTCGCCGACGCCCGCACCGAGGCCGGGATCTTCCTGGCGGTCGCCAGGGGAATGAACATCCCGCTGGGGGCTGGCAACACGCTGCAGCAGCTGGGACGGGCCATCAACGGCTGGGGACGGTGCCTCATCCTGTTCGACAACTTCGAGCAGCTCGTCGCGCTTGCGCCAGGAACCCTCGGGAAGTGGCTGGAGATGGCACCCGCAGCCACCTTTGTGGTGACCAGTCGCGCACGACTGCACCTGCACGGCGAGGTGCTGCTGTCGGTAGAGCCGCTCCCGCTCACGGCGGCTGTCCAGCTCTTCGAGCAGCGGGCGGCGGCCTTGAAGCGGGGCTTCCGGGTCGATGCGAGCAACTACACCGTCATCTCGGACATCGTCACCACGCTGGATGGGCTCCCGTTGGCCATCGAGCTGGCCGCTGCCCGGATCCGGGTGCTGTCAGTCGTCAAGCTGCGCGCTCGGCTCTCTGATCGCTTTCGGCTGCTGCGAAGCAAGGGCGCGCTCTCACGACAGGCGACGCTGCGCGCGGCGCTGGAGTGGTCGTGGGAGCTTCTGCAGCCTGAGGAGCAGAGCGCCCTGGCGCAGCTGTCGACCTTTGTCGGAGGGTTCACGCTGGAGGCTGCCGAAGAAGTGCTCGATCTGGACGCCTGGCCAGATGCCTGGGCCATGGACACCGTCGAGGCGCTCATCGACCGCTCCCTCGTCCGGACGGTGACCGATGAGCGCTTCAACCTGCTGATGAGCGTCGCGGCGTTTGCCTCAGAGAAGCTGAAGCTGATGGGCATGCACGATGAGAGCGTGCTCCGACACGGCGCCTGGTTCTCCTCGGCAGAGATGGACATTGCCTCAGCGCGGCTCGATCTGGAGAACCTCATCGCCACCGTGCAGCGTGCGCTGGCGCGCGGAGACACGGAGGTGGCGCTCGGGGCGCTCGGTCCCGCGATGCAGACCCTGCACGAAACGGGACCGTTTTCGACCGCGCTGGAATTGTCCACCGCGGTGGCTGGCATGACCGGGCTCAGTCCGAAGCAGACCGCAACCCTCAACTACCTGCGTGGTGACAACGCACAGTATCGGGGGGATCCAGCAAGCGCGCTGTTGTTCCTGCGTGCCGCCCTCACGGGTGCCATTGCAGCAGGAGACCGGCGCGGAGAGATCCGCACAAGAGCCATCATCGGGTACCCGATGTTCATGACCGGCGAGGCAGAGGCTGCCCTCGAGGTCGCAGAGCAGGCACTCACGATGGCGCAGGTGGCTGGAGATGCAGAGAGTGTTGCGGTCTCCGCCAACATCCTCGGGATCTTGACGAGCCAGAGCAGCGGCCCACGGACGTCCGATTTCTACCAGATCGCGCTGGACTCCGAGCAGGACACGACACGTCAGGCGTCGACCCTGATCAACTGGGCCGAGTGGGATCGGCACCAGGGCAACCTGGAGTCGAGCCTGGCGCGACTTGAGCAGGCGGAGTCCCTGCTGGGTACCGACGCGATGTCGCCGTTTCTGGCGCAGGTTGTGGGGGTTCGCGGAAACATCATGGTCCGCCTGGGTCGGCACCAGGAAGGCCGCGATCTCCTCGACGAAGCCACACAATACAACACCAGGATCGGAAACCAGATGGGCACGGCGGCGTATCAGGTCTCCCGCTCCATGGCGGACTTTACGCTGGGGAACGTCGAGCAGGCCGTCGACGGCATCGAGCGCTCGATCTTGTTCTATCGAGAGGTGGGGAACCAGCGGTATCTGTCCTCCTCGCTTCGAAACCTCGGCGGGATCATGCAGGCCTCCGGGGACGCTTCGCGTGCCCGGGTTCTCGGTGAGGAGTCGCTCGCCATCGCGCGCCAGTTCAACCTCCCCATCGGGGCTGCCTTCGCATTGATCTTGCTGGCGGAGCTGGAGGGGTGTGGTGGAGATGCGTCTGTCGCACGAGGGTACCTCCACGAAGCGACAGAGCTGCTGGAGGGCGGTCAATTCATGGAGCAGAAGTGCCAGGCGATGATGGCGCGGTCCCTGGTCGAGCACCACGCGGGAGAGGCTGACGCAGCGCGTCGGGCCTTCGCAGAGGCTGAGACACGCGCGGCAACCATGGGCATCCACTCCGAGAGTCGGCTCGGACTGCGGATGGCCGGCCTTCGGAACCTCCTGGAACGTTCTTGAGGCTGACCCGCCGGGCTGGTGGCGCCAGGGCCGACCGAGATGTGATTTCGTGTCCGGCCTGTGGCGCTCGAATCTGGCTGGTTGATCAGGTGACCGATCCTCTCTGTGCTCAACGAGAGCTGCTGAAGATGGGCAGGGTCACGAACGTGATCGCCTTTGCCCAATCCAATAGGGAGGATGAGTCCAGACAAGCCCTACCAGCCCACTTATTCCGCAACCAGCGCCTTCATCCTGCCTTCTTGCCGCCCCAGTACATTTTTACGCAAATTCCCATTTTGCTACCCGACAACCCCCACCAGTACGGCTTCGGACGGGGTGCACTGGCCAGAAACACTGCTTATTCTGCCTACCCGCTCCGGTTTGGAGCTGATCACAACCAGTGCTGGCAGGATCAGCAGATCGGAGGTCACCAGGGCCAGAAAGCCGATCGCTGACCGAGACCGCGGGCTCACTGTCGAGGGATCTTCCCTGCCCGCACCTTCGTCCACTCCTCTGGCTCAATGAGCGCCAGGTAGAAGCAGAGGGTGATGGCTGAGAAGGGTAAAGAACCCGTACAGCAGGTCCAGTCGCCACGCCCGTGCAGTCCGCACGCTCTGGTTAGAGCGCCCGGTACTTTCGCTCGATGAGCCAGAAGATCACCGCAAAGACAGGGATCGCCAGCAGGGTTGGCAGCAGCATCACGCCTCCTGTCTGTCAGCCCCCCAGCGGCCAGGAGCAGAAGAGACTTTCGGCACCCGTCAGAGCTACGGCGTCTTCTGACCGGGCCTACTCTGGCAGGTGACAGTAGCCTGGGAGCGTGTCTGGCAGGCCGTCCTGCCAGGGCAGCACTCCGGCAGCCTGGTGCGCCATCAAGAAGTCGATCGCAGTGTTGACGCCCTCGGTTGGGATCGTGTGCCCCCCATCGTGCTCACACTCCACCACGAAGTGACCATC
>JBLHNG010000565.1:0-5904 GCA_047621685.1 Myxococcota bacterium | reverse complement strand
ATGCCCCCCCGGCAAGCGAAGCCCCCGCAGAGTCCAAGGTGGTCGAACCCCCGACAGTCAAGACGCCGAGCACACCGGTGCCCCCGGTAGCGCCAACGGTGCAGCCGCCTCCCCCGCCAGCGCCGCCAACACCAGAGGCTCCTCCCCCCGTATTTAACCCCGACGGGTCGGTCCTGTTCACGCCCCTTCCCGCGGTCTGTCTGGCCGGTCAACCGACCCGCCTCTACCCGCCCTGTGGGGAGGTCCGGAGGGAGGATCTGGTCATCAATCCAGGGCGGAGCGTCGGGCTGATCGAGCGGGGAAAGCCGATCTCGGCATCGACCATGTGCCGATATGGCTACGCGGCGGACATCCAGGGGCAGTACGTGGCGTGGTGGCCATCGTCGCAGTTTGCGGATCTGGACGCGGCCCGGGAGGAGGTCGGCGCGATTCTCGCAGAGGGCTGTGAGGGTTCCTGGTCCGCCGGGCTCGTCAAGCTGTCCGATGGGCTGCCCGACTCCGTGCGCATCACCGATCCCCGCTTCAGGACCCGCAAGGGTGTCGGGGTCGGGACCGGGATCGCACCGGCCCAGCAGCAGTACCCGGGCGGCGCGATGCAGGACAACTTGATGGAGGGCGGCATCATCTATGAGAAGGATGGAGTCTCGATGTACGCCGACGACCTCGCCGGGATGATCCGGGAGGTCTGGGTGTGGCTGTAGAGGCAGCCTCGGACAAGCCCGCTACACCAGCATCAGCCTCCTCTACCAAACGGGCTGAAAGGACTGAGTGTAGAGGGAACGAAGCTGCTCATCGGTCAGTGCAATCATAGTGAGCGGAGTGTAGTACAGCGGACTTTGGGGCCGCGGAGCGCGGCAGCCCGACACCACCCTCGTCAGGTTACGACTCCCACCCGACCAACTTGCGGATGCGCCAGGAGGTGACCATGCTCCTACTCCTCCTCGCCTGTCGCCCCACCCCCTACGACACCGACACCGCCCCCCCGCAGTGGACCCCCATCGCCAGCGGTCTGTCCGGCGCCCTCCTCAGCGTGCCCGCCCGAAGCCACGAGCACCTCTACCTCCTCGGCGCCGACTCCGGCGGCACCCCGATGGGCTTCTACCTGGAGGGCGACGACTGGTGGGAGCTGCCATCGCTGAGCGCGGGAGACCTGTGGTGGGGCTTTGAGTGGGGGGAGCAGCTGTGGGTTGTTGGAGATGGTGGCCGGGTCATCCAGCTGGAGAACAACCTCCTCGTCGGCGAGACCATCCTCGATGCGGGCACCATCCTGTTTGGCATCTGGGGCACCTCCCCGTCGGATCTCTACGCCGTCGGCAGCGATGGTATACCGCGGATGTGGCACTTCGATGGTGGCGACTGGTCGGCGGTGCTCCTGCCCGAAGAGGCCGCCGAGCACACCGCGCTGTTCAAGGTCTGGGGTCGCAGCCCGACGGAGGTCTGGGCGATCGGTGCGGGCGGACTCGCGCTCCGGCTCATTGGGGACCACTGGGAAGTCAGCGAGACCCCGACCACCGACAGCCTGTTTACGCTGCATGGCAACCGCGAGCAGCTCTACGCGGTCGGCGGGGCCAGCAGTGGGGTGATCCTGCGCTGGGAGGATGGCTGGGTCGATGAGTCTCCGCCCGACGCAGCCCAGCTCAACGGGGTGTATGTGCGCAGTCAGGGCTGCGACCCGATCGCGGTGGGGCTGTATGGCGCGGTCTGGTGGCGTCAGGATGGCATCTGGCAGGCAGATCCCCAGCCCACCAACACCACCCTCGGACTCCACGCCGCGTGGCTCGGTCCCTACTGCGACCCCTGGGTGGTCGGGGGTTCGCTGTCGAGCTGGCCGATGGAAGATGGAGTGCTGCTGCATCGGGGCGAGAACAGCCCACCAGTCCTCGCCGCAGCACCGCTGCCAGAAGGCACGGCACCCGAGGACGGCGGTCTGTTCACGATCCTGACCTCGGCGTGTGATGAGGCGGGCTGGAACACCGAGATCGAGATCGCCAGCCTCTCCGAGGGCGCGCGCCTCACGGTGCGCAGCAGCACCGCCGAGGAGGTCCACGACCTCGCCCTCACCCAGATCCACCCCCAGGGATACTGGAGCCGCTGGCAGGTGATCCTCCCGGTGGTCCCCGAGGCCGATCAGGTCAACGGGGAGAGCACCCGGTTTTCCTGCGAGGACACCCTGACCTGGATCGTGGAGCGACTCAACGCCGGGGGAGAGCCGACGGACTGCATCTCCTGGGGTGCTGAGTCGGACGAATGCTGAGCCCCCCCGAGCCGGCCCTCGATTTTGCCAGACGAGACCTCGCTGAGGCAGTCACGGTCGCGCTGGCCCGGGAGGGGCACATCCTGACGGCGGGCGAGGTCGCCGTCGCGGAGGGCTTCCTCGCGCTGCCCCAGGAAGCCGCCAGCCTCTACGCCCGTCTCCAGAGTCGTCGGCGGACCATCTTCCGGCTCGACCAGCTGGAGTACACCGAGATCGCCGACATCCAGGGCGCTGTCGGGATCCTGGTGGCGGCGGGCTATGCGATCGATGAGCGGCAGCTCCCGACTCGGCTGCTGCTGGAGGCCCGCACCGTTGAGGAGCTGAAGGGGCTGTGCAAGGCCACCGGGCTCAAGCGCAGCGGACGGCGGGCGGAGGTCCTGGAGCGAGTCAGCACCGCACCCCGCGCGCTCACCATCCTCCCCGCGATCATCCTCCGACATCGGCGCCTGTTCACCCGGCTCTGCCGGCTCTACCTCTGCGACCACAGCGGGGATCTCACCCGGCTCATCATTGCTCGAATGGGGATGCTTCGCTATCCGGAGTACACCCCGACCGGCGGGGCAGGACTGTTCCCGGATCGTCGGGAGCTGCTGGCCTATGAAGCGGCGCTGCACCGTCGGGCTACCCTGACGGAGGAGGGGCTCATCGACGCACTGCCTGCGGCCCTTGCAGGGGTGGAGTCCCGACCGCGCGCCCCCGGACATCGCTACCGCTTCTCAGCCCGCCGATTCGATGCAGACGTCGCGATGACGGCCGCCCGTGCCCTGGAGCGCAGCAAGCGACCCGACCTCGCCGCAGACATCTACCAGCGCCTCCTGACCGCTGGGATCCGGGAGCAGAGCCATGCGTCCTGGCGGCTGGCGATGTGTCTCGCCGGGCTCGGGAGGCCCGAGGAGGGTGCAACGCTGTGCGCAGCGGCTCGTGAGGTTGCCCAACCCGATGAGGCCCTCGGACTGGAGCGAACCGGCCGGCGTCTTGCCAAGAAGGCCGGCGTGGGGTGGCGACCAATGCCGCCGATCCCCTCGCCCCGGGTCCGTCAGCTCACGCTCGCTGGTGCCACGCTGCCCGGAAACCGCCCCGGCTACACCACCCCCGACGGTCCACAGCCCATCGAGCCGGCGGTCTGCACCCTGCTGGCTGGTCTGGGGCGTCGTGCCCTGTTCGGTGAGGCCGCGCCCTGGTCGACCCTGTTCAGCCTCCTGTTCTACGACGCCATCTTCGCGCCCATCCCCGGCATGCTGCCCACACCGCTGATGATGCAGCCCCTCGACATCTCCACCCCTCAGTTCGCGGTGCGTAGAAAACCCTGGATGGACCCGATCTTCGCCGCCATCGAGGCCGGAGAGGCCCCCCGCCTGCTCGCAGAGGCGATGGTGCGTCTCGATGGGGTCTCGCTGCCCGGGGCGCGGTTTGATCGGCTCCCCCCCGAGGAGTTGACCTTGCTCACCGCCGCCATCGACGGGACCACCCTGAGCGGCATCCTCCGCTGCTTCGCCGAGGACAGACGCCACGCTGGTCGCGGACTGCCAGACCTCTGTGTGCTGCCCGGCCCCGAGGTCCGTCTCCCCAATGCGATCCCGTCCCGGCTGCCCGATCGCCTCATCCTCGCCGAGCTGAAGGGACCGACGGACAGCATCCGAGACAGCCAGCGGGTCTGGCTCGCTCGACTGTGCGACCTTGGCGTGATCGCGGAGGTGTGGAAGATAAAGCGGACCCGACCAGAGGTGGGTTAGAGGCCGGGACACCCAATGAGGAGCGACGATGTCCATTAACGATCAGATCACCGCCGCAATCGCCGGAGCCCTGCCCGGTGCAGAGATCAACGTCAGCGGCGGCGGCGGCCACTTCGAGATCCATGTGGTCTCAGAGCAGTTCACCGGAAAGCGGCTCATCCAGAAGCATCGGCTGGTGCTCACCGCCATCAAGGATCTCATGGCCGGCGACAGCGCACCGGTTCATGCCATCGACAAGCTCGTCTGCGAAGCCCCCGCCTGAGAGCGGCCCTGCCTGAGAGCGGCCCTGCCTGAGAGCGGCGCGGACGGACAGCGACACTGTCAAAAGAACAGCCGCCCTCGGGCGGCTGTATTTGTCTGTGGGGCTTTCAGCAGTCTGTGACTACGAGATGATCCAACGCCCTGCAGAGAAACGAACCTTCGACTCGCGCTTCAGGCGGCGCATCACAGCAAGGATCTCTGCACCGGAGAGGTCCTTCATTGGCGCGCGGTGACGGGCACCGGCGACCAGGATGGCCTCCTTGAGTCCGCGACTGCCGTACTTTTGGAGCCGAGAGACGACATCCTCCTCGATCCACTCGGCCTTGCGATCGTCGACCTGGCTGGCGGTGATGCGGGTAGTCCGCTTCTTTACTGGCTTGGCAGCGGTGGCGGTGGCGGTGGTGGTCTTGGCTGCGGACTTTCTACTCGTCGTCTTCTTGGCCGCAGTGACCTTGGTCTTGCTCCGAGCAGCTGGGAGCGTGAGCGTCTCCGGGGGCTGTCCATCCAGACGAAGTGCGAGGGCCTGGAGGGTCTCAAGAGACTCTGAGTGCCGACGCTGAGGGAGCAGCTCCGCGAGGAAGTCGCGAAGAGACTGTGGGAGAGAGGTCGGCTCTAAGAGCGTGACCTCGCTGACAAATCCTGCCAGCGCGGCTCCATCGGGGAGGTCAGTGATCTGATTAAAGGCCTGAAGCTGAAAGTTCCTCAGATCCTGAGCCAATGCTTTCGGGAGCTGGTCCTGGAGCTCGGAGATGGCAAGGAGATCGACCAGCGTGGCCGGCTCGATCTGCCCGAGGGGGAGACTCAGTGCATCCTGGGTCAAAACCAGGAGGGTGTTTGCGTCTGAGCTTCTCAGCTTCGCAATCGACATCCTGTTCTTACGGGTTTCCAATTCTTCCTCCAGAAGAGTGTCGAAGTCCTATAACGTCTGCCCAACAGCCCGGCAGTGTCGCGTTATCACATCGCCACATCAGGAGATGATCAGATGCGGATTACGAAAGTCTACACCAGGGGCGGAGACAAAGGTCAGACCAGCCTCGTCGGAGGGGAACGGGTCAGCAAGGATCACACCCGTATCGATGCTTACGGCACCGTGGACGAGCTGAACGCCATCGTCGGTCTCATCCGGACCTTCTCGCCCCGGTCCGACGCTCCCGCAGAGATCGTCGCTCGACTCGATACCATGCTGCATCGGATTCAGAACGATCTCTTCAACGTCGGCAGTGATCTGGCCACGCCCCCCGCAAAGCGATGGGAAGGAATGCGGCTGGTCGGAGAGGAGGACTCGACCCGTCTGGAGCACTGGATTGATGAGCTGAACGCCGATCTGGAGCCGCTCAAGGAGTTCATCCTGCCCGGCGGCGGACCGGTTGGCGCGTTCTTCCACCAGGCTCGGACGGTCTGCCGACGAGCAGAGCGCATGATCGTCCGCCTCCTTCGAGAAGAGCCGGAGATTGGAGAGGGCACCATGCGGTACCTCAACCGACTGTCGGACTACCTGTTTGTGGCCGGTCGGTGGGCAGCGAAGTCGCTCGGTGAGGAGGAGTACCTGTGGGATCGCACCCTGTAGCGTTCGCCTACTGGACCCGCTTGCAGCTCCCGAACCCACAGCGGAACTGAACAGCGGCGCCGTCGGTGAGGGAGACGTTCCCGAGGGAG
>JBLHNG010000564.1:0-5906 GCA_047621685.1 Myxococcota bacterium | reverse complement strand
CCGGGCGCGCGCAAGGGGACACCGGAGTGGGCCGTGCTGGAGGGGCCGCACGCCAGATTCTCTGGCGGCCCCGGAAGCAGCAAGCGACCCGAGGCTTGAGAGGTCGGCAGTGGCTTTAGAATGGACGCCGACAGGGAGTGAAGCGCGGACCGCGGAGGGGACCCGTGGCGATCAGCGCCCAAGGACGGAGACGGGGTTGGCAGTACCGCCGAACTTCAAGGCTTCGCCCATCTCTGCTTTTGATAGTGCCGACCTGTCCTGCTCGCCCTTCGGTCTTCTCAGCCAGGGGCGCTCTCAGCCTCGTGGCTTTCGATTCCGAAGGCTCCTCCCTCACCCATGAGCTGAGGTTCGCCATCCTCCGCGCCATTCTTTTTCTGGCCACTCCGCTCCAACGCTGGCCTCACGGCCCGCTTATGGCGCTGCGCTCAAGGGGGCTGCACTCACTGCGTTCGCCGTTGGCTCACTACGGTCGCCGCTCCCCTGTGACCCCCAGCATGACACCCGCTCACTGACCACCCACCGCAGGCTCACAGGACCGTCCTGCACCCCACAGAGCGCCGAATGGTCCTCACACGTCAGGCCACAGGACCGCTACTGCCAGCCGTTGAGTCGAATCGCCCGCTCCGCGAGCTTCATCCGCGCGCTCACATCAGCCGCCAGCCGACCATCACCCTCCAAAATCACCCCATCCACCATCACCAGCAGCGCCCGGGAGAGCTGGTGGCTGCGGAAGACGAACACTCGGGGGCCGAACAGCGAGCCGGGGAGCGGGGTCTCGGACATCATGCGGTAGTTGTTGTTGCCGCGGACGGCGTGCTGGAGGCGCCGCTGGACGATCCCGGAGCGCAGCCGGAGCAGCTCCAGAGCATCCAGCCACGCCCTGAGGACCTGCTCCAGCGCAGCCATCGCGCGAACGAGGGTGCGGAGGACGTCGGGATCTCCGCCCGCACCGGTCAGGGTTGCCCGGTGGCTGTCTGCGGAGAGCGTCAGCCCACCGAGCACGGTGATCGACTCCACCGACTCGGGTACTTCCTCGGTCATCAGCCAGCGGATGGTGAGGTTGTCGGTCTCGGCGTCGTCGGCGAGGTCGCTGGCCGGGGAGATCGCGGTCAGGGCGATCTCGGCGAGGTCGTGGCGGTGCTGCTCGTCCTGCCACTGTCGGCGAAGGAGACGATCATCGTCGGTGGGAAGGACCAGCCGGGGGACCTCTCGACCCGCGCTGCTCTCCAGCTCAAAGCGCCCGCCGATCCGCTCCAGCCGCGTGTCGATCCGCTCGCCGAGCGACTCCTGCTCTGCCCGCAGCAGCGGCAGCTCCTCCAGCAGCCGCGCGGACTCGGCCCGGAAGCGCCTGACCTCTGCGATCAGACCATCGCGCACCGACTCGTGGTGACGGATGGCATCTTCGCCGTCTTCGGACTTACCGGGGCGGATCTGGTCGATGGCCTCCCTGGCCTTCCGGATCGGATCCGCCAGCGCGTTCTGCTTGCGCTCGACGATCTTGATGCGCTCCTGGACCGCTGGAATCAGCACGTCGAGCTGGAGCCGCCGGGACTCCATGCCTGACAGCTGCTCCCGAAGCGCACCCTGGGTCATGCCCAGCTCTGAGAGCACCGCGGCGATGGCCTCCCGATCTTCAGCGGAGGCGGCATCGGCCAGGGACTGCACCCGGGCGTCCTGGGCATCGACCCGGGCGGCGTTGCGGCGGATGGTCTCCTGCTCCGCGGGGGTGGGCGCGGGGAGGTTGTCGGTCAGCCGCAGCCGGGGCTCGCCCGCGTTGAGGTTGGTCAGGCTGCCGGTGTTCTCCACAAACAGCGACAGCTCATTCCGCCAGGCGCTCAGCCGCTGTGCACCCAGGGCGCGGATGAGCCGAGACAGGCGCACCCGAGCCCGGAGCGCATCCTTGGCGGCCCGGTTGTTGGTGATGGTCTCCGCCTCCTCGGTAGACTTCGCGAAGCGCACTCGGCGGGCGCGGAACAGGCCGGCGGTGAGCGCGGTGAGGGCTGCACCAGTCAGCAGGGGTGGGAGCGGCATCTCAGCTTCCCTCCAGCAGATCGAGTCCTTCTTGAGCCAGCGCCAGCTGCCGGAGCACCCAGCTCTCCATCTGGGCGAGGCGAACGGTGGGGATCTCCATTCGGTCTGCAAGATCCGCAATGAAGCTGCGCTCCTCTGGACCATAGACCGTGTCTGCGTAGGCCAGCCCGATCAGCTCCATCAGGGCTGCGGCCCGGCTGGGTCCATCATCGAAGGCCTGGACGAGCACGGCGGTGGGCATCTCTTCCCGGGGCACCCAGTCCATGGTGGTCATGGCGATCTGAGAGAGCATCTCCTGCTCTTCAGTCGAGATGTCTCCATCGACGGCGACGAGCTGCATCGCGAGCTGGAGGAAGGCGCCCTGCTGGGGAGGGGTGAGGTGTGAGACAAACATGGGGGCCATTCAGACACAGCCCGTCCCCCTTGGCAACTCCCCGACCCCTGCCTTCACCGGAGAACCTTGAGCACCACGGAGAACGGGGTCATGCGGACCCCCCGGATCTGCTCGGGCGTGAGGCCGGTGGTGTCCTCTCCGGCGGGCTCGTGCAGCTCAGCGACGGTGAGGCCCGCCTGGGTGATGGCGGCGAAATAGGCAGAGAGCGGACGGTGGAAGGCGATGAACGCCGAATTGAATGGTCCCCAGCTCTCCTCGAACCGCCGCTGCTCCAGGTAGGGCCACGGCCAGCGGTAGCGCACGGAGCCATCGTCGAGTCGCTCCGGGCCGCCCGGCGGGCCGAAGCAGGGGTGGAGGAAGACGAGCACCGCGAAGCCACCCGGACGCAGCACCCGGGCCAGCTCCACCATCGCGCCCTCCAGGTCTGGCAGGTCCATGAGCACGTAGTTGCTCACCGCCCGATCGAAGCTGGCATCTGGGAGCCTGGTGAGCGCGGCGAGGGACTGGGCCAGGAAGCGCACGGAGACCCCGGCGGAGGCGGCGTTGTCCCGAGCGTGCGCGATCATCGCCGGGCTGAGGTCCACCCCGACCACCCGCCCCCCGGCAGCGGCGAGCTTGACGGAGAGGTAGCCAGTGCCGCAGCCAGCATCGAGGATGTCGAGGCCCTCCGGAGAGCCGAGGAGGCGGTGGAGGACGGGGTCGGAGTTGACCTGTCGGTTGCGGTCCCCGTCGGTGCCGACCCAGTCGTTCCAGGCCGCGGCCTTGTCATCCCAGGATGCCTGCAGCTCGGCGTCCTTCATCCCTTCTTCCTCCCGGGCTCGTCATCAAGCCACTGCCCCTTACGATACGCCGAGATGCCCATCACCGACTTCATGCCCAGCGCCAGCGGGAACGCCCCCCACACACCCAGCGTGCCCAGTCCGAGCCCGAAGCCAAGGATCGCGCTCAGGGGGATCTGGGCGAGCGTGGCGATGAGGTTGATTCGCAGCGGAATGCGGGTCTTTCCCGAGCCCTGGAACACCCCGCCCAGTGCAATGTAGAGCGAGACCAGCGGCATGCAGAGACCCAGCAGGCGAATCCAGGTGATCGAGTAGTCGGCCAGCGGGGTGCCGGGCTCGATGCTGAACAGGGTGAGCATCGGGGCGGCCCCGACGATGAAGATGATGCCCAGCGTCGTCATGACGACCGCACAGAGCACCATCGCTGACCGGGCGATCGCGCGGGCCTCCTCGGGATTGTTCGCGCCCAGTGCGTTGCCGACCATCGCGCCGGTGGCCTGTCCGATGCTCATGCCCGGAACGAACGCCAGCGCCTGCACCCGCAGCCCGATGCCGTGGGCAGCCACCGCGACCTCGTCGATGCGACCGAGCATGCCGATGATCGAGAGGAAGCCAGCGTTGAAGACGATCATGTCCATCGCCGCAGGGCTGCCGATGCCGATGAGCTTCCGGGCCAGGGTGCCGTCGATGGCGCGGGGTCGGGTCGGCAGGGACAGGCCCGGGACGCTGCCCCGATGAATGAGGACAGCCATCATGGTGACCGCGAAGGCCTGGGCGATGAGCGTGCCGATCGCTGCGCCCTGGATCCCCAGCGCGGGCAGGCCGTAGTTGCCGAGGATCAGGCCGTAGTTCAGCGCCGCGTTGAGCAGGTTCATCAGCAGGGCGACGAAGAACGGCATCCGGGTGTTGCCGACCCCGCGCATGACCGCGATGAGCAGGATGTTGAGGTAGTTGAAGACCACCCCGACCAGGAGGATGCGCAGGTAGTCGAGGCCCGCCTGGATGCTCTCCGGGCCAGCACCGAGGAGGACGAGGATCGGCTCGGCCAGCAGGTTGCCGACGACGGCGACGACGGCGCTGAGCAGCACCGTGAGCTGGATGGACTGGGCGACGGTGTGGTTGACGTCTGCGGGCTGCTTTGCGCCGTGGGCACGGGCGACGAGGGCGACGGTGCCCACGGTCAGGCCGAGCATGGCGACCATGAGGAGGAACAGGATCTGGACGGCGAAGCCCAGGCCGATGAGGGCGGTCTCGGCGTTGGGGATTTGGCCGAGCATGACGGTGTCGACGGTCAGGGCCAGGACGTTGAGGACGTTGAGGCCGATGACGGGGAGGGCGAGGCTGATGAGCCTGCGTGAGATGTCGGGTGATTCGGCAGGCACCGGCGCTCCTGGTGGTGGGTCGTATCACTGACTGGGGGTGCGGGCACTTGGGGCTCTCGGTGGTTCAGGACGGTCCTGTGAGAGTGCGGTGGGTAGGGAGTAATTGGTGTCGGGTTGGGGGGTCGCAGGGGGAGCGGCGACTGGAGAGAGGAGCCGTAAGGCGACGAATGCAGGAAGTGCAGCCCCCCTTGAGCGGAGCGACACAAGCAGGCCGAAGGTCTGCGTTGGAGCGGAGTGGCCAGAAAAAGCATGGCGCCGACGATGGCGAAACTCAGAGCATGGGTGAGGGAGCACCCTTCGGAGTCGAACGCCCCGACGCTGAGAAGCCGAAGGCGAGCAGGACAGGTCGGCTAACTTCCCCCTGGCTTACGAGACGGGGCGGACCTCAGCGGGCGGTGATGCCATCCCCATCTCCGACCAGCACTTGCCGACACTCAATCACTTGCCGACACTCAATAGGGACGGAAAAACCCGGCACCAGTCACCGGGCCGGACCGTATCCGGCCCGACTGGTGCCAAAAACCCACCCCCCGGCCGGCTCACGCCCGCCTCCGCACCTCTTCCCGCGCCAGCAGTCCGCCCGTCTCCGGCTCTGAGATATCCCCTCATTTATTCACCGAACAACCGCCACTTTGGGGCGGCCTCTTTTCGGGCAAATGCCCGCCTTCGGCGAAGTTGCAGAAACGGTGACTGAAAATCATGCTTGAACGGTGACAAAATGAGGGAATGTCTCAGCAGCCACCCCCCACACCCTGCCCCCTCCCCCGCCTCAACCGCACCACCGGCAGCGCCACCCCCACGAAAATAATCACCCCACCAACCAGCTGTCCCGCCCCCGGCAGCGTCCCCAGAAACACCCAGGCAAACCCCACCGCCCACAGCGGCCCGGTAATCCCCACCATCGCGGTCATCCTCGCCTCCAGATCCCGGGCCGAAAGCATCAAGCAAATCCGAGCAATCCCCGGTCCAATCAGCGCAGCCAGCGCAGCATAAACAACCACCAACGGCGTCAGGTCATCGGGCAGCGCAAACCCCTCCGTCGCAAACCACAGCCCCACACTCATCCACAGACGAGTCGCGTTCAGGGCGATCGGGTCAACATTGCGAATATACCGCCGGGTGAGGATCCCCATCCCCGAGAACGACAGCGCCGCCCCGAGCGCCATCAGCAGCCCCATCGGATTCGCCGCCCCATCCGTCCCCGGCGCCTGCGCCACCCCCAGCCCCACCCCCCCCCCCCCCCCCCCCCCCCCCAAACCCCCCCCCACCCCCCCCCCCCCCCGCCCCCCCCCCCCCACCCCCCCCCCCCCCAACGACGGC
>JBLHNG010000563.1:0-5911 GCA_047621685.1 Myxococcota bacterium | reverse complement strand
CCTCGAAGTTGTTGCGGATCAGGACGTTGCCCGCCTCGGTGATGCTGTTGTCCTCCATGGCGACCACGAACATCAGCGGCACGGTCAGCCCAGCGACCTCGACCCCGGGCAGCAGCGGGTTCTCCATCGGGGCTGCGATGCCCATTGCGGCAGTGATTCGGCTGTCGGACTGCGCAATGGCTCCGGCGGTGACGCTTCCGAAGCTGTGCCCGACCGCGCCCAGGGCGCTGGCGTTGATGTCGGTGACACCGAGGGTGCCGTCGAGCAGGGCGTCCAGCGCCCGGATCCCGTCGAGTCGGCGAAGCTCCAGGGTCGCTGTGGTCAGCCCGAGGGGCTCGGTGTCGAACAGGGTGTTGCCAGCGTGATCAGGGGCGACCACCACGATGCCGTGGCTGGCGAGTCGCTGGGCGAGGGTGAAGCTGGAGAACCGGGTGCAGGTGTGGCAGTGAGAGAACACCACCGCCGGCCATGAGCCGCCAGAGACCTGTACCGCATCGGCGACCGCATCCGTCGTCGCGGTCGGGCAGCTCGGATCCGCCTCGGAGAGCCAGGTGGCGTAGTCGGCCTGCTGGTCGCCCGAGAGGAAGGCGTCGGGGACGGCGGTGCTGCCGGGGGCGGCGTCGGTGGGATACCAGACCTCGACGGTCAGGGGGCGCTCGCCATCGAGGACCATCGACCGGTGCCCCACCGACCAGGCGCCGTCCGCCGTGGGATCGACCGGGGCTGCTGCAGAGTCCGTCGGCTCTCCAGTGCAGGCCAGCAGGAGGGGGATCATTGTTTCTTCTCCGCCCGTGCCGCCGCGCGCTCCTTCTTGCGCTGCGCGATGCGTTTCTGCTGGGCGGGGGTGAGGATCCGGATGTTATCCAGGGCGATGTTGCTGTTGTTCGCCAGGAAGAAGCCTCGGATGGCTTCTGCCATTGAGCCGGGGCTGACGCTCTTGTTGACCTCCAGCACCAGCCGACCCTTTCGATCGACGCGGTACTTGCCCTTCACCGAGCCCCCACCCTGCTTGATCAGCTTCTTCACCTCCGCCGCGATCGGCATCCCCGGCCCGGCGACCACCAGAATCGGTCCCCCAAATGCCATGCTCTTTGCGTTGAACATGAACCGGGCTCGACGCTTCACCTTCAGTGCCGCATTGAGCGCGGACTTCATGAGGTGGGGATCCTGGAGGTCGGAGAGGTTCTGGAAGTGGACAGCCATAGCGACTGCTTAACGCTCACCGGGGGCGGGTGAAGATCCAGCGATCCGCCTCAGACAACCCCGGCTGAAACGCATAGCCACCGGCCGTAAACTCCTTGAGCCCCGCCGGGTCATCCAGACGCTGCTCGATGGCGAATCGGGCCATGCGACCCCGGGCGCGCTTGGCGAAGAAGCTGATGATCCGATGCCGACCGTCGGCCTCGACCTCTTGGAACACCGGGATGATCCGCCGGGCGGTGAGCTTCTTGGTGACGACCCGACCGTACTCCCCGCTGGCGAGGTCGACCACTGTGGGATCGGAGTGTGTCTGGAGCTGGGCATTGAGCGTGCGGCTCACCCGGTCCCCCCAGAATTCGTAGAGCGAGCGCCCCCGTCGGGTCTTCATCGAGGTGCCCATCTCCAGGCGGTAGGGCTGGATGAGGTCCAGCGGACGCAGCACCCCGTAGAGCCCCGAGAGGATGGCGATGCGATCCTGCGCCCAGGTCAGCGCCTCGGGGGAGAGGCTGCGGGCGTCGAGCCCCTGGTAGACGTCTCCGGCGAACGCCAGGGCGGCCGGTCGGTCTCGCAGGGGATCGGGGGTGTCGGCCATCGCCTGGAACCGCTCGTGGTTGAGCTGCGCGAGCTTGTCAGACAGCTTCATCATCGCCTTGAGGTCCGCGACCTTCAGCCGCTTTGCCTGACGCATCAGCACCCCGAAGTCAGACTCCAGGCGGGGAGTGGTGGGGGTGACCTGTGGAGCGGGGCTCCAGTCGAGGGACTTTGCGGGGGAGAGCAGGATGAGCATGTCCCTGCTCTATCCGGCCATTGTCCGTCCTCAACAACCACCGTCACAGAAACGCTCCACAATGCAGGCTGGTCCTGGTTCACAGGATCGTGTAAACACCGGTTATGATACCCATTTTCCTGACTCTGCTGTCCTGCCGGAGCACCGGTGAGGTCCACCCTGAGCCCGTGGTCATGTCGGTCCCGGAGACCACCGAAGAGTCGGCTCCCCCCCCGATGCCCGCGCCGCCTCGTCGTGTCGCCCCGCCCTGCAACAACCTCGCCGCAGCGCTGATCCCAGCACTCTCCGGAGACACCACCGGACTGGATGTCAGCGAGGCCGGTGTCCAGGTCACCGTGGAGGCTGGCGAAGACGCCACACTCCCGGCGGGCTTCGCCGAAGAGCTTCGCGCAGGCGGACTCATCCAGGGTCGGATGCCTGCCGCCGACCTCTGCACCCTGGCGACCACGCCGGGCGTCACCGCCGTTCGCTCTCCAATCACCGCCTCCCCCAAGCAGGACTGATCATGCTCTCCGCACTCCTCATCGCTGCTGCCTCCGCTGCCCCTGCAGTCCACCCGGTGCTCTCCACCGAGCTGGCCGCGCTTGAGCAGGCCCCGCCCGCTGCCGAAGCCATTCAGGTCGTCCTCGTCGCTCAGCGCCCCAGTCAGGCTGGCCCGCTGGGGGACTTCATCGCCGCCCGCTGGTCGGATGTGGTCGTAGAAGTGGTCGCTGGCGGCATGGTGCAGGCCCGAGTGCCGCCCGCCCGGCTCACCGAGCTGGCCGCGCTGCCCGAGGTCCGTCGCATCCGCACTCCCCGTCGGGCACGAACCAAGGGCACGATCACCGAGGGCGTCGAGCTGATGTTCGCCAAGGACTGGGGCGCGCAGGGGCTGGACGGCAGCGGGATCCGGGTGGCGATCCTCGACGTTGGCTTCACTGGCTACACCGACCTCCTCGGCACCGAGCTGCCCGCCAGCGTCGAGACCCACTTCTTCGGCGATGCCGACGGCACCGAGCACGGCACCGCGGTCGCTGAGATCATCCACGACATCGCCCCGGCCGCCGAGCTGGTGTTCTACTCGTTTGAGACCGAGGTGGAGTTCTTCTCCGCCTGCGACGCCATCGCCGAGAACGGCGAGTACCTCGTCAACGCCTCCATCGGCTTCGACAACATCTGGCATGCCGACGGCACCAGCAGCTACAGCCAGGCCGTCGACGCCCTGACCGACAGCGGGATCACCTGGATGGCCGCCGCTGGCAACGAGAGCGAGCAGTACTGGGTCGGCACCCTGACGGACACCGACGGCAACGGCTACCTGGAGATGAACGGCAGCGAGCGCCTCCCGGTGACCGTCGGGGATGGCTACTCCGGGGCCAGCATCCGGTGGGATGAGGCGTTCGGTGCGGCAGGCAAAGACCTCGACCTGCACATCCTCGACGCCAACGACACCCTGCTGGCCTCGAGCCAGGAGGATCAGTCCGGCACCGGCGATCCCTACGAGTACGCCTACGCCAAGACCGACGACGAGACCCTCTACATCGCCATCTACGACTACTCCGCAGAGTCCGGCGAAAGCTCGGCCGGGGTGAAGGTCTGGATCTACGGTGACTGGGGACTGGAAGAAGGCTGGCCGACGTTCACCGAGAGCCTGACCCTGCCGGCGGATGCAGCGGGCGCGATCTCAGTGGGTGCGGTGGAGTGGTGGACCGAGGAGGTCGCCAGCTACTCCAGCCGGGGGCCGACCAACGACGGCCGGATGAAGCCGGACATCTCCGCCCCCACCGGGGTCTCCACCATCAGCTATGGCGAAGAGGCCTTCGACGGCACCTCCGCGGCTGCCCCCCACGCCACCGGGCTCGCCGCCCTCGTCCTCCAGGCCACCGATCGGGGCTACGGGGTCGAGGAGCTGCGGTCCTGGCTCTCAGAGAACACCGTGGATCTCGGCGATGCCGGTCCAGACAATGACTACGGTGCTGGTCTCCTCCTGGCCTCCAGCCTCCCCGACGGCACTACCGGCGGCACCGACACCGGTGCCACCGACGACTCCGACGATTCCGGCAACTCCACTGCAGGCGGGGACACCGGCGAAACGGACTCACGCACCGGCTGCGGATGCAGCGCGGGAGCGGGCACCGCCGGACTGTGGCTCATCGGACTTCTGGGTGGTCTGGCTGCCCTGCGGCGGCGATCTGCTCAATGATGCGGATGCGGGCTACTTCGGCAGCGCCACCGTCGAGCCGGCCTGCTGCCCCTGACGGAACGCGTCGGGATCCACCCGGATTCCGCGTCCAGGCTTGAGGTTCAGGTTGTCCCGGGCGTAGTCCGACACCCGGGTCTGCCGGCGGGCCAGCCCCTCCGTCACCACGACCAGCGCCGTGCTCTCCAGCTTCGCACGCCCCGCCTCCCGGCCGATGCGGAGGCGGGCGGCGATGGTCTGGGCGGCGCCGATGCGGAAGGCGTCGTGCCAGCTTCGATCCTGGCCGGATCCGTGGGTGGCAGAGAGCCACTCGATGCGCTTGACCAGCCAGTCCCACAGCGCACCGACCGCCGCCCGATCCTCATCCGTACCGACCAGGACGATGTGCTTCATCTTGCCGGCCCGGTCGGTGTAGACGAGGCAGCCGTTGAGGTCTGCCAGGGCACCGGCGAGCACCACCTTCCACTTCCGCAGCCGCCGTCCGCTCTCCAGCGGCTCGCTCCGCCCGTCGGTCACCGGGGCATCTTCCTCGGCATCGAGCAGCCCCTGGAGACGGTGGGCGTCGATGAGGGTCTGGGCGCGGGAGGCCGCGAGGGCAGCCTCATGGATGTTGGGAGACTCCGCCAGGGCGAGCAGCTTGCGCACCCGGTCGAGCAGTCGATCGCGGTCTGTCATGACTACTGCACCAGCAGCGGAGGGGCGCCAGCCTGGATGCGCTGACGGGACCACTGGTGTGCCGCTCCCTCCTGAGCGCGATCGATGCGGACCCGACGCAGGGCCGGGAAGGCGGAGGGGGGTGGGAGCTGGCGGATCCGCAGCCCGCGAAGCTCCAGCTCTTCGAGTCCCGGCAGGTCAAACAGGCACCTCGGCAGCGCGGTCAGCCCGGTCTGCCCCAGCCACAGCTTCTTGAGCGACCGCATCCCTCCCACGGCATCGGGCAGCGCGGTCAGGGGGTTGTCCCGCAGCAGCAGCTCTTGAAGTCCGACCAGCTCCCCGAGGGCGTCGGGCAGCGCAGTGAGCTGGTTGCTGGAGAGGTCGAGGCGACGAAGCGCGGCGAGCTGTCCGATGGTTGCCGGCAGCCTGATGAGGTGGTTGCCAGACAGCCGCAGCTCTTCGAGGCCCGTCATCGTCCAGATGCTCTCGGGAAGCGCGCTCAGCTCGTTTCGACGCAGCGACAGGTGGGTAAGATCCGGCTGGGCCAGCAGCCCGGCAGGCAGCGCGGTGAGCGCCATGCCCTCCAGCTTGATGCGGCGCAGTGCACCGGGCTGAGGCAGGTCGAGCAGCCCATTCACCACACAGTCCACCGCCGACAGCTCCGCGAGCCCCCCGGCATCCGCCAGGGCACCCGGCGCAAGGGCGATGCGCTCCAGACGCAGGCTGTTCAGCTCCGGTGGCAGCACCGTCAGGCGGACCCCCGGCGCGCTCTGCACGGTCAGGGAGCGCAGCGCAGAGAGCGCGCCGAGCCCAGAGAGGCTCACCCCATCGGCGAGCTGGTCGAGGTTCAGCTCGGTGAGCACCGGCAGGTCCGAGGACGCCACGGCGTCGAGGAGTGCGGCGGATCGGAGGTAGTAGAGGGTCAGCGCGGTGAGGTGGGGTGGAAAGGTGATCGGAGGCAGTGTGACCTGCTCGGCCTCCACGATGTGCAGCCCGCCCAGCCGGGGCCGGTCGGCGAGCAGGGCCAGCTCCGGGAGGTTGAACGGCAGCTTCAGCATCAGGGAGCGGCCAGGCTTCACCGACAGCGCGCC
>JBLHNG010000562.1:0-5919 GCA_047621685.1 Myxococcota bacterium | reverse complement strand
TCGGCCAGCATTCTGAGTGGGTTGCCCCTTCTCTCAAGCCTCGGGTCACTTGCTGCCTCCGGGGCCGCCAGAGAATCTGGCGTGGGCTGAGGGCGCCCCCCGGCCCTCCGACACGGCCCCCTCCGGGCTCCCCTTGCGCGCGCCCGGGCGAACTGAGACTCCTGAACTGGCGATCCAAAACAATACAATCAACAAAATTAGGGGGAAGGCAGCCACCTGACCGGCTTCGGAAGCCTCACCCCGTCCCCGCGCCTCTCCACGAATCGACAATCAGCCCGTCTGCGACCGGCACTTGTCGAACTTTATGGTCAGTGAAAGAAAAGGCAGCCACCTGACCGGCTTCGTCGGACTCACCCCGTCCCCGTTCCTCTCCCCGCAGGTCAGCTCGCCCGTCTTCGACCGGCTGCTGTCCCTACTCAGCGTCCGGTCCGTGAGCCAGCCACCTGACCGGCTCCGGATGCCTCCGCCCGTCCCCGTGCCGGGTCCCGAATCAGCAATCAGCCCATCCTCATCGGACCCCAGGAGTCGACACAACCTCATCAACAAAGTCCATCAACATCGGGTCCAGCTTGAGCTGGAGCGCCGCCAGAGTGTCGCGGTTGAGCACAACCCGGAAGCCATCGGGAGCCAGGGGCTCAATGTCCCCGGGGGACTCACCAGCAATGATCCGCTGTGCGAGTCCGGCAGCCTGGAGTCCGACCGCGCTGTAGTCCGGGGCCACGCACAACAGGGCGCCCGCGGTGACGAGGTTCTCCGACCACGCCAGCAGGGGGATCCGGGAGCGCAGGGTGTCGGTGAGGATGACCTGGAAGCCGGTGGGGGTGAGTACCTCGCGGTCAGGCAGCAGCCAGATGGCGTCCACGGAGCCGCGGAGCTGAGCGAGCCCGCGTCGGACGTGGCGGCGGGAAGGCACCCGGGCGATCTTGACCTTGTAGCCAGCCCGGTCGGCCTCTCGAAGCGCATCCTCCAGCCACGGTCCGCCAGCGTCCTCGCTCAGCAGCAGTCCCAGGCGCTTGACCTCAGGCAGCATGAGCTGAAGCTGGGCGAGGGGGAGGTCGGGGGGGACCTCCATGCGGACTCCGGTGACATCACCGTCGATGTCGTAGCGCTCAGGCTCGAACACCATCGCGTAGACCAGCGGCACGTCAGGAAGCTCGCTGAGGGCGATCCAGGCAGACTTTGCACCGAGGGCGAAGATGAGCGGTGGTGGATCCTCGGCCAGGCGGGCGGTCACCCGAAGCGCCCGCTCCCGATCGCCCTGGAGGTTGATGATCTCGACCTCGCCCATGGCCTCGGCGAAGCGCTGGATGGGGGCGTCGTAGAGGGGGAGGTCGTCACTCTGGAGGATGACCACGGCCTCGCCGGCGAGGGCGCAGATGGAGGTGAGGAGGAGGAGCACGACGAGACGATAGCTCAGCGCGGGGGGCGGACGTACTCGGAGCTGCCGTCTTTGACCGACACGCGACTCACCCAGCCCTCTCCATCGGGATCGATGACCTCGATGCTGTGGTCGCCTGCGGGAACCTCCAGCAGCCGGATCGGCGTCTCTCCGATGCGCTGACCGTCCAGTCGGACCTCAAGGCCGCTGCCAGGGAAGGCGGGCACTGAGATGCGGCCGCTGCCGGTTGCTGCGACCTCGGTCACTTCCGGGGGGACCTCGGGGATGACAGAGGTCGGGGTGTGGGCCTGTCGGATGGGCCGGGTCTCGACTGGAGGCGTGATCTCTATGGGTGGGGTGACCTCTGGGGGCGCGACGATGGGCTCAGGCTCGGTCACAGGCTGTGTGATGGGCTCAGGGGTGGGCTCAGGAGTCGGCTCGACGGCTTCCGGCCAGGCCGCAATCAGCAGCGCGATCAGGGCGACACCAGCCAGCCCCAGACCGACGCCCATCAGGATCGGGCGGACGGTGCTGGGGGGCTCCATGAGGATGGAGATTGTGGCGTCGTCAGGGGGCTCGGGTGGCATGGATGTGGGTGTGGGCGTGCACGTGGGCGCGGTGAGGGTGGAGGACTGCTCTCGCCAGATCTCCAGCTTCTCCCGACGCAGGGAGGCGGCGTTGGGGAGGATGGAGCGGAGGAAGCCGATCAGCTCCTCGGTCCCCGCCACCCCGCCCACAGATCGCGCGGCGTCCTCAATGGCGAGCCGCATCTCATCGGCGGTCTGAAAGCGGGCGTCTGGATCGATGCGAAGGGACTGCTGGTGGACGGCCTGGAGGGCTGTGATGTCGGGGAAGTCTGACGGGCTGGTCAGCGCGGGGATCCGCCCGGTGAGGATGCGCTGCATGATCTGGATGTCGCCGAGGTTGGCGAACGGGCTGCGACCCATGATCAGCTCGTGGAGGAGGAGCCCCATCGCGTAGAGGTCGGCGCGCTGGTCGACCGCGGCGCCTTCCTGGAGCTGCTCGGGGGCCATGTAGGCGAACTTGCCCTTGAAGGTGTGTCGGACCGTCTGCTCGGTGCGGTTGGCGGCCTTGGCGACCCCGAAGTCGATGAGCTTCACCTCGCCCCGGGCGGAGAGCATGATGTTGCGCGGGTTGACGTCTCGGTGGACAATGCACATCGGCTGGCCGTAGGTGTCGACCCGGCTGTGGGCGTAGCTGAGGGCGGCGAGCACATCGACCACGATGCGCAGCCCGATCCGGGTGGGGATCTCCCGACCGCTGGTGACCACTGCCTTCTGGACCTCTCTCAGGTCTGCCCCCGCGATGTACTCCATCGCCAGGAAGTACTCCCCGTCGGTCTGTCCGAACGAGTAGACCTGGGCGATGTTGGCGTGCTGAAGCTCCGCGTTGATGCGCGCTTCATCCTGGAACATCCGCACATAATCGGGGTTGGTGGTCATCTCGGTGCGCAGGCGCTTGATCACCACAAAGCGAACGTAGCTGGCGGACTCTACGCTCTGCCGTGCCAGGTCAACGTCCGACATCCCGCCGCGACCGAGCCGCTCCAGGAGGGTGTAGGGACCATAGCTGCGCGGGTAGTCCATCGCTTGAGCACCAGGGAGGGCGGGACTATAGCCCGAGCGATGGTCTCAGCCTCAGTGGCGGCGTCTCAGGATTGCGAATTTGAGGTAACGACCCTCATTGTGGTGCGCGGAGACCGGGTGGTCCATCGGCTCTGCGGCTCGCCACAGCCACGACCAGCGGCCGGCCTTGCGCAGCCCATCTCCGATCGCCTGTTCCCACCGGGGCTGAGACAGCCGGGCGGTGCAGGAGGCGGTCGCCAGGAGTCCGCCGCTGGGCACCTCCCGACCACAGCGCGTTGCCAGGTCCCGGTAGGCAACCGCAGCTTTGTTGTCGCTCTTGGCGGAGCGGGACAGCGAGGGGGGATCGCAGATGAGGAGGTCGGGCTTTTCGTCGCCAGCGGTCCACTTGAAGACGTCGGTGACCACGAACCGGTGCCGGTCGACGGGCAGGCCGTTGAGGCGGAAGTTCTCCCGGGCATCCGCGATGGCGGCCTCGGAGATGTCCACCGTGGTCACCCGCGCTGCGCCGGCTGCTGCGGCATAGACGCTGAAGCCACCGGTGTAGCCGAACAGGTTGACGACCTCTTTGTGAGAGCCGGAGATCCGTCCGATCTGGATGCGGTGTGCCCGCTGGTCGAGGAACAAGCCGGTCTTCTGGCCGATGTAGGGGCGGACCAGGAACTTCATCCCGGCCTCCTCCACCACGAACGACTCTGAGGGGCGGGGGCCGTGGAGTACGTCGGCGCCCTTGCGATTATCCACCCGGCGCACCCCGTAGCGGCGCAGGATGCTCACGATCCCATCGAGCTGGCTGACGGCGGCAGTGATGTCGTCGAGCCAGGGCTCCCAGCAGCGGCCATACAGCCGGACCACCGCCACCCCGCCGTAGCGGTCGACGACCAGACCAGGCAGCCCATCTCCAGCGCCGTTGATCACCCGGAAGGTGTTCGTCTGGGCGGGGATGAGGATCGCCCGGGATGCCGCAGCCTCCTTGATGCGGGCGGCGATGAGGCGGGGGAGGGGCTCGGGGTAGCGGCCGAGCACCCGCACCGAGATGTCACCCTCATCGGTGAGTCCAAAGCCGACGGCCTTTCCACGGCCGTCCATGAGCTGGACGGGGGTGCCGGGACTGTGAGGGGTCTCCTTCAGTCCGCTGCGGTAGACCCAGGGGTGCCCGCGCCCGACTGGTCCGATGGTGTCTGCGGTCAGCTCTAGGCGCTGCACGGTGGTCCCTGGTTGAGGCGGCGTGCCTGGTGGAGGAAGCCGGGGAGGATGGTACGAAACGGCCCCTCCAGCCGGGGGATGAGGTCGACCATGCGGCGGAACCGCTCCGGTCCATGGCGTTCTAAGAGCTTCTCGCGGATCGTGTCGTTCTCGGTGAACAGCTGGGCCACCAGACCCGGCGCGGCTTCGGGGTGGAAGATGACGCCGAGGACATTGGGAGCGAACCGGGCCGCGGTGATGTCGCCGTCTTCGCCGGTCGCGAGGATGTCGCCGGTGGGCCTCTCGTCGCTGTCTGGGGCGAAGACCCCGAAGCGGCGCTGCTCAAAGGCGGCATCAGCGGCGAGGGGAGCGGTGAGGGGGTGGGCACGACCCGCACCGGTCAGCCGGAGGCGGTGGATGCCGAACCGGGGATGCGACAGCTGGCGGACCGTCCAGCCGTGGACCTGAGCGAGGAGCTGGAAGCCCATGCACACCCCGACCACCGGCGCCTTCCACTGCCCGACGGCCGCCAGCAGCTCGTGACGCCAGGGGGCATCCTCCAGCGGAGAGCCCGGCCCGCCAGTGAGAATGTAGGCGTCGAAGCCCGGTCCTGGAAGCGTGCCCTCTACCCGCGGCTCGAACCGCTCTACGCGATACCCCGCCGCCTTGATCATGGTGGTGATCGAAGACACGCCGTGGTTGTCGTGGCGCGCGTTGAGATCGATGAGGGCGACAGTGGGCATGATGCTTCCTGCGGTCGGCACGTAACGCACCCTCCATGAGCGCGGCCGGATGAAACCGTCTCCAAAAAACTTCGGCTTGATCTGAATGGGTGACAAACCGTTGCGTCTCTTGTGGCATACCAGAAAACAGAGGAAACGCCAGATGCATAAGGCACTCGCAATCATCGGACTCGCAGCCATGACCACCTCCGGGTGTGTCGTCTACTCCGACGGAGGCGGCGGCGGCGGATACGTTGAGCCCGTCCCCAACGCGACCCCTTACATCAACTGGGCAAACGCCGGCTGCTACTACGATGGCTCCTTCAACGACGACATCTGGTACTTCGAGGCCGACGTCGACGATGCCAACGGCGTCAACGATGTCACCGCGGTCTATGCTGATGTCTACGATGTCCGGACCGGTCAGTGGGTCGAGACCTTCGAGCTGTTCCCCACCAATGACCCGTACATCTGGTTCAGCGACTGGCTGGGTCAGAGCACCTACCTGGACTGCAACTACGGCGGGTACGAGGTCGAGATCGTCGCTTACGACATCTTCGATGCCTACGATGTCCTCTCCCTCGCCCCGGCGACGTACAACTACTACTGAGCCACCAAAGGGGGCGCGCTTCCTGAGCGATGGTTGAGCGGCGACTGTGCAGACAGTCGCCGCTTTGGTTGGGTACGGTACGCTGTATCCATGCTCCTCCTGCTTGCCTGCCAGGCCTGTGGCTCGCCGTCTGAGCCCACGCCCGACGTCGGATCGCTCACCGTCACCATCTCCCCACTGACTCTTCTCCCCACTGACTCTTCTCCCCACTGACTCTTCTCACCAACGATGTCGCGACCGTCACGGTCCTCGATGCTGATGGTCTGGCGGTGTCTGCCGCAGTCTCGTGGTCCGTTGACGGGCAGTCCGTCTCCAGTGAGGCCACGCTGGACGGCGCGGTGTGGTTTGACCGGGGACAGCTCGTCGAGGTCTCCACGGAGCACGATGGCGTGATCGGCTCCGCAGCGGTCACCGTTGAGA
>JBLHNG010000561.1:0-5927 GCA_047621685.1 Myxococcota bacterium | reverse complement strand
CAGGGGCGTGGGCTGGGGCGGGAGCTGATGGGGCAGATGTGGGCGGATCTGGAGGGGCGCGGGTTTCGGTGGGGGGTGGTGTGGGTGCTGGAGGAGAATGCTGATGCGCGGCGCTTTTATGAGCGCAGCGGGTTGCACAACGATGGCGGGCGGAAGCGGCTGGTGCATGGGGGCAAGCGGGTTGCGGCGGTGCGGTATTGCCGGACGTTGAACCGGTTTGATCCGTTTGCGGGATCGGGGACGGCGGTGGTCTTGAAGCGGTGAGGTGTGGGGATCCTATGCGGCGCTCTGTGAGGTGCAGGACGGTCCGCTGAGGGTGCCGACGTGCGATGCTCTGCGGGTGTCCGGCTGGGGGGTCGCAGGGGGGCGGGGACTGGAGAGAAGTCGCTGTAAAGCGGCGAACGGAGAGAGTGCAGCCCCCCTTGAGTGCAGCGTCATAAGCAGGCCGAAGGCCGGCGTTGGTGCGAAGCGGCCAGGAAAAGCATGGCGTCGACGATGGCCAACCTCAACAATCCGGTGAGGGAGCACCCGCCGTCACCCCATCGCCCCGACGCTGCGCATCCGAAGGTGCCGCAGAACAGGTTGGCAACATCAATACCCACGATTCTCGCATCGCTGGAGTCCGGAGGTGATGCCAACGCCGCGACCTCCCCCACTCCAGCGACTCTCCCATCGCTGTTTTCGAGTTTGCCAACCTGTTCTGCTCGCCCTTCGGTCTTCTCAGCGTCGGGGCCCTCGATCCCGAAGGGTCCTCCCTCCCCGTGCGAGCTGAGGTCCGCCATCGTCCGCGCCCTTCTTTTTTCTGGCCACTTCGCACCAACGCTGGCCTTCGGCCCGCTCATGGCGCTGCGCTCAAGGGGGGCTGCACTCCATGCGTTCACCGCCTTACGTCGGCTCTCTCCAGTCGTCGCTCCCCCTGTGACCCCCCAGCCGGACACCCGAAACCCATCGCACGTCGGCTCACTCAGCGACCCGTCCTCATGACCTCAGAGCGCCGTGTGGTTGCATGAAGCCTCCTGTGGGTGGCAGTAGAACGTGTTCTACTGCCACCCACGGAGGCCCACATGCTCAGCTTCGACACCATTGTCATCGGCGCAGGCTCCGCCGGCAGCGTCATTGCCGCGCGCCTCTCCGCCGACCCGACCCGCCGTGTCCTCCTCCTCGAAGCCGGCGGCACCGACCGCAGCTTCCTCTGCAAGAAGCCCGGCATGATCGCCCTCATCCACACCGTCCCCCAGCTCAAAGCCAAGTACGACTGGGGCTACAAGACCGCCCCCCGCGCCGAGACCCTCAACCGCAAGATCCCCTACACCCGGGGTCGGGTCCTCGGCGGCTCTAGCGCGATCAACGGCATGGTCTTCGTGCGCGGCAACCGGGCCAACTTCGACGCCTGGGCCGCAGAGGGCTGCGAGGGCTGGTCCTTCGACGATGTGCTCCCGCTGTTTAAGAAGCTCGAAGACTACGACGGCGGCGCCTCCCACCTCCGCGGCACCGGCGGCCCGATCGCAGTCACCACCACCGACGGCCTCTCCCCGGTCTCCCTCGCCTTCCAGGAAGCCGTCGCGAAGACCTGCGGTGTGGACGTCCTCGACGACTACAACGGCGCCAAACAAGAGGGCGTCGGCCTCGTCCAGGTCTCGGCCAAAGACGGCCTGCGCTACTCCACCTCGGAGGGCTACCTCCTCCCCGCCCTCTCCCGGGACAACCTCACCGTCTGGACTCGCGCCCAGGTCCTCCGCCTCATCCTCGAAGGCAGCCGGGTGGTCGGGGTCGTGGTCCGTCACGAGGGCGAAGAGAAGACCGTGCGCGCCGACGCCGAGGTCGTGCTCTCGGCCGGTGCGGTCGGCACCCCGCAGATTCTCATGCTCTCCGGCATCGGCCCTGCCGACCACCTCAAGTCCCACGGCATCAAGGTCCAGGCTGATCTCCCGGTCGGCGAGAACCTGCACGACCACCTCTTCTTCCCCCTCGTCTTCCTCGCCCCCCGAGGCGGCCACCGGGGCACCGCGACCCACTTCTTCTCCAGCCTCCTGCGCGAGATCGCCGGCGGAAAGACCTGGCTGGGGCGCAGCGTCTTCGAGGTGTTCGCCTTCCTCAAGACCAACCCCGGCGCGACAATCCCCGACCTCCAGCTCCACTCGATGCCGTGGGCCTACCCCGCGCCCAACCAGGACGCCCCCGGCCGCCCCGAGGTCGACACCCGCCCGGCGTTCACCATCCTGCCGACCCTCATCTACCCCGAGAGCCGCGGCGAGATCCGCCTCACCTCCGCCAACCCCGACGACGCCCCCCGCATCGATCCGCACTTCTTAGAGGCTGGGGCCGACGTCGCCCAGCTCATGCGCGGCATCGAGATCACCCGGGAGATCATGGGCAGCGCCGGGCTCACCCCGGAGCTGAACGGCGAGCTGGAGCCCGGTCCCAACTTCGCCGACATGCAGAGCCTCCGTCGAGAGCTGCCCAACCGGGTCTGCACCGTCTACCACCCCGTCGGCACCTGCCGAATGGGCGTCGACGAGCGCGCAGTGGTCGATCCGCAGCTGCGGGTGCGCGGCATCGAGGGGCTGCGGGTGGCTGACGCCTCGATCATGCCCTCGATCACCGGCGGCAACACCAACGCCCCCTGCATCATGATCGGCGAGAAGTGCGCCGAGCTGCTCGGCGGTCGGTGAGACCGGTCGTCCTGGTCGCCGCAGAGGGTGCCGCCCACGGCGCGCTGTGCCTGTGGCTGTACGCCGACGGCCACGCCCCCAGCTTCGTCGGCTGGCCCATCGATCCGCAGCGGTACTACCTCGTCGAGGCCCTCGCGCTCCCGGTCCTCATGCCCGCGCTGTGGTGGGTTGCCTGTCGGGTGGCCGCACGCATCGCCGCCGTGAGCCCCGACGACCTCGCCGTCCCGCTCTCCAGAGCACTCGCCCTGCCCACCCTCCTCCTGCTCGTCTTGCCCGACACCATCGCCTACGCCCTCGGCGGCATGCCCGCCCTGACGATGGCAGCGCGCACCATCGGCCCGGTGCTGCTCCTCGCCCTGCTGCTCTCCGCAGGGATCTCCGTGCATCGAATCACGCCAAAGCGGGGGGCGCTCGCCGGGGTCTGTGGTCTCATGGTCGCCCTGCTGCTCGGCGGGCTGGTGATCCGTTAAAGTCGCCCCCATGATCGATCTGCGCTCCGACACCGTCACCCGTCCCACCCCCGCGATGCGTCGCGCCATCGCCGAGGCTCCCGTCGGCGACGACGTCTACAGCGAGGATCCGACCATCAACCGCCTGGAGTCCGAGGGGGCTGCGCTGCTCGGCAAAGAGGCCGCGCTGTTCACCCCGACCTGCACCATGGCCAACCAGCTCGCCCTGCGCGCCTCCACCCGTCCCGGCGATGCGATCATCGTCGAGTCTGGCAGCCACATCGCCAACTACGAGAGCGGCGCCCCGGCGATGCTCTCGGGGCTGACCCTCATCCGGGTCCCCGGCGGCCGCGGCATCCTCGATGCGACTGCTGCCCTCGCCGCTGCCGACCGCCTCGACGACGTGCACTTCGCCCCCTCCGCCCTCATCGCGGTGGAGAACACCGCCAACCTCGGGGGCGGCGCCCTCTACCCCGCCGACACCCTCGCCGCGATTGCAGCAGGCGCGGCGGCGATGGGGCTGTGGAGTCACTGTGATGGGGCGCGGCTGTGGAACGCTGCCGCGGCCACCGGTCGAGACGAAGCCTCGTTAGTCGCTGGGTATGGCTCGGTGTCGGTGTGTCTCTCCAAGGGTCTCGGTGCTCCGGCAGGTGCGCTGCTCGCTGGTCCGAAGGACTTCATCAAGACCGCCCGGCGGTTCCGCAAGATGCTCGGCGGCGGCATGCGTCAGGGCGGCATCCTCGCCGCAGGTGGGCTGCACGGACTGACTCACCACCGCGCCCGGCTCGCCGACGACCACGCCCGCGCCGCCTGGCTCGCCGAGGCCCTCACCGCCCAGGGCTGGACCGTTCAGGCCCCGGAGACCAACATGGTCTACATCACCCTCGACAACCCCGCTGCCCTCGTCGCCAGCGCACAGGCGAAGGGGGTGCGGTTCTCGGCCATCGGGCGCGACCGGGTCCGCCTAGTCACCCACCTCGACATCACCGACGCCGACATCACGAAGACGATCGCGGTGCTGGACTCGCTCCGGTAGAGCGTTGTTACGAAACGTAGGGATACGGAACCTGTTTCAAGGATCTCCGGCGAGCTGCCACAGCCGGGAGAACTCATCCATCTTCTCCTCCTGAGGGGAGACGGTCTCACACATGCCCCACCGCATGCAGCCCTGCTCCCGAACCGGGGCGACGAACAGCTCCTCTCGAAGCGTGGCCATGCGGTTACGGGCGTCACTGGCTGGATCATCGCCGTCGAACAGGGGGCGGTAGCGGAGGTCTTCAGGGGTGCTTCGGGACCAGGCGACCACATCGTCGATGGACCAGGAGGCCTTCTTGTGGGCGAACCACGTCGGCACATGGTTGCCCTCGCGGCCACGCTTCTCGTCGCGCACCCGGCGGATCTCCTGCACCTCTTCTTCGAGCCGCCGGATGACGTCGATGCGCTCGGGGTCGGTGTCAGCGAGCATCTTGATCTCGGACTTCCGGGCGAAGATGCAGGGCCAGCAGCCCACCCGGAGGGCGCCCATCTCGTAGAGCGGGTTGGGCTTGACTCCGTGGCGGCGGTGCATGGCGAAGACGTCTTCCTCGGACCACGGCTTGATCGGGCGCCAGACGCTGCACTTGAGGGGATCCGAGTACTCCCACTCCGGCATCGCCGCCCGCTTGATGCTCTCGCCGCTGCGAATGCCGACGGTGTTGATCGGCTCGGTGTCCATGGCGTCGAGGAAGGCCTTGATCGGCTTGATCTTGAGATCGCGGGTGCAGAAGCGTTGGTTACCACCTGGGAATCCAGCGCTCTGGCGGACAAGATCGGCCATGCCGCCGCCGGGGCGTCGAGCGATCTGGATGGGGCCGAGGACGGTGGGGAGGTAGTCGAAGACGTACTCCTCGGTGAGGCGATGTTCCCAGCCGGTGTCGAGGTGCACAGAGATGAAGGGGATCTCGGCTTCTTTGAGGAGGAGGGCCATGGCGGTGGAGTCTTTGCCGCCGGAGATGGAGCAGACGACGGTGCGATCGGCGATCTTGTCGAGGGCGCGGGCGCGCCAGGCGTCGAGGTCTGCGATGGGACCGAAGCTGCGCGGCATGGAAGGCTCCTGGTGGGTTGGGAGGAGGGTATCAGAAGCACTCAACGCTCGTTGCGGTACAGGACGGGTCTGTGAGTGAGCCAACGCGTGTCCGCAGGGCGGATTCACGGCGGGTGTCCGACTGGAGCCGCAAGGCGCGGTAGTACAGGGGAGCGGCGATTGTCGGCGAGCGCAGCGAAGCTCAGGGAGAGCTTAACTTCCTGCGTTTCACCGCCTTACGACATGTCTATCTATAATCTCTACCCTTGCGAACGACCCCCCTGAGCGGCCCGCCCAGCGCCCCCCAGCCGGCCCCACCACCCACCACACGTCGGCTCACTCACAGACCCATCCTGCACCACTCAGAGTGCCGGGTGCTCCCCACAAGCCAGCTCCCCCTCAACCATCGCCAGCTCCGCCTGAAACCTCACCGTCGCCTCCACATCACTCCCACACTGCCCCAACACCCGCCTCAAATAAGCTGCCTTCCGCTCCAGCATCTCCACAAACACCGCCGACCGCTCCCGCCTCAACACCGGTCCAAACACCAAATCCTCAACCACATAACCCGGCGTAACGCCTATCTTCTCCGCCACAATCGTCGGATACACATACCGCCCTTCGATCAACAACCTCTCATCCACAATCCCCCACCCCAGCCCCACCAACCCTGCCCGCAGCTTCCCCGCATCCCCATTCGGCTGCAGCACCAGCCGCGTCACCGACTCCCGCACCACCGGCTCC
>JBLHNG010000560.1:0-5936 GCA_047621685.1 Myxococcota bacterium | reverse complement strand
GTGGATCACCTCCACCACCGGCAGCCCCTCCCAGCCCCGATGGAGCTCCCGAACCACCACGACCCGATCACCGGCAGGAATGTAGCCGAGCACCTCGTGGCCCCAGGTCATGGGCAGCTCCATCATCGTGGCGATGCTCAAGATGCCGATGTCCTTCTCTCCATGCGCCGCGGACTGCACCACCACTCGAACCGGAGCGGTGAAGGTGTCACCTTCTGTTTCAGAGATTGGACCGGTAATCAATCGAGCCATGAGGGTGTCGGAGCCGTGGCGGGCTGGGAAGGGATGGAGGGTGGCTGGCTCCCGCTGGATGTTGTGCTCGGCGAGCAGCGCGGTGAATCGTGCCCCCTTCCCAGCGAGCAGTCCGGGCACATCGTTGATGGTCTCGCAGTCCTCCATCTGCCACTTCTCGGTGTGCAGGGGCTTGTCGGTGACCAGATCGATGATTCGCAGCTCCCACAGGAAGCAGCCGATCGCCTCGTCCGGGGGCAGGTAGAGGATCGCCATTCGCCCAGATGGTGAGAATCCGAGCGGGATGAGGTTGGCATGCAGGAGGGCAAACTGCGGGGCATCGCGGTGGGGAATAATGTCCACCGTCGGCCATGCCGCCTGGGCAGTCATCAGCAACAGAGTCACCAACACAGACACCTCCACCAGGACACTATAGGGCCCTCCAGATGCCGACGTCGCCCAGATCCACCAGCTAGGAAGTGCCGAGTCTGACAGGCGCGACAACCCGATGTTCTGGTGCTACATCCCAACCGTGACATCAAACAACCATGCAATCGTCTGGACCATCCTGGGACTCGGACTCATCAGCTGCAACCGCCCCTGCGACGCAGAGCTGACACTCAACGGCGACGACGCCCAGAGCGCCACGCTGGTCTGGTCGGCCCGGGGAACGGAGTCGGTGAGCCTGTCCTACGACGGCTCCGGTGATCCTGAACCTCGCGAGGCCACCGTCAGCAGCACCGACGGCAAGCACACCGCCACACTGTGGGGCCTTCAGCCGCTGGCCGAGGTCGCCTACAGCTTCTCCAGTCCAGACGCGAAGACCTGCAGCGATGTCATGACCACCGGCGGACTACCAGCTGGTCTGCCTGCTCTGACCGTGCCCACATGGTTCGAAGACAACTCGAGTAGCTGGCGTTACATCGCAGGAGTTACGATGGGCGAGGGTGGCACCATCTTCATCATCGACCGCGACGGACAGTGGCGCTACCATCAGGTCCACGAGTCTGGGATCACCGTCAGCGCGGTGGATGTGGCGGATGGCGCCCTCTGGTACAACTCGTTTGATCAGGACCGCAGCAACGACATCGGCACGGTCCATGTCCGTCCGCTGCTCGGCAGCACCGAAGAGATCGTCGACACCCGCACCGAGGGCTCGCACCACACCTTCACCCGGCTCTCAGACGGCACCATCACAGTGCCCTCCCTCGACATCCGCTCCTGGTACGACCCGGACGAAGACGAAGAGATCGACGTGGTGGGTGATCGCATCCTGGAGATCGCCCCAGACGGGACCGCTACGGAGATCTGGTCGCTGTGGGACAGCGCAGAGCCCACCAAGCACGATGCCTGGGACTCTGACTTCTACGGCGACGTCGGCAAGGACTGGAGCCACGCCAACTCGGTGAACTACTCCGAGGCCCGGGACAGCTACCTGTTCTCCCTCGCACACCTCGACACCATCTACGAGATCAACCGCTCGACCGGTGAAGTCATGCAGGTGTTCACCCAGGACAGCGTCACCACCGGGACGGTCTACAACTTCCAGCACGACCCGAACTGGACCGACGACGGCACCCTCATCCTCATCAGCTACCCCGAGGACGAGCCGGCGATGGCCATCGAGTATGCGGTCACCTCAGCGGGCGACCTGGAGGAGATCTGGTCGTTTCAGCGGGAGACCAAGGGCTCGACCCTGCTGGGACAGGCCCGCCGGCTGGACAACGGCAACACCTTCCTCAACTTCGGCGGGCTCGGGGAGATGCGCGAGGTCACCGCAGAGGGCGGCACCATCTGGCAGCTCAACGCGGGGCTGGGGAGCTGGTTTGGAAACGCGACCATCCTCGACACCCTCCCGACCATCCCGTAGCGCGAAAACCAGCGTTACTCTTTGCCACAGTACTCTACATCACAGTGACACCCAGACACCTTCCCTCCGAGCGGAGTGGTGCTGGAAGTCGTCGTGATTGCTGGTTGCCAGCCAGAGCCAGGTGCGCTGTCCCGGGACCAGGGTCGGCAGGGTGGGATCCTCGGGATCGAGCGGAACCTGGAACCGGGCGGTGGTGGTTCCCCCTTCCTCGGTCACCGAGATCATTGAAGCCACCGCGCCCATGCTCCGGGCAGCGTGGTTGGGTGGATCCGCGACATGCTCTTCGAGGCGAGGGCCGGCATCTGTGACTGCAGCCATCACCAGCCGAGAGCCCGCGAGCGCAGACCTGGAGTGAAAGCCGACCAGCACCCAGCCGCTCGTCTCAGCCCGGGTCGTGACCTCCAGCGCATCCCCGACGACGGCCCAGGAGACATGGACACCAGCGGCAGTCACTTCTCCAGCAAGTGCAGCGGTAACCATGGTTAGTACTACAATCACTCGCTCACGACTTCAATGGCTGCGGAGATGATCTGCCAGTCCCCGTCCACCTGCATCAGGGAGACCGTGTCGTGCAGGGCGAGCGCGCCGACGTCGCGGATCTGGCGGGCGGTGGCCCGGGAGCCGTCGATCTCGATCATAAGAAGCTGCCGGGAGGTTGCGGTTCCGCCGATCTTACCCGCGCTGAGCAGGCCGAGGTAGCTCTCCCGATCGATCACCTGGAGCCCATCGGGCATGGCGACGAACTGACGGGCCTCGGGGTGGAGTGCACTCTCGACGCGCTCGACGTCGCGCTCGGCAGCGCCCTGGGTGAAGTCGGCGAGCACCGCATCGATCTGCTGGCTGGGGGTGTCGGCGTGTGCTGCGAGGGTGAGGAAGAAGGTCAGCATGCTGGGCTCTATTTGTTGCTTAAGCAACTATATGGGGAAAAAGAAGACGCCATCAGGACGACTTCAGGGCACGACCATTGAGCAGGTCGATCATGGTCTCAAATGCATCGAGTTGTTCTGGTGTAACGCCATCAAACAATCGACCACGTTCTTCGATGATGCGTGGGTGGAGCTGCTGGAAGAAGTCAGTGCCGGCTGGGGTGAGGAAGACCCGCTTGACTCGACCATCTTCTGGATCCCCCCGACGCTCCACGAAGCCTCGGCGGACCAGGGCATCGACGAGGCGGGTGATGTTGGCACGGTCATCCAGCAGCGGATCAGTCAGCTCTCTCAGGGCACGCCCATCTCGCTCGAAGAGGCGAAACAGGATGAAGAACTGCTCCGGACTCAACCCGGTATCCCAGGCCCGAAGTGAGCTTGCGAGGCTGTAGCGCAGCCGGCGAGCAAGCCGCTGGAGCCGCCATGCGGTGGCATCTTCGAGACAGGTGATGGTGTTGAGTTGATCGATCATTTGTTGCTCAAGCAACATATTACTTGTTTTGTCTGAGCTGGCGAATGAATCTACCGGTGATCGAAAAGACGGCACCCGTCATGTCGCCCCCTTCTAGCGGACAGTCTGTGTGAGAGGATGTCAGCGCGTAGCGGGGGGTTTGGTAGTGAAACCCCCGTTTCAGACAAAAGCGCACCAGTCGGGCCGGATGCTGTCCGGCCCGGTGACTTTTCAGACAAAAGCGCACCAGTCGGGCCGGATGCTGTCCGGCCCGGTGACTTTTCAGACAAAAGCGCACCAGTCGGGCCGGATACTGTCCGGCCCGGTGACTTTTCAGACAAAAGCGCACCAGTCGGGCCGGATACTGTCCGGCCCGGTGACTGGTGATCGAAAAGACAACCCCCACCGGAGTGTGATCGAAAGACCTCACTGGTAGGGGAGCGGAAAGCCAAAACCACCGAACGGTGATCAAAAACTCACTATGGAGCCTGTTCCTTGAGCTTATCCTCGTCGAGGTCCTGCTGACCGTCGCGAGAATACTCACACGCCAGGCCCGGATCGAGCAGGAGCTTGCGGGCGTGGTCCTGATCGGTGGTGTCTGACGGAGTCCTCACCGGGAGGCTGCTGAGGTGGAGGAGGTTGGTCCGACCAGCGGTGATCATCGGAGTGTCGTTGTTCTTCTGTCCCAGGCAGAGCTGCGTGACCCCCAGCTCCTTCTCGTTGCTGATGTCGTTGGGCTTGCAGCTGTTCGCCCACTGGTGCATCTCCAGGGACTTCTCCAGGCTTCCCCGGGTCCCAGCAATGAGATCGACGACCCAGGAGTCCGGCACGAGCCGGTAGAACATGCCCAGCGCATGGGCGCAGTCACACGGCAGCATCTCCTCACCGGCAATGCTGCGGTAGCGGTAGTCGCTCTCCATGCACTGCGTCCAGGACTGCTCGATCGGACCGGCCATGCCGAGCGAAGCCAGCACACCGCGAGTGGTCCCCAGACGCCCCATCGAGACGCCCCTGCCAAACAGCAGGTGCGCATGATCGGGATCCCGGACGAGAGCGGCATCAGCGACGCTCGCCATCTCCTCGTACCAGGCCTCCTTGTCCATTGAGGTGTCGGTGCGATCCAGGCGCTCAGCGATCTCGAACATGAAGCGGACCTTGTGCCAGCCCAGCTCGGCGTCATCCGGACTCGTCGCGAGCATCTGATCGGTGAGCGCGAGCCCTTCCTTGTAGCGGTGCTCGTGGTAGAGCAGCTCCAGCTCCCAGTACGGCTCGTCGGGACGCACCTGACCGGGAATGTCCTGTAGGTCCCAGGAAGAAGGTGTGCTGTCCTGAGCGGAGGCAGCAGAGAGGAGCAAGAGGGGAAGGTTCATAGAATCCTCATCGTCTTCAGTCGCGCGGTATAACCACTGACAACCATGTCAGCTTCCTTTAAGGCATTTCGCCAGTTCAATGAGCCAGGTCGCCAGAGGCTCGCCGGATTGAGGGTGCCACTGTCGGCTGATTTTGAAAAGCACTTCCATGCATCACGTCACATGGACCGCTTCGCAATTGCGCTGGCTGCCCGACGTGCAGTGCCCGTAAAGGAACTTCTGGAGTCCGCAGAGTTCTATATGCGGGTTCGGCGGCGGGTCCGAGCACAGACGATGGCGGACCTCTGCGCGGGGCACGGGCTGGTCGGCGTGCTGTTCGCCATCTTTGAGCGATCGGTGGAGTCGGTCATCCTCATCGACCGGCGCAAGCCCGCCAGCTTCTCCAAGGTTCTCGATGCCGCAATCGAGGTGGCCCCGTGGGTTGCTGACAAAGTGCGCTATGTCGAGGCCCCCCTTGAGAATTCGGTGGAGCATCTGCCTGATGGCGTGGGAATGGTCGCGGTTCATGCCTGTGGGGTGCGGACCGATCGCTGCCTGGCGCTCGCGGTTGCGCGGCGGGGTCCGATCGCGGTGATGCCGTGCTGCTATGCACAGACCGCGAAGCCAGCTCCGCGTGCGCTCCAGGTGGCGCTGGGGGCGGAGCTGGCGACAGATGTGGATCGGACCTATCGCCTGGAGAGAGCCGGCTACACGGTGGACTGGTCGGCGATTCCAGAGGCGATCACGTCGATGGGCCGAGTGCTGATCGGCGTGCCTCGCCCATCGGCCTTATAATGCCTCGTCTCCTCCATCTTCGAAACCCGGCTGGACCCATGACCGCTCGCCCTGCCCTGCTTCTCGCTCTCACCCTCTCCGCCTGCGCCCCCGACGCCACCGGCAATTGGCAGGGGAGCTGCTGGATGGAGCTCAACCCCACGGTCTACACCGACATCAGCGCTGATCTCGGCCCCCATGAGTGGGTGCTCACCATGGAGATGGTCGAGGAAGACGAGACACTCTCCGGGGACTTCGACTTCGAGTCCACCTTCGACGGTGCCAGCGGCAACGGCGGCATTGAGGGGAGCCGAAACGAGCTGGAGCTGACCATC
>JBLHNG010000559.1:0-5955 GCA_047621685.1 Myxococcota bacterium | reverse complement strand
TCAGTCTGGTCGATGGAGTTGAGGTAGACGTCGGTGAAGTACTCCGACTGCTCGAGGTTGCTCAAAAACTGAGAGATGACCTCGTTGCTGACGGAGATGCCGATGATTTTAATGCGCCCGCCGTTCTCTTCGAGCAAGACCAGCTGGAGCTTGTCGGGGGTCGACATGGCAAGCTCATCGAGCATGCGAACCGGTCCGGCCTTGTTGGCTTTGAGCTGCTTGATGACATGGAGCTTGCGCTCAAGGTCTGCCTTGAACTTCTCAGCGGCATCGACCTCCTTGGCGACCTCCTTCATCTGGTTGATCTCGCGCTCAAGAGCGGCGTTCTCAGAGGAGATGGTGTTGACCCGGGCCACAGCGACGCCGTGGACCAGCCCCAGGAGGATGACAAGGAGGATTGCGCCTCCCCCCACGAAGGCCAGCTCCCCCCGTACAGCTTCCTGACGGCGGTTGCGCTTCTGGGGTACTAGGTTGATCCGGATCAATTGTCGCCGAGCCTCCGAATGGCCAGCCCAACCGCAACAGCGGCCTGAGGCGCGATGTCACGAAGATAGCCGGGATTGAACGTGCGCTGATCGATCTCAATCGCCCGAAAGGGATCGACGATTTCGACGGGCAGGCCGGTCTGCTGAGAGATGGCCCGAGAGAGCCCGGGAGTCCGAGCAGCACCGCCGGAGAGGAAGACCTGAGTGAGGCCACCGCCAGCGGTTGTGGAGAGGTAGAAGTCCAGGGAGCGCTGAATCTCGGCCGCGAGGTTCTCGCCGACTGAGGAGAGCACCTGCTCGATCTCCTGGGGGACCATCGAGGTGGCGTCGGCCTCGTCGCCGCCGACCTTCATCGCCTCGGCTTCCTCGTAGGAGATGTTCAGCGTGCGCTGGATCTCCTCGGTGAACTGCCGCCCGCCCATGCTGATGTCTCTTGTGAAGGCGGAGACGCCGTCCCTGAGGACATGGATGTTGACGTTGCTGGCGCCGATGTTGATGAGAGCCACAGCACCCTCGACGCTGCCGTAGTTCATCTCGAACATGTTGGCGACGGCGAAGGAGTCGACATCCATCACCAGCGGCTTGAGTCCGGCCTGCTGGATGAGCGACATGTACTCGTTGACCAGATCCTTTCGGGCTGCGACGAGGAGGACCTCCATCTGGCCGGGGTCATCCGAGGCGCCTTCGAGGATCTGGACGTCGATGTTGACGTCGTTGATGTCGAAGGGGATGTACTGCTCTGCTTCCCACTGGATCGACTCTTCAAGCTCATCGAGGGTCATCATCGGCAGGTTGATGCGCTTGATGATGACGGCGTTTCCAGAGACCGACGCAATGACCTGCTTTGTCTTGACCCGATGCTGAGCGAGCAGCTCGTTGATGGCGTCGACGATGACGTTGGTGTTCATCACCGAGCCGTCGACGATGGCCTCTGGCGGCAGCTCAGTCATACCGAAGGTGATCAGCCGCCACTTGCCGCTGCTCCGATCATTCTCAAGCTGAAGCAGCTTGACGTGGCTGGAGCCGATGTCGAGCCCGACGACCTGTCGATTTCGGGAGAATAAGGAAGCCATTCAAGCAATTTCCGCTGAGTGGGAGAAGGTCGTGGGTACAGGGTGACGCCATCTTGTCAAAGCTATCTTATCGAAGTGGTCTATCAGACGTGGTCTTGACGTGTAAAGCCGGAGGCTGCGAGTGTGTCGGGGGATGTACTCCCCTGCTCGTCGCTGCTGGCTGTTGTAGCAACTGGCACGGATTCAGGTCAACACCGAGCACAGCAACGTGACGCACACTGACACAGCGGTACACTGCTCAGGGTGACGAACCTGACCGGGAGCCGCGCACAATGACCCCCCTGCCTGCCGCCTCTGGCCACGCCAGACCTGCCCTCGCAGTGCTTGGGATGGGGGCTGTCGCCGGTCTCTGGCTCCAGCTATCGGTATCAAATTTCGGTGCTTCGCCCATTGGAATCCTGGCAACAATCGCTGCGTTTCCGATCGGCATCTTCGTCGCAGGAGCCCTGCCCTGGCGGGTTGGAATCGGGGCGCGCGGGGCTGCTGCACTCATCGCGCCAGTGCTCTGTCTCCTGCTGGTGGATTCAGGTCTGATTCTCGCAGGGCAACTGGGCCTGACCGCGCATGCTTCGGCGCTTTCTATCGGGGCGCTCGTCGTCCTTGGCAGTCTTCCATGGCTGCAGGTGGCCGGTACATTGGCTCAAGGACGCGCCCTGACGCTGCTCCTCGCCCTGCCCGGTCTCCTCGTGGCGCTTCTGCCGACTTCCCTCGGCGCCGTCCTCACCGCCGGACTCCTGCTCGCCGCCTGGGGCAACCGACTGCTGCCATCTTCTCCACGCTCCTGGGACGGCATCGCTGCTGCCCCGGGAGTGCTGCTCGGCGGGGTCGCGGCGACTGTGGGGCTGCTCAGCCTGCGTGGCGTGCTCGACCCGACCCCGACGGCGGCTGTGGTGATGCTGGCGGGCGGAATCCTCGGTGCAGCACTCACCCGACGGATCGCTCCGCCACCCGGCGCTCCAGGACTGCTGCTCGGTGCGGGGAGCCTGCTGGTGATCTGGGCGGGCTGGGGTGCAGGCTGGGTGGTGCTGCTCTCCCTCGCAGAGCAGGCCACCACCGTCGCGCATGGTCGCCTGCTCCTGCTGCTCCCCTTCGGACTGCTCGGACTCGGCGTGGGCATCGCCGTTGGTGGCGCATGGGGGCGAGAGCCGGCCCCCCTCGCACTGCCCGGCCTCGCCATCGGCCTGTCCACCGCCCTCCTCGACCTCCCGGGGGAGGCCCCGCCGATCCTCATCGGAGTGGTCGGCCTCCTCGTCATCTTCTGGTCCAGCCACCTTCCCACCCGAGCAGTCGGTCTGCTGGCGCTCGGGGCCGGCGCGGTGGTCTTCCTCAGCGGGCGGGCGCCATCCTCAGAGCTGGCCAGTGAGGGTCTCTACAGCCGACTCCGCACACCGGACGCCCGGGCAAAGGACGCTGAAATCAGAGCCACGATGCGATCGGCTGTGGCCGGCTGGAGCGCGCGGGGGTCTGTCGCGGTTCGCGCACCTCAGGCCACCTGGGATTCCAGCGTCTCCAACCGCAGCGCCAGCCGGCTCCTGATCGAATTCGATGGCCTGATCGCAGAGTCTCCCAGCCGGGCCGCGACATCGGATCGGCTCTCCGGCCACCTCGCCGGGCTGCTCCCCGAGCGGGTCGATGCGGTGGTCATCCTCGGAGATGACCTCGGCGAAGCGGCCACCGCGCTGCTGATGCACAACCCCGGCCGGGTTCGCATTGCCACCCCGATGCCTGCGGCCACCCGGGCGCTCGCCAGCCTCGACCACAGCCTGCAGACCACCTGGCTCAGCCCCGCTGTGCAGCTCGTCCCGGCACACCCTGAGCTGGTCCTGCGCACCAGCAGCAACCTCGACGCGATCATCGAGATCGTCCGTGCTCCCTGGGCCGATGCCGCACGAACCATCCCCGATGCCGCCCGTGCTGAGGCTCGACTCCGCGACGGAGGGGTCTACATCGCCGTCCTCCACCTCTCCTGGTGGGACACCGGCACACCGCAGGCCGTAATCGCAGACATCAACCGCAGCTTCTCCCACGTCCAGCTCTGGCTCCCGCCCGCCGGCGCGGACTCCCTGCTGGTGGTCGGCTCGCAGGCCCCGATCCCGCTGTCTCGGGTGCTGGATCGGGCTGGAGAAGCAACGCTGTCAGACCTGAAGATGGCCGCCCCCCTCGACCTCGCCAGCCTCGCCGTCTCCGACCGGGATGCCGCACACGCCTGGGCGGATACCAGCAACACTCCCCTCCGTCCCCTCGCCCTCCCAGCTGCCATCTTCTCCCGCCCCCACCTCCACATCGGGGGGCTCGCGGACTGGCCGGCAGAGCCCGGGACGGTCTGGTCGATGGGAGACACGACGGAGCACACCGACGCCCTGGCCGAGCGCATGCAGACCCGTCGAACACTGCTGGGCCTGCTGACAGAGGCCGCCAGCGGGAACATGGCCGGGGTGTTCGAGCATGCCAACCAGATCCAGGGCTCCACTCTCTCGGTGCAGACCCTCGATCCGCTCATCGAGCCCCACCTCGCCAGCGCCCGGCAGACCATTGCAGAGGCCACCAGGGACGGACCAGACAGCCCGAAGTGGGATGCCGCTGCCCGCTACGCCACCACCGCCCGGATGCTCTCCCCAGACAGCCCCCGCCCCCTCATCGCCATGGGGCAGATCGCAGCAGGGCAGCTCAACCTGGAGGCCGCCCGTGAGCACTTCGAGGCGGCCCTGGAGCGTGCCCCTGGCGATCCCGGCGCCCTCACCGCCCTCGCCAGGCTCGCTCACCAGCGCAGCGACTTCACCGAGGCCGAGCGGCTGCTCCAGGCCGCGGTCGCGGCCAACCCGCAGTCCTGGCTGGCTCACCACCGACTCGGCACCCTCTTCCTCGGACTGAGACGCCCCGAGGATGCTGAGCGCAGCCTGCGCCGAGCCGCCTCGCTGTCTGGAGGCAAGGAGCCCACCCCGCACACCGGTCTGGCTCAGGCCTACCTCGACCTTGACCAGCCGGTTCGGGCACTGGCAGAGGCAGAGCTGGCCTGTCAGCTCGACGGGGGCGGGTTCGCCTGGTTCCTCCGGGGTCGGGCTCACTTTGAGCTGGATCAGCTCGACCAGGCAGAGTCGGACTACCAGCGTGCCGTGCTGCTGGACCCCGATCTCACCCTCGCACACGGTGCCTTCGCCCACATTCGGGCGCTTCGCGGAGACCTGGAGACTGCCCGGGAGTCCTACCGGCTGGTGCTGCTCAAGGATCCCAGGAACGCCGCCGCGAGAGAGAACCTCCGGCTCATCGAGCTTCAGCTTGCCGCCGCGAAGGGTGCCACCCCGTGAGGCGCCTGCCCCTGTCCCGTCGGCTGCTCTACGCCGCCATCACCGCTGCCGGGCTGATGCTGATCGTTGAGTCTGCAGTCCGCATGCTCTACCGCGTGGAGCTGGGTGCATGGGCCTCCCCAGCACCGGCGAAGCATGAGGGCGCGCCCACCCTGCGCGGCAACCCCTACCTCCTGTTCGAGTTCGCTCCCGGGATCCGCCATGAGCAGGGGGTGGAGGTCCGCATCAACAGCCTCGGACTGCGCGGTCCTGAGCCGGTCATGCCCAGGCCCGACGGGGTCCGCCGGATCCTGACCACCGGGGACTCCAGCGTGTTCGGCTTCGGGGTGCCTGAAGAGGCCGTCTTCTCCGAGGTCGCGGCTCTTGCCCTCGGACCGGGTATCGAATCGATCAACGCCGCGATCCCCGGCTACTCCAGCTACCAGAGCATCAACCTGCTGCGACTTCGCGCGCTGAAGACCGAGCCGGACCTCATCGTCATCGGCAACCTCTGGTCGGACAACAACTTCGACTCGTTCGTCGACCGCGACCTGCTCGCGACCACCACCGGCTACGAGCGCAGCCCCACCGCCCGCCTCCAGCGCGCCCTGTCCATCAGCGCGATCTACCGGGTCGCGGACTGGAAGCTGCGGGTCTCAGAGCGGTCGAAGAAGATCCGCACGGTCAGCTGGCAGGTCGGCAGCCAGCAGCACATCGGCCTGCGACGGGTGGCGATCAATGACTACGCAGCCAACCTGGAGATCCTGGTCGGCATGGCGGACGAGATCGGCGCAGAAGTGATCTTCCTGCTGCTGGCCAACGAAGAGGATGTGCGCACCCACGTCGGCGGCGAGAAGGCCTGGACGCCCTACCGAGAGGTCATGCGACAGGCCGCCGAGCGACACGGCGCGCAGGTGATCGAGGTTCCGAGTCTGTTCCGGGACAGCGAACTGTCCAAGGACGCGCTGTTCCTCGACGAGATGCACCCCACCGTCGCTGGACACCAGATCATGGGTGAGGCCCTCGCAGCAGCGCTCGCCCCATGGGCCGCGGGAGAAGACATCAATGCCGGGGGAGCTGGCGGTGACGTCCCGACCTACACCGATCGGTTCG
>JBLHNG010000558.1:0-5972 GCA_047621685.1 Myxococcota bacterium | reverse complement strand
CCGGGGAGGTCAGGGTGGTGGAAGTAGGCACCCTGGGTGGCGCCCTTCCACATCTCGACGACGTGGTCACACTCGGCGATCACGGTGGAGCCGGGGTGGACGTGCAGGCCCTCGCCGACCGGTCCCAGCTTCTCGCCGAGCCCGGTGGTCCACAGCAGCCGAGGGGTGCCGATTCCGCCCGCGGAGAGGATCACCCGCTTGGCGTACACAGTGACCACTCCGCCGCGCTCCATCGTGTCTGGGTGCAGCGCATAGCCTCGAACCCCGACCGCCCGGCCGTCCTCGACGAGGACCTCGTTGACCCGCACCTCGGCCTGGATCCGACAGCCGGCGTCGACTGCGCGGGGGAAGAAGGTGCGGTCAGCACTGGCTTTCCCACCGGACGGACAGCCGAAGTAGCAGACCCCGCAGCCCACGCAGCCCGGGGTGGATCGCGGGGCGAGTCCGCCGTCGAGGCCCAGCTTCTTGATCCCGCGCACGATGAGGCGGTTGTTCTCCCCGGCGATGGCTTCCGGCGTCACGTCGACCCCGATCATCGCCGCGACCTCGTCGTAGATCGGCGCCATGGCGGCGGCGGAGAGGCCGGGCTCGTTGAGCATCTCGGCCCACTCGTTGAGGATGGCGTCTGGGGCGCGGAAGCTGAGCGCGGAGTTGATGAGGGTGCCCCCGCCGACCCCTCGTCCTGCTGCGATGGGCATCATCGCTCGGCCCCGGGCGACCATCGCCCCGCTCTCTTGCATGTGGTAGCGGGCGGTGTGGGCGTAGTTGGGGCGGAATCGGCTGGAGGATGGCCCCTCTTCGAGCACCAGGACGTCCAGGCCGCCCTCGGAGAGCACCCGCGCGATGCTGCCGCCGCCCGGTCCAGCCCCGACGATCACTGCATCTACGGTGAGGGTCAGTCCATCCCCGACCGCTTCGAAGCCGTCTGCGGGGGCAGCGGCACGGAGAACCTGCTCGCTGGGGAGCATGTAGGTGGCGTCATCGGCCATAGCCACATCCGTGCCAGGGGGAGATAAGGGCGGCGACTTCGGGATGGGTGGTGTAGCCCATGCCGAGGAGGATCACGACGGACTGCACCGCACCGCGCAGCTCGTGGCGATCGCTGGTGAGCCAGCCGTCGAGTTGGGCCTGCTGATCTGCGAGAGACAGCACCGAGTAGCGGGTGCCGTGGGTGGCGAGGGTGAAGTGCTCCAGGGCATTGGTGAGCAGCTTGAGGAGGTCCCCGGTCAGCTTCGGCATGCCGGAGAGCATCGCATCGAAGAAGCGGTCGAGGTTGACATCTCCGCCGGAGAGTTCGATGAACTTCCCAGCGGGAAACGCTGCACCAGACAGGGCCCGCACCAGGGCGGCTTCATCGTCGGAGAGGTTGACCCGACCCGCTCCCGGGGGGGCATCCCACCACCGGATGCCGATCCCGCCCGCGCAGACGGCCGCGGCAGCGGCGATGCCTGCGGAGGCTGCGAGGAGGTGTCGGCGAGTGATGGCCATTCCCTGTGAGGCTATCGCACGCCAGCGCCGGACGCATCGCCTGGATATATCGTTAACCATGTCGATGTTTCTGCGGATCCTGACCTTAATCATCATGGCCATCGCGGCGATTGCGGCGGGGGTGGTGGCCTTTCCACGTCAGATTCTCGGATCGAAGCCCAACCGGATCCCCGACGGGAACCCCCGAACGGTTCCGGCAAAGACTCCGACGAAGACCCTTGGAGAGACCCCGGCGAAGACCCTGGCGAAGACACCGGACCCTCCCGCACCCTGGTCTGCCGGTGAGGATCTCCTCCGCTATCCCCGGCGTCTGTCCGAGCTGGAGCAGCAGCTCGCCGAGAGCCACCAGGAGGCCGAAGGGCAGGCGGAGCACCTCGGTGACCGGCTCGCCTCGATGCAGGAGAAGGAGGGGCGCGAGAACCTCGCCGCGCGCTACCGCGAGGACCTCGCCCTGCTCCAGCGGCGCATCCAGAGCATGCGTCGGGTGCTGGGGCTGGTGTGGCGGACCCGGGCGATCCTGGAGATGCGGGCACACCTCGCCATTACCGCCCGACGCCGACCCAACCTCGACAACCTCCCCGAAGATCAGATCCCCACCGAGGCTCTGGATCAGGTCGCCGATGACTACGACCGCGCCGCGCAGCAGGTCCAGCAGTTCGTCGGGGAGATCACCGATCGCTCCGATGCGCTGCCCGTCGCGATTCCTCAGCCCCCGAGTGCAGCAGTGGTCACCGACGTCCTCCGGGGTGAGGTCGAGACCGAGAAGGATCGGGTGTTGGGGGCTTATCGCCAGCTCGGCGAGCGCATGGATCACCTCGGCGACACCCTCGCCTACCTCTCGGATCGCTGCCGGACCCGCCGGGTCTTCGAGGGCTCCGCTGCAGGACTGACCGGGGCGGATGCGGGCGGAGAGGCGCTGATCAATGAGGTTGAGTCTGCGCTGTCCGAGCTGAACGACCTCGCGGAGGTTGGCGAGCTTCACCTTGCTGACTCGACCCTTGATGCGCTGGCGGAGGGGATCTCGCAGCTGGAGCAGGCGGGGTTGGAGGTTCAGGCCGAGGCCGACGCCGCGATGGAAGTTGCGAAGCTGCTGGAGCAGTTTCAGTCGTAGGGTTGGGGGCGCCGCATCCTACCGCAGCTCGAAGCTGTACTTCACCCGCTCCGGATCCCCACGCCCGACCAACCGGCCACCGCTGAGGCTCCACTGCCAGCTCGGGTCGAGCTTCACAATAAGCTGCGTCTTCCCACGCTTTCCAGTGTAGCCACCCTGCTCGTCCGCAGTCAGCGCCCAGTCCTCCGAGATCTCCCAGGTGACCTCATCGGCACCGCTCTGGGTAATGCTCAGCCGGGCCTGTCGCAGACGCATATCGACGATCCCTTCGGAGGGCAGGTGGATGAGGGTGGCCTGGCTGCCATCGACTCGCCCGACCTTGAGGAAGCCTTCGGGGAGCGCACCGGAGACGACCGGCTCGCCGTCGTGGGTCCAGTCCACCTGACGGGTCGCGGCGCTGTACCAGACCCGAGAGGGCTTCTTGCGGATGATCCGATGTGCAGCAGCGGCACCCACGCTGCGCCAGGTCCACAGCTGCCACTCCACACCGCACATTGACTCTGGGGTGCCCTCGGGGAGCCGACCGGCGAGCAGGAGGCAGGCCGGGTCGTCGGCGATGGCGGGCTCGCCATCGTCGAGACCCCACACCAGGCAGAGGTTGCGCAGGGTGTGGCTGAGTGAGGTCGGGCCGAGGGGGAGGAGTGCGGTGACGTCAGCGGTCGGGAGCTGTCCGGTGTCGCCGCCGATTCGCCACAGGGCGAGGGCGCCGCACATCAGCGCATCCTCCGCGGCCTGGGGGAAGGAGCCACCGGCCGCCTCGACCCAGCCTCGGGCGAGGGCAGCGGCCCACAGGGCACGGGCGAGGAGGGCCGGGGTGTAGCCAGAAGCACCGTCGTCTCCGACCGCCTCGGACAAGCTCGCGGGGAGCCCGGCGAGGGCCGGACCGCGCCACCGTCGGGCGTCCTCCAGGGCGGGCCACGCACAGCCAGCGATGAGCAGCGCGGCATGGCAGAGGGCGGTGTCGGGGTGGGCGGTGTCGATGGGAAGCTCGGCGAACAGCCACGCAGCGTGTGCGCGGGCCTGACCGGCGATGCGCTGGGAGAGGACAGTGTCGGTGTTGACCCAGGCGTGGAACGCTGCGAGGTGGATGAGCCGCACCGCGACCACATCTGGCAGACTCCAGGCTGCGCCCTCGCCGGGGGTGGCACTGCCTGAGATGTCGTTGTCGAGCCAGGCCAGCAGGCGTGCAGTGGCAGCCTCCGGATCCGACTCCGCGAGCAGCGCGACAGCACCGAGGGCATCGTCTTCGGGGAGGGCGGACCACCACGGAGCGCGACCGCCGAGGCCGAGGGGATGCGGGCCGAGCCCCCCCTCCACCGGGCTGCTGTCCAGCTCCGGTGCGAGGAAACGAAGCACCTTACGAGAGAGGCGCGCCATGGCCTTCTGTCTCAGAGTGGAAGGCATCAAGACTCCAGAATTCAATGAGATGTGGGGACTCTGCTCGCGAGCAATCTTCAGGCCAGATCAATCTTCAGGCCAGATCAATCTTCAGGCCAGATCAATCTTCAGGAACGTCGAACTCAAACGCGATCTCATCGCCCATGGCCTGGGTGAGGTGCGCCTTGAGCCTGCGCTTGATGCGGGCCTCAAGCTGCCGGATGCGCTCTTTGCTGACCCCGAACTCTTTGCCGAGTGCTGAGAGACTCAAGGGGTCAGCACTGGTGAGCCGCTTGGACCAGATGGCCCGCTCGCGATCATCGGTGAGGGTGGTGGCGAAGTCGCTGAGGTGGCCTTGGACGAGGGCACCGAGCTCTCCACTGGCTGCAGCATCTTCGGGGGAGTCGCCGTCTCCGCCGACCACCTCAGTCAGCGGTCGACCCTCTTGACCACCGATGGGCGCATCCAGGGACATCGCCGGGGCGGAGAGGTGCTGGTCGACCCGGACGACCTCGGACTCCGGCACATCGAGTGCGCGGGCGAGGGCGAGGGTGGAGGGCAGCACGCCGTCTTTGATGAGCTGGTCCCGCTCCTTCTGGAGCTGGAAGAACAGCTTGCGGCCATGCCGGGTGCTGCCCAGGCGCACTATCCGGTAGTTGTCCATCAGGAACCGGAGGATCATCGCCCGGATCCAGTACTGCGCATAGCTTGAGAAGCGGATGCCGCGGTAGGGATCGTATCGGGACAGCGCCTCCACCAGTCCGACGTTGCCTTCCTGGATGAGGTCCAGGACGTTGGCCCACTGCCGGTGGTACTGAAACGCCAGCTTGACGACGAGGCGGAGGTTTGCGGTGACCAGCCGGTGGGCGGCCTCCTGATCTCCAGTCTCCTGATACCGGATCGCCAGTTCCTTCTCCTCCTCGGGATCCAGCAGCGGATAGCGCCGAACCTCAGCGAGGTAGTAAGCGAGGAGGTCGCCCTTCTTCGCCGCGCTGGTCGGCATGGAGAGGACTGGGAGGTTGCGGGGGATCGGGTTCTTCCGCGGGTCGTTCTCCGGGGAGTTCACCGGGACCCCTTCCTCGTTGAGGACCTCGACTTCATCGTCCGGATTTTTTGAACCGGTTCCGCTCATCATGACCTCTCAGGCGGGAAAAACGACAGCCGACCGGGATGTCGAAGCCACTGAATTGCAGATGGGAGGCCTGCAATGAACGGCTGTCCGGCGTGTTGCTCGATATCGAGCGGCTGACCAGAAAAGGTCTCGGCGTGTGCGCCGACACTCTGTATCAAGGCCAGCCCTCCTGCGGTATCCCAGGCATGCCACCCGCCGGGAATCAGGGCGGCGGAGGCGCTGCCAGAAGCCACCATGCACAGGTGCGCGGCGATGCTGCCGAGGCTGCGACACTTGCCCGGCCAGTCCAGACGGAGGTGGGCGTGGATCCGGGAGGGGGTGTAGAGGATCTGACGCCGGGTCGGGGTGCGATCGACGAGCTGGGGCAGGGGAGTGTCGTTGAGGAAGGCCACCCCGTCCTCGCAGTGGAAGTAGTCGCCGGTGCGCGGAAGCCAGAGCGCGCCGTAGCGACTGCGGCCACCCTCGACGAGTCCCACGGTCGGCCCCCAGAACGCCAGCCCTTCGAGGAAGGCGCTGGTGCCGTCGATGGGATCGATGTACCAGCAGCGCTTGCCGCCCGCCTGGCCGCCGCCCTCTTCGGAGCGGATCTCATCGTCGGGGTACGCGGCGCTGATGCCGGCAACCAGCACTGCCTCCGCGGCCCGGTCCGCCTCGGTGACCGGACTGCCATCGTCCTTCTCAGTGGAGGAGACCTGTCGGAAGCGGATCATCGCCTCCTGACCGGCGGACTTGAGGATTGGTCGAATGATGGCGTCGATTTGGTTGGTAGAAGGGTGCTGTGGTGGTGGGTGCATGGGGCCGTGCTAACTTGGTGATCTGGAGCGGACGTGGCGAAGGTCAAGATCAAGCTGTTTGGGACCTGGC
>JBLHNG010000557.1:0-5990 GCA_047621685.1 Myxococcota bacterium | reverse complement strand
TAGTGCCGACCTGTCCTGCTCGCCCTTCGGTCTTCTCAGCCAGGGGCGCTCTCAGCCAGGGGCGCTCTCAGCCAGGGGCGCTCTCAGCCAGGGGCGCTCTCAGCCAGGGGCGCTCTCAGCCTCGGAGCTCTCGATTCCGAAGGGTCCCCCCTCAACCATGCGCTGAGGTTCGCCATCGTCGGCGCCATTCTTTTTCTGGCCACTCCGCTCCAACGCCAGCCTCCGGCTTGCTTATGGCACTGCGCTCAAGGGGGCTGCACGAATACTCGCTCAGCGACTGCGTGAGCCGCTCCCCCTGGACTACCCGCCCAGCGGACCCCAGCCGGGCACCCACGTCCTCAGCGAGCACCGAATTCACCGAGCCAACATCCACGCTTCCAGCGCTTGAATCTGATCCCGCAGCTCCGCAGCACTCTCAAACTCCAGCTCCCGTGCAGCCCGCTTCATCTGCGTCCGCAGCCGCTTCAGCGTTGCCGGCACCTCATCCGGATTCAGCCCCTCAATCGGCGTCGCCTTCACCTCTGTCTTCACAGTGATCCGCTCTCCATCCAGCAGCGCCGCCAGCGGACTCTCAATCGCCTTGCGGATCGTCTCCGGAGTAATCCCATTCACCTCGTTATACGCCGACTGCTTCGCCCGTCTCCGATCCGTTTCATCAATCGCAGCCTTCATCGATCGCGTAATCTTGTTGCCATACAGAATCACTCGACCATCCACATTCCGAGCCGCCCGCCCGATCGTCTGAACCAGCGAGGTCTTGTTTCGCAAGAACCCCTCCTTGTCCGCATCCAGCACCGCGACCAGCGACACCTCCGGCAGATCGAGCCCCTCTCGCAGCAGATTAATCCCGATGAGCACATCAAACTCCCCCAGCCGCAGATCCCGCAGGATCTCGATGCGCTCCAGGGTGTTGATGTCGCTGTGCAGATAGCGGCACTTGATGCCCAGCTCCTGGTAGTAGTCGGTCAGCTCCTGGGCCATTCGCTTGGTAAGCACCGTAACCAATACACGGTTACCCGCTTTAATCGTTATGTTTAGCTCTCCGAACAGGTCATCGACCTGCTGGCCGACCGGACGAACCTCAATCGTCGGATCGAGAAGCCCTGTCGGACGGATGATCTGCTCCACAATGACCCCGCCGGTGCGCTCCAGCTCATAGTGCCTGGGGGTCGCAGAGACGTAGATGACCTGGTTGACCAGATCCTCAAACTCTCCGAACTTCAGCGGTCGGTTGTCCATGGCGGAGGGCAGGCGGAAGCCGTATCGAACGAGGGTCTCCTTTCGCGAGCGGTCCCCCTTGTACATCCCGCCGACCTGCGGGATCGACACATGGCTCTCGTCGATGATCAGCAGCCAGTCCTCGGGGAAGTACTCCAGCAGAGTCGGCGGCGGCTCGCCGGGGGCACGACCAGAGAGGTGACGGGAGTAGTTCTCGATCCCGCTGCACCGACCGGTCTCGGAGATCATCTCCAGGTCGAACATCGTGCGTTCTTCGAGCCGCTGGGCCTCCAGAAGCTGATCCCGGCTGCGCAGCTCCTCCAGGCGCACCACCAGCTCCTCCTGGATCGCGGTGACTGCCGACTCCATGCGACCCTGGGGCGTGACGTAGTGGCTGGCGGGGTAGATGGCGGTCATCTCCAGGGTCTCCAGCCGCTTGCCGCGCAGCGGATCGATGATCGAGATGCGCTCGACCTCGTCGCCGAACAGCTCAATGCGCAGCGCCCGGCTGTCCTCATGGGCCGGAAAGACCTCGATGACATCCCCACGGACCCGGAAGGTGCCCCGGTGGAAGTCGTGGTCGTTGCGGTCGTAGAGGATGTCCACCAGCTTGGTGAGGATCTCCTTCCGGGAGATCTCCTGCCCCACCTCCAGCCGCAGCAGCATGTTGTCGTAGGCCTCCCGCGACCCGAGGCCGTAGATGCACGAGACGCTGGCGATGATGATGACGTCTTTGCGCTCCAGCAGCGACCGGGTGGCGGCATGGCGGAGCTTGTCGATCTGCTCGTTGATCAGCGAGTCCTTCTGGATGAAGACATCCGAGGACGGCACATAGGCTTCCGGCTGGTAGTAGTCGTAGAAGCTGACGAAGTACTCCACCGCAGCATCGGGAAACAGCCGCTTGAACTCCCCATAGAGCTGTGCGGCGAGGGTCTTGTTGTGAGAGAGCACCAGGGTCGGCCGGCCCACGTTCTCGATGACCTTCGACACGGTGAAGGTCTTTCCAGTCCCCGTTGCCCCAAGTAGAACCTGGTGTTTCTCACCGCTGAGGATCCCCTGGGTCAGCTCCTCGATCGCTTGAGGTTGATCTCCGGCGGGCTCAAAGGGGCTGACCAGCTTGAAGCGTCGTGGCTCGTTCATCACGTCCTCACTCATGCCCATCGCACCTGATCGGCATAGAGCACCTACCCTGTCCACCCGCCCGAGGAGAGCGCCGATGACCACCCCACTGACACCAGATGCCAGCAGTCGTGATCGTTTTTGGATGCGGGTTATTGCTGCGATCTCCGTGGTCCTCGTCGGTGCGATTGCATTGCTGACGATGGGACCGCGCCCAGAGACCCTGGTCGGCACGGTGGACGTCTCCTGGATGCCCCACCTCAACGGCGCCATGAACACCGGCACCAGCCTCTCTCTGCTCGCCGCCCTGGTGTTCATCCGCCGAAAGAACATCCCCGCCCACAAGGCATCGATCCTCACCGCGTTCGGGTTCACCATGGTATTCCTGGTGTCTTACGTCGTGTATCACACGTTTAAGCCCGGGCCGGTGGTGTATGAGGGGGACTACAGGGGCCTCTACCTGTTCATCCTGCTCAGCCACATCACCCTCGCCCCGGTGGTGGTCCCCGCTGCCCTGGTCTCGCTGTACCGGGGATGGATGGATCAGCGGGAGAAGCACAAGAAGCTGGTCCGCTGGACCTGGCCGCTGTGGTTCTACGTCGGGGTCACTGGTGTGCTGGTCTACGTGTTCCTCTACATGTAGCGAAACCGCTGTCAGGCGGAGAAGCGGAGTTCAGTCGACACTTTGGGAGCCTCAATGAGGTGCAGGACGGTCCTTTGAGGGGGCGGGGACTGGAGTGAGTCGACGTAAGGCGGCGAATGCATGGAGTGCAGCCCCCTTGAGCGAAGCGACATGAGCAGACCTGAGCGAAGCGAACGGTCTGCGTTGGTGCGGAGTGGCCAGAAAAAGAATGGCGCGGACGATGGCGGACCTTGGCCTTGCGGTGAGAGCACCCTTCGGAATCCATCGCCACGAGGCTGAGAAGCCGAAGGCGAGCAGTGCGCGGCAGGCAACATCAATACCTACGATCCTCGCACCATCGGAGTCCGCGGAGGCAGCAAGCGACCCGAGGCTGGTGAGGTCGGCAGTTTCTGAACAGTGGACGCCGACAGGGAGTGAGAGGCGTAGCCGCTGGAGCGGGCACTCGCAGAGACGGCTAGAGCCGGCACTCGCAGAGCGGAGTTGCGACCGCGGAGGGGACCCGTGGCGATCAGCGCCGGGCGCCCCTCAGCCGGGGGCGCCGTCAGCCGGGGGCGCCGTCAGCCCAAGGACGGAGACGGGGTTGGAATCACCGCTGTACTTCAAGGATTCGCCGATCTCTGCTTTTGATCTTGCCGACCTGTCCTGCTCGCCCTTCGGTCTTCTCAGCGTCGTGGCTCTCGATTTCGAAGGGTCCTCCCTCACCCATGCGCTGAGAAACGCCATCCTCCGCGCCATTCTTTTTCTGGCCGCTCCGCATCACTTCGCCCTACCCGCTCTGAGGGGCTCCGGGCTCATGACGCTTGCTCAAGGGGGCTGCACTCTTTGCGTCTCACTGCGTTCGCCTCCGAGAGTGCCCGCCTTGCGGCCGCTCCCCTGTGACCCCCAGCCGGACACTCAGGCCGGAACCGCCCACGTCCCACAGAGCACCGCCTCAACCTGCTCCAACCGGTCCTGCCCCCAGATGAACTCCCCGCCGATCTCCACCGTCGGCACCCCACAGACCCCGGCCGCCTCCGCAGCCTCCGTGTTCGCTCGCAGCACCGCCTTCACATCCGCTTCCCCCGCCCGCCGAATCAGCCCCTCACCATCCAGCCCCGCCTCGGCCAGCACCGCCGCAACCACCGCAGGCGAGCCAATGTCCCGATCCTCCGCCCACAGCGCCCGGTAGAGGTGCGGGATGGCCGCAGGCTCGGCAATGGAAACCCGAAGCGGCAGCACAGTGCGCACTGGGAAGGTGGTCGGGAAGGAGAACGGCACCCCCCACCAGTCCGCCCAGTCCGACAGGTCTCGGCGCACATAGTCCTGCTTCGCCTTGGTCATTGTCAGCATCGGAACGTCCGGAGTTCCGATGTTACGGAACAGGCCACCGAGCAGGATTGGCATCCACTGAACCACCGCCCCCTGCCGCTCTGCGATTCGCGCGATCTGGGTGGAGGCGAGGTAGCTGAAGGGGCTGGAGAAGTCGTGGAAGAAGCGCAGAGTGCCACCGTGAGTGCCTGCAGGGGTCTGGGGCGTGCGCAGCATTCCCCCGGTCAGGGCATGCTCGACGAGGTGCAGGCGGTCCTGCCCCCACCACATCACCCCGTCTACGACCATGCTCGGGACCCCGAATGCCCCGTCTGCGACTGCTGCCGCAGTGGTCTCAAACAGCGCGGCGCGCGTCTGAGGGCTGTCGATGATGGCCGGATCCACCCCATGTCGACGCGCGATTTCATCGAGCACCCCCCGGTCGCTGATGTCTGCCCCGTCAACCCAGTACGCCTGGTACAGCGCATGACTCAGCGCCTCCCGCTCCGGCCCCTCCACGCCCACCAGCAGCCGCATCGCCGAGACACTCCGGCGGGGGTGCTCGGCTGGGAAACGCAGCGATACACCGTGGTAGTCCGCCTGACGGTGCAGGTCGAGTGCGCCCAGCCGCGCCTTCGCTGCCGACCAGGTCTGTGAGGGCACCTGTGGGGCGTCGATGCTCTTGTAGATCCCCCCGAGCAGGACCGGAGTCCACACCACGGTTGCACCACAGCGCGCAGCCACAGCACGGATGCGTTGTGAGGCGATGTAGGCGTAGGGGCAGACAATGTCGTAGTAAAAGGTGATCTTCTTCATGCTGGTGTTTATGGTTCGGGGTGACATGGGTGAAATCCGTAGGTATGGGAACATCTTGGTCTACCCCGCAGAGGGCAGGCTCATCTTTGCCACGGATTTTCACGGTCAGCTCACCGACTTTCGGCGGGTTGTCTCTCGATTCCGGGCTCGGGTGGAACGGGACGAGGACCTCTACCTCCTGTTCGCTGGGGACTTCGTGCATGGGCCCCGGGCGGATCAGGTCAGCGGCTGGCTGAAGACCGACGACTCTCCCACCATCCTCGAAGAGCTGGAGGCGCTGCTGGCGGAGTTCCCCGATCGGGTCTGCTCGCTGCTGGGCAACCACGAGCATGGACACCTCGGCGGTCCCAAGACCCAGAAGTTCTACCGGGGCATCGACGACGACGTCACTGCCCTCGAAGAGCGCCTCGGCGGAGAGCGCACCGCGGAGATCTGCACTCTCTTCTCGTCTTTCGCGCTGGTGGCACTCACCCCCTGCGGCGTCATGTTCACCCACGCCGCCCCAGGGGTCAGCGAGACCACCCTCGCCGACATCGCCGCAGCCCGACTGGATCGGGCTGAGCGTCCGGTGATGGAGCTGCTCTGGCCCCGGGTCGTCAGCAGCCCCGACCGCCTCGACGCCGCCTTTCAGATCATGACGTTTGGTGGAATCACCCCCCGTATCGCGGCATATGGACACGATGTCGTGCCCACCGGGGTCGATCGGGACAGCTACCGTCAGGTGGTCATCTCCACCAGCTTCGCCATCCCCGACCGCCACAAGCTCCTCCTGGAGTTGGACCTCTCCAGGCAGTACGAGGACACCTTCGACCTGCGGGAGGGCATCGAGCTGGTGCACCTGTACCCGGAGAAGGCGCTGGGACGACCGATACCGGCGTAGCCAATACCGGTGGTGCCGATGCTGGTC
>JBLHNG010000556.1:0-6016 GCA_047621685.1 Myxococcota bacterium | reverse complement strand
GCAGGACGCACAGCTTCACCGCAGCACGCCGAACCGCCGGCAGCTGCCACCACGCCGCCCGAGGCACATCGTGGTGCTCCTTCTCACCCTCGCCTGCCCTGACCGCCGCCTGGTCCCTCCGCATCATCGAGGCTTGGTCCTCCTGCCTCAGCCCCCTCCGAGTTGACAGCCTGGGTGCAGAAGCTCGCCCGCCGCGTAGCCAGAGTCCTCCGCAGGCAACGCGAGATCCCCGCCGGCACCCTCCAGGGTGTTCGAGACCCCGCCCCAAGCCCCGAGCAGACCATCGTCGCCGCTGAGATCCTCGCCCTGACCACCGAAGAGGAGCGGGAGATGCTGCTCAGTCGTGCAGCCGGCGAGACCTATGCCGAGCTGGGCGCACGAATCGGAGCCTCCACGACGACTGCCCGAACGCGGTGGAGGCGCCTGGTCACACGGCTGCGGGCACGCTGCTCACCCCGGCGGGGGCGGGTTGACCTGTCCGATGAAGGCGCCGATCAGCTCCCGGGCACCCGCAATGCCCAGGCCCGCCGCGAGTCCGAGGAGGATGGAGAACCATCGGGTCTTGAGCCAGTCGAGGATGCCGGTTCCGATCTCTCGGATGAGGTCGGTGCGTGCGCTGAATGCGGCGGTCTGGAGTCGGATGGCTTCGGCGAGGGCTCGGATCTCGGTGAGCTGCTCCCGGTGTTGGGTCTCGCTCTGCTCCAGGCCCAACTGGTACGCGGCGAGCAGCTCCCGCTGGCTGGCGGCGAGTTGCTCGACGGAGCGGAGGACCTGCACCGTCAGCGTCTCGGTGGTGTTGGGATCGGGTGGAAGGGCAGACATCAGACACTCCAGAATCAGGCGGCCAACTCGTCCAGGCGAAGGACCTCGCGCATCGCATCAATCGCCGACTCCGGCACCCCCCGATCGCGCAGCTGCTCCTCGACTTCATCGAAGCGGTCGGAGAGGTCCTCCACCACACGGGCGCGGGTCTGCTCGACGAGGGCAAGACCCAGGCCGGCGAGGTGCTCGACTGCCGGACCGTCGATGCCCTCAAGGATGCCGCCGACAGGACCGGAGAGGATGAGGGCGTCGTCGATGGCCTTGCCGATGTCTTCGGCCTTGTCGTCGTCGGTGTCGTCAGAGAGGGCGATGTCGACCAGCTCGGTGGCGAGGTCGCGGGGGTCTTCGGCGAGGGTGACGAGGATCAGGCGGGCGAGAAAGCCTTTCTTCATGGGGACTCCAGGGTGGTGAGGGGCGGGCGGTGCCGCCGGGGTGAGGGTCAGGCCAGCCGGATGGGTGCGCCGAGGGCCTGCCAGTCCGCCGAAGCGAAGCCGGGGAAGGTCTCAGTGCTGCCGATGCGCTGGCGGAATGCGAGGAGGGCGCGGGCAGTCGCAGGCCCGAAGAAGCTGTCGGGATCGACGACGTGACCAGCGTTGGTGAGGAGGCCCTGGGCGACGTTCACCCACCGACCCCGACACCCCGGACGAAGCTGAGGCCACCAGGCGGCGGGCTCTCCGGCATCCAGCCAGCGCAGCAGGTCCGCCCCGAGCCAGTTGAGGCAGGGGATCCCGTCGGTGGGGTGGCGGTTGAGGTGGGCCTTGCCGATGCGGCGGTAGTGCTTCCAGGCGGCGGCGAGCGGTCCCCAGCAGCCTTCGGAGAGGCCCATGGCGTGCATCAACACGCTGAGGTTCTCCAAGCTCATCCCGGCGGCGATCAGCTCCAGGAGGGTGACCACGCCATCCACGTCGAGATCGCGCAGGACCACGATCTCACCCTTCGCAGCGCGGAAAACCTCGGGCTTGCTGGGGTCGCGGCCGAAGTGACTGAGGTGGTAGCGGTGGAGACCGTCGGCGAGCTGGGCGGCCCCTCTGCGGTTGCCGGCACTGGCCCGGTCGGCGTTGACCTTGCCCCGAGACGCACCGAGGAGGAGCTCGCCATCCTCACGCCACAGGGCGAGCACAGTGTCATCGCCCTTGAGCGCGGCCTGGCTGCCGGTGGCGACCTGGAGGCCGACGGCGGTCTGGGGGGAGTCGTGGACGTCGCTGCCCTGCCAGAGCTGGGAGAACTGCCCCTCGTGGGTCTGCGTGCCGGCGGCGGTCTGCGTCCAGGTCGGGATGATGCCGTTGAGGCCCAGGAAGAGGGCGTCGCCATCCTGCTGCGGGAGGACCTCGGGGAAGCCGGTGAGGGTGATCCAAAGGGCGAGCGAGCGGGCGGTGAGCGTGGCAGACATGATCGGAGGGGTACGAGACCGGCCGATCAGGGTGCAGGCTCACCGCGGCGTGGAGGCGAGGAGCCAGAGGGGGAGCGCCGATAGCGCTTATCCCCTTGTTTCTTGAGTCCTCCTGACAGAGTCCGCCAACTCATCAATTACTTCGGCTGTACGCTGGTAATCAGCTCGATTTTTAGGTTGAACGACACTGACTATTGGCCCTTTCTCATTACAAAGGCCGCGCTTTGTGTAGTGCGCCCATGCATCTACTCGCTGACCAAGACGATTATCTCCTGTAATGAAAAGGTCTGAGATTAAGGCAAATCGCGCATGGCTCCCATCTGCAATCACTCCAGGAGAGCCTTTTCTTAGAGTTTTAGACCTGTCAGGAAAGTACCCCATCATTCCAATGGTTTGCGGTCCAATGTCATCAATGTGAATCTTCTCTGATGTGAGTTGCTGTGCCATGCTCATTATGACTTCACCCTTCAATTGAGGATCCAGCTTTCGTAGAGCCGTGTCCATCATACGCACAGCTACACTGGGGTGTGCTTTTGTTAACTTGGTCATTGGCAGGCACTGTCTCAATAATGGTGTAATAAAGCTCATCATTTTCGAGTAGATCGTGCCAGGATCGGCGGTGAAAATACCATCATTGGAGTATGCCTCCTCAAGAAAACTCATCATATTCATCATTGCTGAACGTGATGTCTCGTCTTCAAGTTTATCCGCAAGCTGTTTACCTTCTGATATTTGGTCTTCTATACTTAAAACAGTATCTTTGTCTTTTCTGGATAGAAGTAGGTCACCTGTGTCCAAGATGGTAAACATGCACCTCCTGTCTGCCTCAGAGAACATTGAGGATGAAACCATATTAAACTGCATCCCAATGTTGTCTATAAATAGTTGCGAACTGATACCATCGGCAAAAACCATATGACGATATCGCTCAGATTTCGACTCGTCAGATATTGTCCCCCATAGAGTTGTAGCATCCAAAAGGTGGGCTGAAGAGACTGGAAATATCAATACATCCTTGCTTTTCTGTATAGACTCCAATAGTGGGAGAGCTTCTTTCTCTCGATATATGAACTGAACAACATTCCAGTCGATATAAACCATGTCATTGATTCGATCATTTAAACGGCCTACATCTGAAGCGGTTGGTTTACCAGACTCATAGGGGGGATTCATTTTGACTGGGTTCCTTTTGGTTGAGCCAAGGGTGAGCAATCACTTCTGAATCCTTGGTTTAGTTTGTCGGTAACAGGACAGTCAAGCAGTCGACGGCTGACCATCGGTCACATCGTTCCATTCCTGGCGTTTAATCGAACCTCCATCGCGGCCCTCCATCCAGGGCCTACGCACCAACAAATCGGCGTTTGACCGTGGGTGGCTCAGGAATCACAGCCCGACAATGGTCTACAGCCCCTCCGATGGGTGGCTGTCGTTGGCGGAAAATAGACCCGTTGGTCATTGGGGCACGGACGAAACTGGATTTATTGGTGCGTAGGCCCTGGCCCTCCATCCCAGCGAAAAATCGAGCAGTCGCTCCATGCCCCTGCCAATGACGATCCAGCCCGGCTCCCCATTGCTTTTGATGTGTCCGCCGACGGCTGCGATGGCCCGCGCGACCTGTTTGCAGGTTGGCTTCCTGGGCAAGGTCATCCGCCTACACTGTCTCATATAGGGCCACATCGCGAGGCAGAAATAAGAAGCCATGATGTACGTCATAAGTGCCTCCGAAAGAAGCAAATAGCGCGGTGGGCGGTCGAGTAGCACTCAAGAAGTCTACATCAGGGGAGCACCTTGCTGGAGGTGATCCGAGATCACCCTGGTCGTGGGCAGGGCATATTTGGTCTCAGGAGTAGATGCGCCAGAACCTCCCAACCCACAAAGTCCATCTCCACGGTCGCCTTCCCTGTATGGGCCTGCACCGCCCAGCAGCAGCGTCTCCGCGACGTCCACGCCTGGCTCCACGGTCGTGGGGAGGACTAACAAACAGCGTCTTTCCCGTCGCGCCCCGTCTGAAGCTGTGTGGGTGGGGTTTGTCGGGCAGCAAAATGACACCCCTACAGCAACACCCCCGCCAGAAATGCCTCGCCCTGCCCCACCATACCCGACACCATCGCCTGACTCCGCCCCAGCATCCGCGCAATCTCCTGCTAACTCAGCCCATCCCGCAACCCCATCACCACGTCATGCACCCCCGGCCGCCACGCCTCCAGCCACGCCAATAGTCGCCACCCACTCCATCAACACCGGCAGTTTCTGGCTGGATGCCTCACCCTCGGCCCTCACTCCTCCAGCAGATCAGAATCGGTGCGGCTCAATCGGCGATGTCCCCCATGACCACGAACAGCTATCGGTCAGGCGGATCTTACCCGGACCGATAAACAGCCCACCGTGACCAGCTCGCCGCGGCAGCCACATTCACCTCCGCTATGCTCCATCGAGTCAGGAGGTTGAAGATGATGTGGTTGATGCTTTGGGCCTGCAGCGGTGGCGATGACGGTTCAGACAGCGGTGAGGCGGACTCTGAAGCAGGCTGTGAGTCGGTGGCGGTGGCCTCGTATGAGGTGGTGCTGTCTCTGCTCGCCTCTGATGGGAAGATGCCGGCGGCACTGTTGAAGCATGAGGGGTCGACGCTTTGCGAGGGGGACCAGGTGGTGTGGTGGGCGAACTACTACACCCCGAGCGACTGGTACATCCAAGACAACTTCGATGAGCATGAGGTCTATGGAGGGACATTCCTGATGGATGTGGGCGTCCCCTTTGATGATGAAGTCCTCCTCGCCCTGGTCCCCAAGGGGGAAGACCCCGAGACCTGGAACCCCTGCGAGTATCCCTACGACATCTTCTCCCAGAGCTGTGGCTACGTCGGGTTCGCATTGCTCGAAGTGACCGTCCTCGCCGAGTAGGTCAATCCGGGTTGGGCTCCACGCGAACAATGGCGAGCCGGACCTCGACCCTGGGCCCGTCCGGCGGAAGCCATCGGACGCGGTGAGACAAGAGCATGACGAGTTGGTCGTCGTAGCCGTTCTCCGTCTCAGCGAAGCGCCCGTACAGTGCGGTCGTCGTCAACCGCCCGACATCACAGACCGTGTACTGGGCGAACCGCATCGACAGCCGCAGTTCCAGCATCTCGCGAGGCTGCGCGTGCCAGCAGGCCAGCCGCCTCGCGTCCCCTCCTGCGGAATGCTGGTAGTCGCCAACACCATCGAAGTAGACCGCCGACTGATCATACGAGACCAACTCGACGGCTGGCATCATGTGGTTTGCACCGTTCAAATACAGGGAACGACTAATCTCAGAGGAGCCCGTGGTCACCTGCACCATCCGGCTGGAGAACTCCTGCTCACTGTCTCGGCTCTCCCATCGTCCATCGATCTCCCCCCGCTCAGTGAGCAGGATGTCGGCGTCGGTGATGGTGAAGCCCGCCGTCTTCAGCCCGTTGACCTGATCGGTGTTGTCGTCGAGGTCCTGGAGGCACCGAACCGTCAGATCGCCCTGACGCTGGACGACAAAGAGGCCGGAGCCATCGAGGTGGTCAAATAGCCAGTTACCGCCGTTGGTTTGGTGCGTCTCCGAGATGATGTGCCAGTCATAGTCAGGGTTCGCTGCGTTCGAGGTCACAATCACCTCGTCTCGCCACGCCTCAATGTCATCGTGGTCGAGCCAGTCGTTGGCCACCCCGCTCGGATCAATGCCCCAGGACTCCGGCAGCGTGTCGAAGTCACCGCCGGAGCCCGAGGTTCCCGTCCCGACTGCCTCACCGGTCGAGGTCAGCACCCGCCGGAAGATGTCTGCGGGGTGCCCCTGGAG
>JBLHNG010000555.1:0-6029 GCA_047621685.1 Myxococcota bacterium | reverse complement strand
GCCCGACGGGGGCGAGGCGAGGCCATCTGCCGGCAGGCTGCGGTGGCTGTCGCGGCTGCACTGTCCACGGATGCCGACCGATGGCACATCGAGTGGGAGCTTCGCCAGACCCCGTTCCCGATCCGTCCGCACGTACAATGATCTCGCACCCACAGAGGGCATGTCCCCATCACACCAAAGACCGCCGACACTGCGACCATCAACCTGAATGCTCAGGATCGCTTCGTGCCGACGGAGGTGCTCCGAGACGCCTACATCCGCTACGACGAGAGCGAGAACCCCTCGGCCCCACCCTTCGTGCGGCTTGAGGACTCGGCTCTGGAGCTGGGAATCGTCTCCAGCACGGTGCCTGAGATCGCCCGGGGCGTCTCTTCGATGCTGAGCTGTTCACTCGAAGATGCCCGAAACGATCGGGGTGGTCACCTGCCGACGCCGGTCGTACAGCGGGTCCAGCGCGACATCATCTCGCCAGACGGGGTCGCGAACCTGTGGGGCACCTCCGGTCTGCGCTTTGTGCTGTCCAAGCCCGCCGATTCACAGACCCGGGAGCTGGTCGCCACGATCCTGATCGGCAGCCGGCGGCAGACCATCTTCTTCCTCACCGGTCGGTACAACAACCTGCGGCACTCCACCATCGTCGATGAGGTCGACTTCGATCAGCCGCTCGCTGGTGACCCTGACCAGAAGTGGTTCGACCTGTTCGCCTTCCCGGAGATCGCGCAGCTCAAGCCCCGGGGCTACCACCACATTGCCAACTTCGTGGTCGCGAAGGGACACCGCGGTCAGGGGCTCTCCCGGCTCCTGCTGAGCGCCATCCGTCACCGGTACGCTCGGGACCACATGGCGACGCACGGCTTCCCCATCACCCACTCCCAGCGCCTGGTCTGCGGGCGTGGGTTCTGGCAGATCGGCGATCCACCCTGGCTGTCGCGGATGAATCGGCTCGGCTTCTATCTGCGGCAGGGAGCTGAGAGCTTCTTCATCGAGCACGACTGGGCACCGCTGCCGCCCATCTTCGACGGCAAGCGTCGAATCTCCAACCTGGAGTACAACGCCTCGTTCGACCTCCCAGACCGCTACCAGGGCACCATGCTGCCGGATGGCGCGTCTGAGCACCTGCCCGAGCGAATCTCTCAGGTCATCGAGCTGTCGCAGAATCCGCGCGCGAAGCTCCAGTACTTCCAGACGATGTTCGACTTCTAATGGACACCTGGCGTCACCAGAGCCGGTCTTGTGAGACCCAACAGATCGCTCCATTCACTGGAGAAGGGGCCTACCATGGCTCTACGAAGCGCCGGAGAGTGGCGGCACCGAAGCGAAAGCCCGCTCCCCCGGTCGATGAGATGGCACCACGCACACTGCGCACCTATGCCGAGACCAATCAGCAAGCCATCGGCAGCTTCCAGGCTCACTTTCCAAACCGCTATGAGGTGCTCTCGGTCCTGCCGATCCCGACTCAGGAGGCAATCCGAGACGACGGCGTGACCTTCTGCTGGTGTCCGCTGGAGCTGGCCCGAGAGCAAGCCGGTCCGCTGGTGCGCCAGGTGCTCGATGAGATGAGCCGCCACCTCGACGGCGGCAAGCAGCACATCTACATCGACGCCAAGATCCAGTACTTTGCGGCCGGTGACCTCCCGGTGGACAGCCAGAGCTGGCATCTCGACGGCACGATCGTCGCCCGGGGCGAGCAGGTTCAGGGGATGGGTCACAGCCTCCTGCACGACATGAAGGCGCGTCTGGCGGGTCCGGCACGTCCACCGGTCTGCCTGTCCTACCAGTCGTCCCTCCACTGCGCGACCCGGTTCGCCACTGCCCCGCTCACCATCGTGCTGCCGGAGCTGATTGAGAACTTCGACGTGCTCGACCGGCGCGTTCATGCGGCGAGTCCCCGCTCCGAGGCGCAGCCCGCAGCCTCCATCGCTCGCTTCGACGGGCGCTCGCTGCACCGGGCCGTGGTGGCTGAGGATGCTGGCTGGCGGCTGTGGGTCCGCTGCTTTGAGACGGATCGAGAGGTTCGCCTGACCTCGCAGATCATCGAGTGCTACGGGACGGTCTTTCGGACCCGGTGAGCCGGACTACTCGATGTAGCCCAGCAGCCGCAGCTCCTCGGTGGTGGTGCTGTCCATCTCAGCCTCCAGGCTCCCCTCGCCCGACTGACCGATCGGCATGCCCGCCGTCGCGTCCATCGCAGCCCGGATCGCCTCGGGAATCACCGTGATGTTCAGGGGCACGTTCTCGCCGGGATCCCGGCGGAGGTCGTAGTAGTTCTCTGTGCCGTCCGAGCCCCGGATGAGCTTGTAGGGGTAGTGGACTGCGCCCCGAAGCGCCCGACGGTGCTCTGCGAGGGTCGGGCCGGTCTTCATGTCTGCGGGGAAGCTCATGAGGGCCTGCTGAGGCCAGCCGTAGCTCAGGGGCAGGGTGCGCTCACCGATCTCACCTCGGAGGTCGATGCCGAGGTCGTCCATCCCGGTGGCATCTGCTCCGGCGATGGAGAGGAGGGTGGGCGCGAGGTCGAGCAGGGAGACCGACTCGTTGCGCACCGTGCCTGCAGTGAAGCCAGGACCGCGAGCGAGCATGGGGATGTGAACGAGGGGCTCGTAGAGGGAGAAGACGTGGCCGAGGTGGTCGTGCTCGTTGAGGTGCTCGCCGTGATCGGCAGTGATGATGACCACGGTCTCGCCCTCTCGGATGCCCTCCAGCCTTGTGAGGATCTTCTTGGTGACCTGATCGACCCGAACCAGCTCCCCTTCATACAGCGAGCCGAGATCCCCCCACTCCTCTCCGGTCAGCGGGTTGCCCCCCTCGTAGTGGCGGACGGTGAGCTTGCCAGCCCCCAGGAACTGCCCCTTAGCGGTCTCATACTCGGACTTCGAGCCAAAGAACCGCTTCCCGGTATCTTCGGGCGGGGCGTATGGAAGGTGAGGCTCGATGAGGTTGACGAAGACGAAGAAGGGCTCATCCTCATTGAGGACTTCCTCCTTCCAGCGATCGATCTCGTCGAGGGTGGCGTGCCGACCGGTCTTCTCGCGGGTCTTCTTGATCACCCACATCTCGGAGAATGCCGCGAAGCCCTGGGTGAGCCCGACCCGGTGGGAGACCCAGGGGTTGTTGGAGAAGCCGGCGGTCTGGTAGCCACCCAACTGGAGGCGCTCGGCGAGGGTGTTGATGTCCTCGGAGACGGTGAAGTTCTCCTGGGTGGCCTTGTGATCGTCGGGGTGCAGGCCAGTGAACATCGTGGCGTGGGAAGGCAGGGTCCAGGAGGACACCGACCAGGCCTGATCAAACCGGACCCCGCGCTTGCCGAATTGCTCCAGGAACGGGGTCGTCTGCCGGTCGTGGCCGTAGACGCTCAGCCGGTCGGAGCGGGTGGTGTCCAACACGATGAGGATGATGTTGGGCGGCTTCTCGTCGCGCCGACAGCCCAGCGACAATCCAACCAGAACCAGCAGCCAGAGCCTCATCCGCAACCTCCCTGAGCACTGTATCTCCTCTCAGCGATCCTCACCCCAGCCGCTGAGAGACCACCTCGCCGATGGTCAGCCCGATTGCCATGGTCGTGACCTGGGGGTTGACGCCGAGTGAGGTCGGGAAGACGCTGGCGTCGGCGACGGAGAGGTTGTCCCAGCCCCAGACCCGGCCGTCGGGGTCGATGGTGGAGGTGTTCGGGTCGCTGCCCATCCGGCAGGTGCCCATCGGGTGGCTGGCGTAGAGGTAGATGCGCCGGGCGGGGATGTCGTCGGTGATGACCCGGGCGATGTCGTCGGGACCGGTGATGGTGCGGGAGCCGATGATCGGGGCGTAGGCTTCGAGCGCCCCAGCCGCGAAGAACACGTGGGCGCACTCTCTCAGCCCAGCAAGCAGGCGCCGGCGATCCCCGTCTCCGAGGAAGTAGGTCAGGCCAGAGAGGCTGACGCTGCCGGTGGAGTCCTCGTCGTGGACCAGCGCACCGGCCATCGCCATGTTCTTGAGGTCCTTGAGCACCTTCATCAGCCCCTCCCCAAGCGACCAGGGCATGCCGACGTAGGCCTGATCGACATTGGCAGAGTAGGTCTGCAGCAGGTAGCCCTTCTCCCAGCGATCGACGTAGAAGCCCTGGGTGACGCCGCTCCAGGGGCGGATCTCCTGGGTGAACCGGGCGAGCATGCCGGCGGCAGGGTGGAGGTAGAGGTGGGCGCCGCAGACGTCGGCGGTGGAGAGTCCGTTGCCGAGGAGGAACCGGGGGGAGCCGATCGGGCCCGCACAGCTGATGAACTCCTTCGCCTTGACCCGAAACCGCCCGACGGGCTTGAGGGTGACCGGGTCGATGGTTCGGCCGAGCAGGGCGGTGACCCGACCACCCTCGATCTCCACGGACTCCACCCGGCAGTCCCCATTGACCGAGGCGTTTCCGGTGGCGATGGCCTCGACGATGAAGTTGCGATCCACCGACCACTTCCCGCCAGTGGGGCAGCCCATCTGGCAGACTCCGCAGCCCACGCAGCCCGGTGCGGAGCGGGGCATCCACTCACCGGGCAGGCCGAGCTTGTCCGAGCCGTGCTTGAAGATGAGGTTGTTGTTGCGCTGGACAGCGACCGGGTTGATGACGACCTGGAGCGTCTCCCAGACCCGGTCCAGCCGCGACTTCATCGCTGAGGCGCTCAGGCGGTGACAGCCGAATCGCTCCACCCAGTCCTTGAGCACGACATCCGGAGTGCGGAAACAGATGGCCGAGTTGACCAGGGTGCTGCCCCCCACCCCGCGCCCACCGGGGACCGGGATCATGGCGTTTCCGACTGCGGCTCTTGCGTTTCGCATGCTGTAGAGGTTGCGGAAGGCCCAGGCCGAGGAGGGCTTGAACTGAGACGGCTTCCAGTGGCTGCCGGCCTCCAGCATGATCACCGAGTGGCCGTCCTCCGCGAGTCGGGCCGCTGCCGCCGCACCGCCGGCTCCCGCGCCGATGATCGCGACGTCGGCCTCCCAGACCTCCTCGGGGCCGTAGTCTGCAAATCCGCGCTTCATGAGGGATCTCCGTCGATGCAGCCCCGACGCCAGCCGATCTCGGCAACAACCTCGGGGCGGTTTAGGAAGCTGATGCCAAGGAGGACCTTGAAGGAGTCCGAGACCATGCGCCGCGGGGCGGGCTCCTCGGAGAACCAGATGTCGATGACCTCACGGGCTTCGTCGACCGGCAGTCCAGAGAACGGGACTCCCCGGGCGACCAGGGTGCCGACCTCCATGGCGCGCAGCAGGTAGCGGAAGCCGTCGGCGGCAAGCTCATCGAGCATCTCGTCGAGGAGGACATCGAGCCGGGGGGCGGTGCCGCCATCTCCACCGTGGACACTGAAGGTGCCCGGCGGGAACAGCACCGCAGCAATCGCCTCGATGATGCTTGCTTCCCGGGCCGACAGCACCCGCATTCCCGGGGCCGGTGGGGCCAGCCAGATGACCCGTCCAATCAGCAGGGCGGCACCGAAGAGGGCGCCGGAGAGCAGCACTCCGCGTCGGGTTATCGGCACACCCATCAGCCTGCCTGTGTTGGAGATCGGTCTTGGTGTCGAGGTGACAAGGTAGTCAGTAGGGAAGTCCTATCACGGTGAAGAACACGAAAACTCCGGCGTGAGCGGCGGTAGAAACCACTCGGCGCTCCCAATGGCCCAGGATGGGTCGGTGAGTGAGCCGATGTGCAACCGCAGGGCGGGGATTTGAAGTGGGTGTCAGGCTGGGGGTCGCAGGGGAGCGGGGACTGGAGGCGAACGAAGTGAGACGCAAGGAGTGCAGCCCCCTCGAACGAGCACTATGAGCAGCCCAGAGCGAAGCGTCGGGCGCAGTGGTGCGAAGTGGCCAGAAAAAGAATGGCGCCGAGGATAGCGGTTCTCAGCGCATGGGTGAGGGAGGACCCTTCGGAATCGAGAGCCACGAGGCTGAGAGCGCCCCTGGCTGAGAAGACCGAAGGGCGAGCAGGACAGGTCGGCACTATCAAAAGCAGAGATGGGCGAAGCCTCAACTGGCGGCGGTACTGCCAACCCCGTCTCCGTCCTTGGGCGCTGATC
>JBLHNG010000554.1:0-6042 GCA_047621685.1 Myxococcota bacterium | reverse complement strand
TCGCCCCGCACCATGGGCAACCGAGCAGAGGCAGGCAGCGTCTCCGCAGCCAACCATCACCCAGCTCTCTGCGCCCCGGCTGCCGAGCACGATGGTGAACATGCCGTCGTCTGCGGGTGCGGAGCCCTTGCGGTGGACCCAGGCGTCTCGTCCGTCGACGATGGCGGGCAGGACAGTGTTGTGGGTGACGTCGAACACCCCGGTCACCCGACGAGCGGAGCCGGCAGCGTTGAGCATCCGCCAGGTCAGCAGGGCGCGGTTGCCCCGGGCGAAGCGCACACAGCCAGCGAGCTGTCGGAGGTACTCCCCGGCATCCGCGCCGCGAAGGGCCTCCTTGCCCCAGGTGTCGATGAGGGAGCGCCCCAGCCCACGAGAGCCGGAGTGGGCGACCACCGCAAAGCCCCCGGGCTTGAGTCCGACGGTTGCGGCCTCCTGGCGATCCTGCACCTGGCTGACCCGGCTGACCTCCAGGAAGTGGTTGCCGCCGCCGATGGTTCCTGGCCGGGTGGTCCAGCCCTCAGGACGCTGCCCGGAGTCAATGGCCGCCAGCCACTTTGGCTCCTCGCGCCAGCCCTCGACAAGCTCCAGCAGCGAGTCGGGGACGTCGAGATCCATGAGACCAAGGGGCCCCTTGGACCACATCGCATCAAGCATGGCGTCTCGGTTGAGGTCGGGCAGGGGGTCTTCGTCGAACTCCTCGTCGAGCCGACGCATGAGCTTGTCGCCCTGGATCTTCAGCTTGCTGATCGCCACCACCGCCACGCCGCAGCCGGCATCGCTGCCGACGAGCAGGGGGCGGATCTCATCGTCGAACGCAAACGCGGCGCCGATGGGGATTCCGGGACCGGGATGGATGTCGGGAAGCCCCACCGCCTTGAAGCAGCGGGGCAGTGACGCGATGCGGGAGAGCTGTAGGAGCGCCTCTCCCTCGATCCAGACGTCCGAGTTGGCGATAAGAGTGGTGTTGTCGGGAAGCGAGGACATTTTGGGATGCTAACCCTGGCGCCCTCAGTCTGCCCGGTACATCCCGTTCAGGTAGTCCATGACCATGCGGTGGGTGTTGAACACTGGCATGCAGGTGGCGATGGTGTGGGCCATGATGGCTGCCCATCGCTCGGGATTCTGGAAGGCCGGGAGGATCTCGCCGGTGAGCACCGCGTACAGGCTCTCGACGTCTGCGGCATCCTGGGCGTTGGTGTCTTTCCAGTCCCGGGTGGTTCCGATCGCCCAGCCGTTGCGACCATCGAACGCCTCTGGCCACCACCCATCGAGCACCGAGCAGTTTGGGTTGCCGTTGAGGGCAGCCTTCTGGCCCGAGGTGCCGCTGGCTTCCCGGGGACGCCGGGGGTTGTTGAGCCACACATCGCAGCCCTGGGTCATGAGCCGTCCGAAGTCAGCCTCATAGTTCGGGATGAGGATGACGCGGTTGCGGAACCGGGGATCCCGGGCCCAGCGAAGCACCCGGGCGATGATCGCCTGACCTGCGGTGTCGTTGGGGTGAGCCTTGCCGCCGTAGACGATCTGCACACCCTGGTCGAGCAGTGCGGCGAGGCGGTCGGGGTCGGTGAAGATGAGATCGCCGCGCTTGTAGGGGGCGAACCGACGGGCGAAGCCGATGGTCAGAGCATCCGGATCGAGGACATCCCGGCCGAGCCGTCGGCGGACTTCCGTGACGAGCCGACCGCGCATCGACTTCCGTGCAGTGATGAGGGCGTCTACCGGGAGCTGCTCGGCGGCTCCCCAGAACGCGACATCGGAGTGGTGGGTGCGCCAGCCGGGCATCTGGCTGTCAAACAGCGCCTCCATCTCCTGCGCCAGCCACGCACCGGGGTGGACCCCGTTGGTGATGTGGTCGATCTGGAAGCCGAGGTCCGCGAACATCTCCCGGGAGACCTCGCCATGCAGCGCGGAGACGCCATTGGCCGCCCGGCTGCCCCTCAGCGCGAGCACCGTCATGCTCAGGGGGGTGGACAGGTCGGTGGGATCCTCGCGGCCGAGGTCCATGAAGGTGCCCTCGCGCAGCTTGAGGGACTCCCGGTAGGGGCCGAGCAGATCGTTGACGCTGTCCCACCAGAACCGATCGTGACCGGCGGGGACGGGGGTGTGGGTGGTGAACACGCACTTCTGCTCGGTCTGACTCCAGGCTTCCTGGCGAGAGAGCCCGTCTCGCAGGCCGTCGGCCCACAGCTCCAGCACACTGAACGCGGCGTGACCCTCGTTCATGTGGAAGACGTCGCTCTGCCGACCGATGGCCGCCATCAGCCGGATCCCGCCGATGCCCAGCAGGATCTCCTGACCGATGCGGGTGCGACTGTCGCCGCCGTACAGCCGACGGGTGAGCCCGCGGACCTCCTCGCTGTTCTCGGGGAGGTTGGTGTCGAGCAGGTACAGCTTCACGCCCGCGAGCCGAGCCTCCCAGGCCCGGGCGACCATGACCTCGTCGCCGTAGGGGATGTCGATCCGGAGGGGCTCACCCGCCTCGTCGAGCACCGGACGGAGCGCGAGGTCTGCGGGATCCCGGATCGGGTAGGCGGAGGACTGCTGGCCCTCGTGGAGGACCTGGAAGAAGTAGCCCTCGCGGTAGAACAGGCCGACTCCGACGAAGTCCAGGCTCAGGTCTGCCGCGCTGCGGATGTGATCGCCAGCCAGGATGCCGAGGCCGCCAGAGTAGATCGGCAGCGACTCGTGGATGCCGAATTCCATGCACAGGTAGGTGATGGTCGGGCAGTCGGGCATCGTGGGGGCAGCCCGGATGGCCTCCCAGCGCGCCAGCAGGGGAGCGGCCCGCTCCAGCCATGCCTCGGGGATGGTCTCGACCTCTCGCAGCATGGCGACAGGGCTGTGATTCAGGGCATCCCACAGGGCCGGATCGAGATCGCGCCACAGCGCATTGACCCCGGGAATTCCACTCCACCACAGGTCGTAGGCCAGCTCGGTCAGTTGTTCTCTCATAAGCTGACGTGTATCAGATTCGTCTGGAGTTGGTGACTCATGATCGAGTCACGAAATTATCAAGGAGCCAGTCCGTGCCTCGACACCCCGCCGCCGCACCGCACATCACCGCCATTCCCGGCGGGGTCTTCTCCCGGTTCCTCTCCCGGATCGCCACTTTGACCGGCGAGGTCTATCCGCTGCACGTCGGCGACACCTGGATGGAGCCCCTGCCCGCAGCGCGCATGGAGGCGCTGACCACTGCCGCACACCCCGGGCTGCACCGCTACCCACCGGTCAACGGGATCCCGGCGCTGCTCTCGGCGCTCTCGGCGCGTCACGAGGTCGAGCAGGGGCGCATCCTGACGAGCTGTGGGGCGACGGGGGGGCTCAAATCGGTGGCTGGGGCGCTGCTGGCTCCGGGGGATGAGGTGATGATCCTCGCACCGTACTGGCCGCTCATCGCCGGGATCGTCGCGACGAGCAACGGCACGCCGGTCGAGGTGCCGTTCTTGGACCGTGGGGCCGGGGACATCGCCGGGCGGCTCGCACAGCACCTCACCGACAAGACGGTCGCCCTCTACATCAACTCTCCCAACAACCCCACCGGCGCGGTACTCACTCCGGCGGAGCTGTCCGCACTCGCGGCATTCGCCCGAAAGCACGACCTGTGGATCTGGGCCGATGAGATCTACGAGCACTACGCCTACACCGCCGACTACCACCCCGTCGCCGGGTTCGCGCCAGAGCGCACCATCTCGGCCTACAGCTTCTCGAAGGCCTACGGGCTGGCGGGCAGTCGGTGTGGCTACCTCATCGCGCCCGATGTCGAGACCGCCGGGCAGATACGAAAGTCGCTCATCCACGCCTTCTACTCCGCACCCCGGGCCAGTCAGGTCTCCGCGCTCGCCGCACTCACCGGGGGAGATGCCTGGCTGGCCGATGCCGCTACGCAGTACCGAGCTGCTGGGGAGCTTGCCGCGGAGACCCTCGGCCTGCCTGCACCTGAGGGCGGCACCTTCCTGTTCTTCGACGTGGCCGACTGCCTCGATGCGCGTGGGCTGGATGGCTTCCTGTTTGACTGCCTGGAGGAGAACCTCATCCTCGCCCCGGGCGCCTCGTTCGGACCGACACACTACGCCACCCACGTCCGGCTCTGCTTCACCTCCGCCCCGCCCGATGTCGTGCAGCGCGGGGTGGGCAAGCTCGCGGCGCTTATGGCGCGTGCTCGCGGTCGGTAAGCCGCAGCGAGGTTGAGAAGCGGAGTTGTGGGGAGGGCGGAGACCTGGCTCGTCTTCAGGTTCTCCGCCTTGTCGTTGAGGCAAAGCGGCAGGCTGGCTGTCGGCTGTTGGTGGTGTGACTGCCGATTTGGGGAGAGGGATGGAGACGGGTTGGGAGTACCGCCGTACTTCAAGGATTCGCCCATCTCTGCTTTTGATGTTGCCTCCCTGGACTGCTCGCCCTTTGGGCTTCTCAGCGTCGTGGCGATGGGATGACGGCGGGTTCTCCCTCCCCGTGTGAGCTGAGGTTCGCCATCGTCGGCGCCATTCTTTTTCTGGCCACTGCGCGGAAGTTTCCATTCCCTTCGGTCTGGACCCTTCCGCTTGCTCAAGGGGGGCTGCATTCCCGACGTTCCCCTTCGGTTCACTCTGGTCACCGCTCCCCCTGTGACCCCCCAACCGGACACCCCGCCCTGCGGCCACCGTCCGCAGTCTCACAGGACCTTCCTGTACCGCATCGGGGACCCACAGCTTTCAGCTACGCCCACCGCCCAATGGCCTGCCCGACCTCCACCTTCGCCCCCGGGGTCAGCTCCCACGTAAAATCCCCCGGCGGCAGGAGCAGGATCACAGTGCTACCCAGGCCGAAGCTGCCCAGCTCTGCGGCGCGGTCGATGGTCGGGGGCGTGTCCTGGGTGACGTCCCGGGCCGCACCGCCGATGTTGGTGATGATGTCGGAGTGTGGCGAGGTCATGCGGCCGACCCCGAAGGCGCCGATCATCGCGCTCGCAATCAGCCCCCGGTCGGTCTGCACCTGGAAGATGAGCCGCTCGTTTCGGTCGAACAGCCCGTCGATGCGTCGGGTGGCGGTGGGGAAGACCGGCCACAGCCGACCGGGCAGGTAGCGGGTGCGCACCAGGGTGCCCTCTCGGGGGGCGTGGACCCGGTGGTAGTCCTGTGGGGAGAGGTAGAGCACCGCGTAGTGCCCGCCCTCGAACTGCTCCCCGGTCATCGGTGGCGCAGACTCCGTGCGGGGATCTGCGGCACCCACGAGGTTGGCGATGCTGCCGGAGCGGGTGTCGGACTGGGCGAAGGTGCCATTGGTGATGCGGCCGAAGGTGTGCACCCTTGCATCTGCAGGACTGACGAGGACGTCGGGGGTGGCATCCGTGGGCCGTGCTTCTGGAATCAGCGGGCGCAGGAAGAAGTCTGAGAGGCTCGAATAGTCCCCAGGTCCACCGACACACTCGTCGAGGTTGATCTTGTACTTCCAGGCAAACAGCCTGATGAAAAGCCGAGACAGGCCGAGCCGTGAGGTCGCCCCCATCAGCCGTGTGGTGTGGTTCTTGGGGACAACACTCAGCAGGGAAATGATCAGCCCGTCGCGCATAGCTTCGGCCTCCGGGGAGTTATAGCCTCCCTTATAATGGAGCGAGCGCCATGTTCCCGACCCTCTTTGAATACCAGGGCATCGGCTTCCACACCTGGGGCCTGATGGTCATGATGGCGTTCCTCGCCGCGTTCATGCTCACCAGCTCTCGGGCGCGAAAGGTCGGCATCGACAGCGACAACCTCGTGCCGCTCTACCTGCTGATCAGCATCTTCGGACTCGCCGGCGCCCGGCTGCTGCACTTCGTGTTCGCGGAGCCCGCCTCGTTCTTCTCCAACCCCCTGGTCTTCTTCGACATGAACCAGGGCGGCTTCGCGTTCCTCGGCGGGGTTATCGGCGGCGTGGTGTCCGGTGGGCTGTATGCCTGGCGCAACGACATCCCGGTCTGGAAGCTCGCCGACATCGCCGCCGCTGCGATCATGTTGGCACTGGCAGTGGGGCGGACGGGCTGCTTCTTCGCCGGCTGCTGTCACGGCAGCGCCTGGCATGCCGGGCACGGTG
>JBLHNG010000553.1:0-6046 GCA_047621685.1 Myxococcota bacterium | reverse complement strand
CAGCCAGGACAACCGCCACGTCTCCTGCTTCTCGGTCCACGAGAAGGACGGCTTTGTCTGGGTTGGTCCCCGGACCCGCCATGGCTCCGATGAGCGCGGCGGGCTCCACAACGATGGCCTGGTCTCACCGCAGATCGAAGTCGACCGGCACGACCTATAGTGTCGCGCGTCGAGTCGGTTCGGGTCCAGCGGGTCAGCGGCGAAGTCGTCGGTCCGGCAGGCTCAGATCTGCTCGCGGTCGAGGAGCCGCTCCAGATCCGCATTGAGGGACGCTCGGTCGCAATCACCATGCGCACCCCGGGCGATGATCTCGATCTGGCGGCTGGCTTCCTCTACACCGAGGGCGTCATCGACGGAGAGGACGACCTCGTCGCGCTCGCCCATGTCGACAGCCCGCATGATCCGCAGGGCAACACGGTGGATGCCCTGCTGGCCAGTGGGATCTCGCTGGAGCGTCGTGCCCTGGCGGATCGCGTGTTGTTCTCCAGCAGCTCCTGTGGCATCTGCGGCAAGGTGAGCATCGACCGCATCCGACAGTCGGTCTCGCCGGTCGCTCCCCTCGCGGTGTCCCACGCCGTCCTCCATGATCTCCCCAGACAGCTCGCGGCGGCCCAGTCCGTCTTCGACCAGACCGGCGGGATCCACGCTGCGGCGCTGTTCTCCGCGGACGGGGTGATGGAGGTGCTCCGAGAGGACATCGGACGGCACAACGCAGTGGACAAGGTGATCGGCTGGCGGCTGCGGCAGGACCGGGTTCCGATATCGGACCGGGTGCTGCTGGTCAGCGGACGAGCCGGCTTTGAGATCGTGCAGAAGGCGGCGGTGGCTGGCATCCCGGTGCTCGCCGCAGTGGGGGCGCCCTCCTCGCTGGCGGCATCTCTGGCCGCAGAGGTCGGCATGACCCTCATCGGCTTCCTGAGAGACGGACGGTACAACCGCTACGGCTGAGGAACCGAGCGCTCTGGGGTGTGTCGGACCCTCCATGCTGCTCCTCCTCGCCTGCTCCCTGACGCCAGAGGCTGCCCCGCCGGAGGTCCAGCCTGAGCCGGTGCCCGCTCCCGTCATCCCACTCGGTGAGCCGAAGCCAACGGAGGGCTGGGTGGTGCTGACTGATGGGATGGAGCTGGCGGTGTTTGAGGCGCCCACGCCTTCCAGCCTCGGGGACTCCCGGATTCGAATCCTCCGGGTGGATCCGGCGGTGCTGACCGTCTCCCTGGAGGGGCGCTGGCTGCGGAAAGACGACCGCAGTCTCACCGCCCGGCAGTGGGCGGAGGAGGGCGACTTCCTCGCGGTCATCAACGCCGGAATGTTCCAGACCGACCACACCACCTCCACCCACCTGATGGTCCGTGATGGCCTTGTGAACAACCCCGACGCCAGTCAGGACAACAACATCCTCGCCCTCAGTCCCCGGGATCCCAGCCTCCCCGCCGCTCGGATCATCGACCGTACCTGCGAGGACTTCCCAGCACTTCGGCAGCAGTATCAGACCCTCGTTCAGGGCATCCGCATGCTGTCCTGCACCGGCAGCAACGTCTGGTCCGACCAGCCCCGCCAGTGGAGTCATGCGCTGATCGGCCAGGACACCGACGGACGGTTGCTCTTCATCCACGCCCGCTCCCCATGGCGAACCCATGACTTCGTGGCGATGCTCCAGGTGCTGCCGCTGTCGCTGGCCCGCCTCCAGTACGCCGAAGGGGGACCGGAAGCGCAGCTGTTTGTGCGCGCCGGAGGACGGGAGGTCGAGCTGATAGGCAGCTACGAGACCGACTTCTACGAGCGCGATGACAACCATCGGGCCTGGCTGGTGCCCAACGTGATCGCGGTGCGGGCTACCAGCAGCCGGTGAGCGCAGCCATCAGCGTGCAACGCGCCGCCGTCAGCAGTGTCTGGGGCGGTCTCAGGCGCGGTGTTGGCGGGCTCTGTGTCTGTTGCTTTGTCCGGAGTGAGGCCGAGGAGGACGCCGAGGAGCAGGGTGAGTTGTGCTGAGTGGCCCATCGTGTCTCCAGCCATGAGGATACCTGGGATAGACTGGGGGCCCAAGGAGATCCCGATGTCGATGACCCTGTTCCTTGCGCTGGGCTGCGCTGGCACCCCCCAGGCTGAGCCCGCGACCCCGGCTGCACCGGTGGCAGAGGCTGCGGCCTCCCCATCTGCCGCAGCAACCGAGGTCGCACCGGCTGCGAGCGGTCCTGCACCGGATGCTGCTGCAGAGGCGGTCTACCGTGCGCTGTCGATTCGCGATCCGGCCCCGAGCTGTGAGAGCGTCGAGGCCCTGACCGAGACCCCGGTGGAGACCCTCCTGTTTGTCGTCGACAACGCGAAGCAGCCGCCGTGGGCGGGCATGCGTGCCGCGGAGTGCCTCATCTCTCGCCATGCGGTGACGGCGGAGGCATCGATCAAGGGCTGGGTGACGGGCCCAGAGACGAAGGGGCTCGCCATCCTGACCTTCAACCAGCTCGACACGATGCCGCTGGAGGTCTCCCTGAGCGTGGCTCGCGCCGCGATGGCTGGCCCAGAGGCCGAGTCTGCTCGCCCCCGCATTGCTCGCTCTACGGTCCCCGAGATCAAGGCGCTGGCGGAGTAGGCAGCCTGTAGGCGACCATCCCGTCGTCTGCGTCCAGCTTCTCAAAGCCCGCGGCCCGCAGCCCGGTCCCATCGGGGACTCGGCGCATGCGGTCGCGGTGCAGGACGATCACCCGGAAGCCATCGTCCCACAGCTGCGCGAGGTCTTCCTCAGCGAATTCGCCCATCGGCTGGCCCTGCCCGAGCGCTTCGAGGGCCACGAGCAGGGTGTTGTTGTTGCAGTAGTCGACGTGGGCCTGCGGGCGGGTGAACGGGCCGTTGATGCCGGGACCGCCGAGCAGGGGCTGGCGGTGGAAGACCTGGCGGAAGTAGGTCTCGTTGGAGGCTTCGAGGGGGACATCGATGATGCCGCCGGGATCGGTGAGCGCGACCCGCTCGATGAGCTGCACCGGGTGCGTGATCCAGACCCGGGCGACGGTCCGTTGGTGGGCTTCGGTCAGCGCCGCAGCACCGATGGCGAGTGAGAGCCCCCACACCAGCGCGGGGTGGCGCAGCCGGGAGACCGCCATGGCTCCAACCATGCTGCCGACCAGGATCGCCGCGACCACGAGGCGCTCGGGGTGGTGGCAGCGGGCGATCGGCGGGAAGATGATCTCGGCGAATCCCAGCCCGGTCAGCAGTCCGACCCCGCCGATGATCACCGCGCTGCCCAGCGGAATGGTCAGGGCGAACCAGCCCGACAGCCACCACGCTGCGGTCACACGGTCTCGCGGGATGGCCAGAATCAGCACCGCGAGCAGCGTCCAGGGGACCTGGATCTCGACGAGGCGGCGGTGCAGCTCCAGGGGGTGGCGGAGGTGCAGCCACTCTCCGCGGGTCTGCAGCTCGAACAGCCCGAGGTCCAGCAGGGTGCGGGGTGGGCGGGCGAGATCGGCGATCCAGGAGGCGCCGTCTCCGGTGAGGATGGCCCCAGACAGCCGCCAGGTGGGCAGCACAGTCAGCGCCAGCGCGACGCCGCACAGGGCGAGACCGGCGAGGAGGATCTCGCGTCGTCGCTCGCGCACCATGGCGAGGTGCAGGGTGGCGGCGACGGCAGCGGTCAGGCCAACTGCGATCGCGCCGAACCAGTAGACGTAGCAGGATGCCGCCAGGAACCCGCCCGCCGCCAGCCCGGCTCGCCAGCTTCCACGGCTCAGCATCCGATGGGTCATCAGCAGGAACAACGCGTGGAAGGCGATGGTGACCTGGGTGGGGCGGCCGAGGATGATCTCGTTGAACACGAACGGGTTGCCGACCGCGACGATCGAGAAGGCCAGCGCGGTGACCGGCTTCGCACCGACCTGCCGCATCAGCGCCACACAGGCGAGCTGGGTGCCCATGAGCATCAGCAGCAGCCAGAGGTTGTAGGCCCCGGTGGCGCTGAGCAGGTGGGTGAGGGGAGCGGCGATGGCGGCGTCGAGCCAGGCAAAGCCCTGGGCGGCTCCGGTGTCCATGCCGATGGGTGCGAAGACCGCCGCGTCGATGATGGCAGCCTGTCCGGTCAGCATTCGGTGGACCCTGTCGAAGGTCCAGACCGTGCCGAGGAGGTCGACCCCGGTGCCAGCCATGACGACTTGCTCGCCGGTGCCCAGGAAGACCTCTGTGAGACTCATGCCCTGATGACGGGCCGGGGCGGTGGCATCCAGCAGGAGTCCGCCAGCGGTGAGCAGGCTGACGAGGAGGGCTGCGAGCACTTCGGGGAGGAACCGGCGCATTTTTCTATGGTATCAGGTGAGCGAAGACGGGGCATTTTCGGGGTTGTAGGTTTGGGATGGGGGCTTTTGTGTTGCGGCGTTTCAGGGCTTGACACTCGTGGCGGGGATCTATATATAGATGGGGTTCTTCTCCCTTAGCTCAGTTGGTTAGAGCACCGGATTGTTAATCCGGGTGTCGCTGGTTCGAGTCCAGCAGGGGGAGCTTGTTACCCCTCTCGGAGAACTCTCCGTAGAGGGGTTTCTTGCGTCTTGTCCCAGCAGCCACATGGTGGCCTTTTCCTCATCGAGGACCACCCGGTCAATGAGGCAGGAGAGCAGCTGTCCCTGCTCGTGGGGCTTGAGGTGGGCGTAGACCGCGGCGAAATCTTGGAGCGCCTGGCGGTAGTCCTCAGCAGAGAGCTTCGCGGACTCCAGCTCGACTCGCTTCCGGTTTAGCCGGACGAGCTCGCCACGCAGTGCCAGTACCTCGGCTTCCTGTGCGCGTGCGGCGGTCCAGAAGTTCTCGGGGACCTGATCGACTGGCATCGTCATCAGCCGCGCCACAAGCGCCTGGCTCTCCTTCTCCTGGGTGGTCATCTGCTCGCGCATCACGACAATCTCCCGATCCAGCGTCGGCAGCCCCGATGCAAGCCGCGCGTTGGTCTGCTCCACCACCAGCTGCAGCAGGTCCTCATCTTGGGCAAGCCGTCCGAGTCGTCCCATGACTGACTCTTCGACCACCGCCGCAGTCCACCGACGTCGGGGGCAGGTGCCCTCAGCGAAGGCCCCTGTGGGGTGCTGGTAGTAGAAGTAGGTTTGCCCCTTGGCGGAGGCACCATGCAACGCAGTGCCGCAGCCGATGCAGTGGACGAGCCCCGACAGGATGAAGGTATGCACGAAACGCCGCGTTACGTTGCTTCTGGTTCGGTTCCCGTCGGCGATCAGCTCCTGGGTGCGTTCCCAGACCGCCATGGAGATGATCGGTTCCCAGACCGCCGGGACCACCCGATACCGCTCCTCTTTGGGTAGGGCCGCCATGGCCTCGGGGGTGCAGCTTCGATTCGTCCGGTTCACCTCCTTGAAGCCGGCGTAGGAGGGGTTCTTGAGCATGTGCCGGAAGTGCTCGCGGGTCAGGAAGGCGGCGGGCCGGTTGCGCCCGGTGCGGGTGGTTCGGGTAGGCCGCTTCAGGCTGCGTTCCTTGAGGCGTGCCGCCGCCTTTCGCATGGAGCCGGTCTCCAGGTAGGCGGAGAAGACAGCCCGGACAAGCGGTGCCTCGGACTCTTCGATGAGCAGGTGACCGCTTCGCTCGGGGGCTGCGCGATAACCCAGGGGAATGGTGCCGCCGCTGAACAGACCCCGCTCAGCCCGCGCCCGCATGTTGAGGCGCACCCGCTCTGCGACCTGCTCCCGCTCGAACTGGTTGAGCGCCATGAGCACCGTCACGATGAGGCGACCGTGCGGGCTGGTGGTGTCGAACTTCTCGCGGAGGCTGGTGAACTGCACCCCGTAGCGATCGAACTCGCTGGACAGCTCCAGGAAGTCACGCACGTTGCGGCTGATTCGGGACAGCTCCGTGAAGACGATGTGCTTGACTATCCCCCGGCGAACATCGCGCATCAGCACCCGAAAGACCGGCCGGTTGAGGTCCTTGCCGCTGGCACCTTCCTCTCGGTAGACCTGGGCCTGGTCCGCGACGGCAGGCGGGTAGAGGCTGAGGAGGTGGTGGCGGCAGCGATGGATCTGGCTGTCCAGACTGCCCTCGTGTTGGCGGGCCTGCTCGTCGGTAC
>JBLHNG010000552.1:0-6053 GCA_047621685.1 Myxococcota bacterium | reverse complement strand
GCTGCCTTTGCACTGCCCATCCAGTACGTCACCGTGCCCGAGGGCGTGGACACCCTCATCACGTTCCCGGAGCTGAGCGCGTTCTCGATGCTCCTCCAGCCCTCCGTGCTCGGCGCAGCCCTGGCCCTGGCCTGCATCGCATCAGCGGAGTCCCTGCTGTGTGCATCAGCGGTCGACAAGCTGCACAACGGCGTGCGCACCGACTTCGATCGGGAGCTGCTCGCACAGGGCATCGGCAACGTGGCCTGCGGTGTGTTCGGCGGCCTGCCGGTCACCGGCGTCATCGTCCGGAGCACCGCCAATGTCGAGGCCGGCTCCACCACCCGCGTCTCATCGATCCTCCACGGCATCTGGCTGCTCATCATGGTGCTCGCCCTCCCCAGCATCCTCGCACTCATACCAGTGGCCTCCCTGGCAGCAGTGCTCGTCTACATCGGCTGGAAGCTGGTCAAGCCAGACGTCATGCGCCAGCTCTGGGAGCGCAGCCACGCCCAGTTCGGCATCTACGCCATCACGGTGGTCTCCATTGTGGTGACCAACCTCCTGGAGGGCCTGCTCATCGGTCTGGCGGTCTCCGTCCTGCACCTCGTCTGGACCTCCTCCCACCTGGAGGTGAACACCCAGACCCGGCTCACCGGTGAGATCGACGTCACCCTGACCGGCGCGGCGACCTTTGTGCGGCTGCCAGCGCTTGCCCAGGCCCTGGAGGCTCTGCCAGCCCACGCGGAGGTCCACATCCACCTGGAGACCCTCCGCTACATCGACCACGCCTGCCTGGAGCTGATCTCGGACTGGGAACGTCAGCGAGAGACCATCGGCGGGAAGCTGGTGATGGAGTGGGAGACCATGCACAACCGCAGCAAGATCCCCAGCGGAAAGGCTGCCTGAGCCTCACCCGGAGCAGCAACAACCTCATCGTGAGGGTGGTCATGGAGTACCATCCCCGCGATGAGGTCATCTGCTTCTGGTGTGCTGCCAAGCGTCCACCACCACACCGATCCGTTCCCGCACTTCACTGCGGAGGACACCCTCCCGGCGGCCTTGCTGACCGACCTGGATGCCCTCTTCGCTGCCGACCTCCCCTGGGTCCACCACCGGGACGCCTTCTACCGGGCCTGGCTCTGCGACGTCAGCACCCGCATCGCAGCGCCCATGCAGGCCGCCCTGGTCGGGCGAATGCGGGTGATCACCGGGCTGCCCCTGACCGACCGGCTCCAGGTCACCGTTCAGCGCATGGAGCCTGGTCAGTACGCCGGGCCACACACCGACCGGCCGCTGCTGGGCTACGAGGTCGCCCGGCTCATCGTGCAGCTCAGCGAGGACTGGCGTGTGGAGCACGGCGGTGTGCTTCACCTCCACCGCGATGTCGACGGAGCGCAGACCGTCACCCGACGACCGCCGCGGTTCAACACCGGCTTCGGCTTCGTCATGGGGCCGCGCTCGTTCCACTCCGTGCAGCCCACCACCGTCACCCGGCGGACCGCGGTGTTCAACTTCTGGCACATCGGCAACACCGAGGCCCTGGCAGAGACCGTCCGCCAGCAGCTCGCCGGGCTGCGGTTTGATCACCTCCCCCGCAGCCTGGACGACCTCATCTCCGAGTCCGAGCAGAGCCGACCCGAAGACGACAGCTTTCGCGCCGGCTGCATCGCCGCCCTCCTGTGCCAGTGGGGCTTTTCCGAGCCGGTCATCAGGGCTGGCTACCGCGCGGGGCTCGACAGCGTGCTGTGTGAGGCGAGCAGCGCCCCCGTCCGGATCGCTGCCTGGGTGCAGTGGCTCCAGCACGAGCGGTTCGATGTGTCTCGCTGGTCGACCCTGGCCCCGGCACTGCTGCAGGCACGCCAGGATCCCCGCTTGACGGACCTCGCAGTGCTTCTGGGCGCTACGGAGGCGTGAGCGGCAGTCCGAGGCCCGGATCACCCGCACAGGCGGTCTTCGAGGCGTACCGCTTGCCGGGGCAGGAGCCGCTGGTGCGGAAGGTCTGCCCATCGCAGCCACAGTAAGGCCGCAGGTCGCGGGTGCAGGGGCGCATCTGGGGCTTGCAGACGCCAGGGGTGTCCTCACCGCAGCCCAGTCCCTCGCAGATGCCGCTGTCACAGTCCGAACCAACCAGACAGGCCGAGCCGTCTGCCAGCGGAGCATTGGTTGCCGCAGCCGCAGCCGCAGCCTCAGTGTCTGTGGGGGCCTCTTGCGGGACCTCGACGACCTCTGGAGCCACCGCCGGGGCCTCCGCGACCGCCGGGGCCTCCACAACCGCTGGGGCCTCCACGACCGGATCCGCAGCGGGCTCTGGGGCGGTCGACGGGCGACCCGTGCAGGCAAGCGTTAGCGCGAAGAAGAACATCGAAGACCTCCGGAGCAGACCATGACCGCGAAACAGTACGACGTCATCCTCTATGGGGCCACTGGCTTCACCGGAACCCAGGCCGCCCGGTACATGGAGCGAGCCGCGCCCGAGGGGCTGAGGTGGGCGATCGCAGGCCGCAATGAGGCGAAGCTGAACCAGATGGCGGAGGCCCTCTCCGGGGTGGCCGGGGTGGTGGTTGCAGACAGCACCGACCCCGCATCCATCGAGGCCATGGTGGCGCAGACCCGGGTGGTCATGACCACCGCCGGCCCCTACGCGCTGTACGGCGAGCCGGTCATCGCGGCCTGTGTGAAGCAGGGCGTGGACTACGCCGACATCACCGGCGAGTCCACCTTCATCCGCCGCATGATCGACCGCTACCACGACGACGCCGCCGAAGCCGGGGTGCGCATCGTGCCATTCTGCGGGTTTGACTCCATCCCCTCGGACATCGGCACCCTGATGATGGTCAACCACCTGCGAGCGGCTGGACTGACGTGTCGGCGGGTGTGGGGCTACTTCAAGATGAAGGGCGGCGGGCTCAACGGCGGCACCCTGGCCTCCGCGCTGAACATGATCAAGCAGGACGGCGCGGACGCACTGGAGTCCCCCTTCCTGCTCAACCCCGACCGCACCGGCCCAGCGGACTTCATCCCAGACCTCACCCGTCCCCGGGAGGTCAAGGCGCTCGGGGGCTGGGGCGCGCCGTTCTTCATGGCACCGGTCAACTCCCGGGTCGTCCGCCGAAGCGCGGCGCTGTCGGCGTCCTGGGGAGAGCCCTACGGGGAGGGCTTTGACTACATGGAGGCCCTCGGCCCAGTCCCCCTCGGGCAGGCACGGATGATCGCTGTGGGCATGGGGCTGGTCAGTGCGACCGCAGGATTCACCGCCCTCCATGGCCTCGCCAGCCGGTTCGGCCCGGCCCCTGGAGAGGGACCGAGCGAGGAGCAGATGGCTTCAGGAGCCCTGACCGGTCGGTTCATCGCAGAGGCCACCGACGGTCAGCGCTTCCTCGGCTCATTCAAGGCCCAGGGGGACTCGGGAAACCGGGTCACCACCATGCTGCTCAGCGAGAGCGCCATGGCGATGGCCCTTCAGCGGGACGCGCTGCCGGGCGGGGCGGGTCGGGGTGGAGTCCTGACACCGGCGACGGCGCTGGGAGACGTCCTCATCGCACGCCTCAAGGATGCCGGAGTCGCCATGGGGGTTGAGTCCCTGGCGTAGATCCGGCTCAGTCCTCCCAGTCTTCGTCGTCGTCCTCTTCCTCGACGCTGTCGGCGGCGGCAGCGGGGGTGTCGTCCTTCTTGTAGTAGTCGTCCTCCTCGTCTTCATCCTCGTAGTCGTCCTCAGAGTCGCCGTCCGCGGCGCTGTCGTCGTCTCCGACGAGCCAGCCCTCGGTCGCCGAGTCACGAAGCGAGGCCTTCAGATCTTCGAGGACTTCTTCGACGTCGAGGTCGGCAGTACCACAAGCCTTCCGGATTGACATGGCACTGATCTCTTCGAGGTCGAGGTCATGATCCTCCAGCACTTCTTCAAGCTGCGGGTGGATACGGAGCATGGCTTGAATTTTGGTCGACGGCTTGATGCGCATGGAGCCTCCTGGCCTCACAAAGACGATGCCATCGCATCACCGGTGGATTCTACATCCCGCCAGGTGACTGGCTTGAGTCTGGTTGCGGGCCACTTTCCTTTCTTCTATTTTTCGCTCTTAAACCGGGCAATCCAGGCAGAGCTTGTCGCATCGGTCTGTGAAACCAGGGTTGGTATGACAGCCGCGCTCTCGTTGGTATCTGATACCGCAAGATGCGCAAGTGCCGCACACAGGGTTGACCCCGGTGAGGCGGTAAGCGCTTCGTATTTCAGCCGAAGCGGGGAGACCCCTATCCGCAGGAAGAATGCTTCCCAGCCCGATTCACCGGACTTGACCCGGTTCAGGCAGCGCTGAATCAGCCACCGGGAGTAGCGTGCAGGACGTGGGGCCTCTCCTCCGATCCACTGGCCGGTCTGAAGGGCGCGCGCCCATGAAACGGCCTGGGCGACCTGATCAGTGCGGGTGAGAAAGACCCAGCGATCAGCCGGTCGAGTCAGCCGACCGAGGTGGTGGTGGTGGAGCTTGAGGCCAAACCAGCCCCCCCCGCTGCGCCGCTGGCGGACCCGGGCGAGGTGTGCGGCCAGCCGATGCGCGCTCCAGGCAGGCCCCACCACCGCCAGGCGCCGACCAGACAGCAGGCGATGCCGCAGCCGGGAGCCGGTCGTGCCCAGGCGGACCTCCCAGTCCCGCAGCTGCATCGGGTTGAGGTACTCCTTGGGCGCACCGACACACCCGGTGTCCCACAGCATCCGGCTCAGCAGCGTGGAGCCGGTGCGCGGGGTGGAGGCGATGACGTAGGTCTTCGGCGGGGCGTGTGGGGCGGGCAGATCCCAGCCTGGACCGTTTCGGGGGTCGAGGAGCATGGCCTAAGTCGCGCGCTGGACCCGTCGGTGGTGGACCGCGGAGAGCACGGTGTAGTACGCGACGAAGAACAGCGAGGCCCAGGCCATCGGGATGGCCCAGCTCGCTGAGGGCGACCAGGAGACGGCCATGAACATGATGTAGTACACCCCGCCCAGCACCACAGTCAGCGGGCGCAGCAGCCGGGTGCGGCTGGGGTAGACGTAGTGGATCGGCACAAAGACCAGCACGGAGAGCACCGCCAGCAGGGCGACGACAGTCGCCGTCGATAAGTTCAGCACGTAGCAGTAGAAGACGACGAGGTTCCAGTACGACGGGAAGCCCACGAACGACTCATCGGTCTTGGCCCTGGTCTGACAGAAGCCATAGCCGCTGGCCAGCAGGGGCATCAGCGCCGCCCAGTACTGCTCCGTCGGCAGGATGCCCAGCAGCGGCAGGGCCAGGGCGGGCAGGAAGGCGAAGGTGAGGAAGTCGATGATGTTGTCGAGGCTCGCACCGTCAAAGCCCGGGAGGACCTCCTTGACCCGGACCAGGCGTGCCATCGCGCCATCGGTGGCATCGACGAACATCGCCACTCCGTTGAACACGAAGAACAGCGCCACACCGCGGGCGTCCCCCTGGCTGGCCTGGAGCAGGGCGATCATCGAGAAGAAGGCGAGCGGTAACCCCAGGCCGGTGTAGCCATGGACTCCCCAGGCCATCAGCTTGCGGGCGGCGGGGGCTTCACGGGTCACGACACGCTCCTGAGATGAGGCGCGGATATTGTATCCAGGTCGCCCGCAAGCCCCAAGGCACAGATCGGCCGGAGTCCCCGCGAACCGGGTTGCCCCGTGGAAATTCCTCAGAGGCCTCCACCGAAGAAGGCATAGACCATGTCGGCGCCATGGCTGCTGATCAGGACATCCACCAGACCGTCGTGGTTGATGTCGGCAGCGGTGAGGGCCTGACCGGTGTAGACGTAGCTGCCCCCGCCCTGGAGCACTGCATCGGCATTGGTGAGGCTGAGGCTGCCGCTGAACGGACCGTAGACGAGGTATCCCGCTCCAGCACTGCTCATGCCTCCAACGTCCGCTCCAGTGGCACCGATGAGGACGTCATCGCTCCCGTCGCCGTCAAAGTCGCCGATGCCAGACAGCCCGGCGCCGGAGTAGTCCGAGGCGCTCTCGCCAGTGAGCCATGCAGCAGCAACGTCGGCGATGGCCAGATCACCCGACCGTGATGCGGCCTGTCCAGGCAACACCCAGGTGGCGCCCT
>JBLHNG010000551.1:0-6054 GCA_047621685.1 Myxococcota bacterium | reverse complement strand
GAGAGAAGGGGCAACCCACTCAGAATGCTGGCCGACAGGGAGTGAGAGGCGAAGCGAAGCGGAGGCGGAGTGCAACGGAGCTGCGACCGCGGAGGGGACCCGTAGCGATCAGAGCCCAAGGACGGAGACGGGGTTGGTAGTACCGCCATACTTCGAGGATTCGCCCATCTCTGCTTTGGATAGTGCCGACCTGTCCTGCTCGCCCTTCGGTCTTCTCAGCCAGGGGCGCTCTCAGCCTCGTGGCTCTCGATTCCGAAGGGTTCCCCCTCACCGGATGGTTGAGATTCGCCATCGTCCGCGCCATTCTTTTTCTGGCCACTCCGCCCCAACGCTGGCCTCACGGCCCGCTTATGGCGCTGCGCTCAAGGGGGCTGCACTCCTTGCGTTGAGTGCCCGCTCCGCGGCTTCGCTCACCTCCAGTCGCCGCTCCCCTGCGACCCCCAGCATGACACCCGCAGGCCATTGCACGTCGGCCCACTCACTGACCCGTCCTGATGACCTCAGAGCGCCGAGTGGTTGCAATGCATGCCCAATGCTGCAACGCAAAAATAATTTGCCGCAACGCAACATAGAGACTACACTCCAGACACCAACCCGGAGCCCATCATGTTCAGCAATCCGTTCGCCAGCCCGCTGTTCACCCCCGACGCCTTCCGCACCCAGGCCACCCAGGCCCTCGCGACCTCCGAGAAGCTCATGGCCGACCAGCTCGCCATGGCCGAGAAGGTCCAGGCCCAGCTCCGCGAGCAGACCGACGCTGCAATGCAGCAGAGCCTGTCGGCCACCCGCATCGGCATCAACGCCATGCTCGCCGCACAGAAGGCCATGCTCACCGCAATGGTCCCCACCGCCTCCGCTTCCGAGCAGCAGACCCGCCATGGCTGATCAGACCGCGAGCCCGTTCACCGGCGAGCTGTACACCATCTGGGAGCAGAGCATGACCCGGTGGTGGGATCAGGTCCTCGACTCCAACGCCACCCTCAAGGCCATGGGCGAGGGCCTCTCCGCCCAGACCAAGGCCCGCGCCGGCTACGAGTCCTCCGTCGACGACACCCTCACCCGCATGCACCTCCCCACCCGCACCGACGTCATCCGTCTGGCGAAGATCGCCGCGATGCTCGAAGATCGGCTGCTGGCCCAGGAAGATGTGCTGCTGGAGGTCCGAGACCAGCTCGTCGCGATGGAGAAGATCGCCATCCAGGCTCGGATCGAGGCCGCCGAGACCAGGCTGGAGCTTCGGGAGCGCCTCGCAGTGCTTCAGGCCCGGATCGACACCCTCGAAGCCCCGGCCACACCCGCCGCACCCCGCACCCGCCGCAAGAAGAGCGAATAGCCATGTTGCAGCGCGTCATCGCGGTCAGCCGCACCATCCAGTCCGTGCCCAGAGTCCAGATCGGATGCACCCCCCACGCCATCCTCCACCGCCAGCACGAGACCGCCCTGCGGTACTTCGCACCCCGCGGAGAGGTCCGCCGGAAGCCGATCTTCATCAGCATGCCGCTGATCAACACCTGGTCGATCTTCGACCTGATGCCCGGCCGCTCGGTCATCGAGGCCCTCATCGAGGCTGGTGCCCCGGTCTACGTCATGGACTGGGGACACCCCGGCCCGGAGGCCGCCAGCCGTCCGCTCTCCAAAGTCATCGACGACATGATGGTCCGGGCGATCAAGCGCGCCACCCGCCACGCCCGCCAGCAGGGCTTCCTCACCGCCAGCACCCTCCCCGACGCCATCGGCTACTGCGTGGGCGGCAGCTTCCTCTCCGTCACCCTCGCCCGCCACCGTGGCCTCATCGGTCGGGTGGTGTTCCTGGCCGCCCCGATCGACTTCCATGCCTCCGGTCGGCTCTCCCTGTGGGCGGATCCCGAGACCTTCCCGCTCGACGACATCGTCGACAACCTCGGCAACTTCCCCCGCGCCCTCATGGCGACCAGCTTCGCCTGGCTGCGTCCCGCCGGTCAGGTCAGCAAGTGGAAGACCCTCTGGGAGCGCGGCGAGGATGAAGGCTTCACCGCCCTGTGGGCCGCGATGGAGAAGTGGAGCAGCGACGGGGTGGACTTCCCCGGCGAGTGCTACCGCGAGTACGTCCGGCAGTGCTACTTCAACAACGCCCTGATCACCGGTGGCTGGATGCTCAACGGCACCCCGGTCGACCTCTCCGCGGCCACCATCCCCGCCCTCGTCATCGCGGCCAGCACCGATCACATCTGCCCGCCAGAGGCCGCCTTCGGGCTGGCGAAGTCCTGGGGTGGCCCGGTCGAGACCACCACCCTGCGCGGCGGACACGTCGGCATCTGCCTCTCCAGCCGGCTGCCCTCCACCCTGCTTGGCTGGCTGACATGATCCCAGACCCGCTCGCTGCCGTGATGTCCTGGACGAAGGAGATCGACGGACTCAAGCAGGCCGAGCAGGCCCGACGGGGGATGTGGCTGCACGCCAGCCTGCCCCGCCCGCCCATCGGCACCACCCCCCACACCGTCATCCACCGGCAGAACAAGCTGACGGTCCGCCACTACGGCCCCTCAACGGGGACGCCGGTAATTGTGGTGCCGTCGATGATCAACGGTGCGGCGATCTGCGACCTGGAGCCCGACCGCTCCCTGGTCGCCGGGCTCGCCCTGCGCGGCCACGCCGTCTACCTCATCGACTGGGGAACCCCTGGCCCCGAGGATGCCGAGCAGACCGTCGCCTTCACCCTCACCACCCTGCTGCACCGGGCCATCGACCGGGCCTGCCGCCACGCCAGGAGCAAGACCGCGTTCCTGCTCGGCTACTGCCAGGGCGGCACGCTGGCGACCATGTACACCGCGCTGCGCCCCGCCCGCATCGCCGGGCTCGCGGTGTTCAACGCCCCGGTGAAGTTCTCCGAGGCCGGTCGGTTCGCCCGGCTCGTTGACCCTGCGGTCTTCGACGTCAACGCTGCCATCCCCGCCGACCGACTCATGTCGACTGACGTGATGAAGGTCGCCTTCAAGCTGCTCGATCCGATGGGCAACTTCACGAAGTACCTCGCCCTGGAGCAGATCGCCCAGCGCCCCGCAGCCCTCTCCCGCGCCCTCGCCCGAGAGCGGTGGCTCGAAGAGAACGTGCCGATGCCCGGGGCGTTCGCCCAGGAGTTCATCCGCTGCGCCTACCAGGAGGACCGCCTGCTCGCCGGCACCTGGACGGTCGATGGCACCACCATCGACCTCTCCACCATCACCGCTCCGCTGCTCGTCTGCGCCGCCGCCCGCGACTTCATCGCCCCCGCCCCCTCCGTGCTGCCCCTCGCAGACGCCGTCGGCAGCACAGACGTCACCGCAAAGACCCTCGACACCGGCCACATCGGCCTCATCGTCGGCAGCTTCGGCCCCCGCGTCTTCTACCCCCTCCTCAGTGAGTGGTTCGGAGCCCGCCAGTGAGGGCCACCTCCGACTGGCTGGCCACCTGGAGCCGCTTCCGCCCCGATGCGGAGGCCATCTTCGACGCCGGCACCGGCCAGCGCTGGACCTACCGACAGCTCCACCACGACGCCCGCTGCTGGGCCGGGCGGCTCCACGACCTCGGCGTCTCTCCCGGCGACCGGGTCGCCTTGCTGGCGCACAACCGCGGCGAGACCCTGGCGATCCTGTTCGCCCTCGCCGAGCTGGGCGGCATCCTGCTGCCCCTGAACTGGCGGCTCTCCCCCGCCGAGCTGTCCTGGCAGCTCGACAGCTGCGGTGCCGCCATCCTCCTCACCGACGATGCCCACGCCGCTGTCCTCGACCGCCCCGTCCACCGCATCGAGGATGGCCCCGGCACCCACGCCTTCACCGGCCCCGGCTCGACGCTCGATGACGTCTGGATGCTGATGTACACCTCCGGCAGCACCGGCCGCCCCAGGGGCGCGATGCTCACCCACCGGCAAATCCACTGGAACGCCCTGAACACCATCCTCGCCTGTGAGCTGACCCCAGACCACGCCACCCTCACCTTCGCCCCGCTGTTCCACACCGGCGGGATGAACTGCCTCACCACTCCCCTGCTGCACCGCGGCGGACGGGTGGTGCTGGTGCCGAAGCTCGACGCCGGGCAGGCGCTGCGGCTCATCGAGGCCGAGGGCATCACCCACCTCATGGGCGTGCCGACCATCTACCAGCTCCTCGCCGACCACCCCGACTGGCTCACCACCGACCTCTCCAGCATCCGCGATGCCCTCTGCGGCGGCGCAGCCCTGCCCCTGCCCCTGCTGACCCGCTACCTCGACCGCGACATCCCGCTGCGTCAGGGCTTCGGGCTCACCGAGGTCGGCCCCAACTGCTTCTCCACCCCGCCCGATCAGGTCCGCGAGAGGCTCGGCACTGTCGGCCTGCCCATCCACCACATCGCCGCAAAGGTGGTGCGTCCCGACGGGACTGAGTGCGACCCCGACGAGCCCGGGGAGCTGCTGCTGGCTGGCCCCGTCGTCTGTGCTGGCTACTGGAACGACCCTCAGGCCACCGCCGCCGCCATCACCGACGGCTGGTTCCACACCGGAGACGTGCTCTCCGTGGATGCCGAGGGCTACTTCACCGTTCGCGGACGCATCAAGCAGATGTTCATCTCCGGCGGCGAGAACGTCTACCCAGCCGAGGTCGAGGCCGCGATTGCTGAGACCCCTGGAGTCGCACAGGTCGCGGTCATCGGTGTGGCGGACCCCCGGTGGGGCGAGGTCGGACACGCCTTCATCGCCTCCACCCCCGGCGCCGTCCTCACTCCTGAGACCATCGCCGCCGCCCTCGACGGACGCCTCGCCCGGTTCAAGCGGCCCAAGCACATCACCATCCTCGCCGACCTCCCCCGGACCGGCTCCGGCAAGATCGACCGACCCGCCCTGTCTGAGATGCTCACATGCTGATTCTCCTCCTCGCCTGCCGTCCCGACGACGTCTCCGACTCCGGCACCCCCTACGTCCCTGAAGAAGCGGATGCAGACACCGATGCGGACACCGACACCGACACCGATGCCGATGCCGATGCGGACGCCGACATGTCCATCGCCGCAGACTGGCTCTCGACCGGCAGCGACCTCTCCCCGCTGTTCGCCGGCAGCGGCATCACCCGGATCGACGCCAGCTTCAAGTCTGACGGCTCCTACAGCGTCGGCGCGGTCTACGCCGGCACCACCTACGACTTCACCGGCACCTACACCGTCGATGCCAGCACCGACCCGGGCGCGATTACCTTGAGTCAGGTCGAACCCTACGCCACCACCGCCGAGGGCCTGTGGAGCATCAGCGGCGACACCCTGACCTATGAGGTCGTCGACCTCTCCAACACCGACGGCCACACCGCCCCCACCCTGTCTGGCGGCTTCGGCTCGACCACCGGACCCGGGCTGTCTGACGGCGACAACATCCAGACCTACCAGCGCCAGTGATCCTCTTCCTCCTCACCACCGCCGCCCTCTCCGCTCCGATCCCCGAGGTCTGGGGCAGCACCGCAGACGCCGAAGAGGCCGTCGAGCCCACCCTGCCCACCCCCGGCGGGCTGACCTTCCTCGGTCTGTACCAGGCACGGGCCGCGACCTCGAACACCATCACCACCGGCGCCCTGGACGGACAGGTGATCGGCGCCCTCGGCGGCACCAACGGCACCACCGTCTTCGTCGCCGGACAGACCGACCTCGACGGCGACGGGGTGGCGGACGAGGGGCTGGGCAACTCCACCTGGACCGAGCAGCGCCTCAACGGCTTCTTCACCTACGCCCCGCCCACCCTCGACGGCCGCGCCAGCCTCACCGCCGGCTTCGAGATCGACTTCCTGTTCGGCGATGGCTCCTATGGGGTCGGCGGAAACGCCGGGGGTGGCTTCGGTGCAGACAGCGTCAACCTCCAGACCCGGCGGCTACACGTCAGCTTTGCGGCCACCGACCATCTCAAGGTCATCGCCGGCCTCCAGTTCGTCGCCGACGGGGTCTACGACCCGACGACATCCACCATGGACGACCTCATCCGAGCCGGCGGCGGGCTGAAGTTCTTCGGCTCCGAGGCTGCCGGGGTGAGCGTGTTCGGCAGCCACGAGGCAGTCCGCTACCGCCTGGGCACCTACAACCTCA
>JBLHNG010000550.1:0-6068 GCA_047621685.1 Myxococcota bacterium | reverse complement strand
GGGCCAGCAGCAGACGGGCGCGCTCGCCACCGGACAAAGCATCCACCCGCTGATCGAGGTGCTCCCGGGTGAACAGGAAGCGCTCCAGGAAGCCGGTGACATGAACCGCCACCCCGTTGACCCAGACGTGGTCGTTGCCCCCACCAGCGGCCTCGAACACCGAGTCGTCGCCCGTCAGCCCGGTGCGCGCCTGATCGAGCACCCCCACGGTCACCCGGGAGGCGGTCAGGATGTCGCCGCCGTCGGGGGCCTCCTCGCCGAGCAGCATGCGCAGCAGCGTCGACTTTCCAGCGCCGTTCACGCCGACAATCCCGAGCCGGTCACCCGGGGCGAGGCTGAACGAGAGGTTGGAGAGCAGGGTGTTATCGCCGTAGGACTTCGAGAGGTTCTGCACATCGAGCACCGTGCCGCCAAACTTCTCGCCGGTGCTCAGAGACAGCGCCATCTCCTTGGGCGCGGTCCAGTACTTCTGCCCCTGGAGCACCTCAAGCCGCTTGAGCCTCGCCTTCTGCTTGGTGGAGCGGGCGGAGGGTGATCGGGCAGCCCAGGCAGCCTCTCGGGCGAGCATGTTCAGCCGGCGGGACTCCTTCTGCTCCAGCCGAGAGTGATGCTCGGCGCGGGCGATGAGGTAGTCGGTATAGCTGCCGTCATAAGAGACACACTCCCCGCTCTCGATCTCGACGATTCGGTTGGCGACGGCTTCCAGCAGGTAGCGATCATGGGTGACCAGGATGACCGCGCCCCGGTAGCCGGCCAGGAAGCCCTCCAGCCAGACCACGGTCTCGGCGTCGAGGTGGTTGGTGGGCTCGTCGAGCAGGAGGACGTCAGCCTCGGCCAGCAGGGCACGGGCCAGGGCGACCCGGCGAAGCTCTCCGCCGGAGAGGGTGGCGATGGTCGCGCTGTTCTCGGGGGTGCGCAGGCGATCCTGGATGGCCTCGATGCGGTGAGTGACCTCCCAGCCGACCAGATCGAGGCGATCCTGGTGGGTGCCTGCGGCCTCCATGTCTCCGGCTTCCAGGGCCGCGCTGTAGGCGTCCAGCAGGGTCGCGTGCCAGCCGACCGCTTCACGCAGGCTCTCCCCGACAGTGCGACCCGGCAGGACCGGATCCTGTGCGAGCCACGCCATCGTGCCCATCCGACGGACCTCACCGTGATCCGGCCAGTCGTCGCCAGCCAGGATGCGGACCAGGGTGGTCTTGCCCGAGCCGTTCGCCCCGACCAGCCCAATGCGCTCTCCCGCGGAGATTGACAGGGTGCAGCCTCGAAGGATGTGGCGGTTTCCAAAGGACTTCTCGACGCCCTGTGCGATCAGTGATTTCATGGGGTTGCCTCCCAGCCGCTTCGGCCCAGGGTCTCGCCAGTAGTGGCGTCAAAGGTCAGGGTCTCGCCAGCGGCATAGCCGGACTTCGAGACCTCGGTGCTCACGACGTTCCAGACCACCACCGCGTGCTGGGTGTGGTAGACCAGCCCGGCCGTCCAGTCCTCGATGCCCTCAGGATGATCCTCCAGGCTCGCCAGACAGAACGCAGCGTCCCGGGTGATGAAGTCCACCGCAGCGCAGCCGCTTCCGCCCTCGGCCTCGCACTCCGCCTCGGCATCCTCTGCATCCACACCGACTCCAGAGTCGGAGTCCCAGCCATAGCCGGCGTCTGCGGAATACTCCGACAGACAGTCCGACACCGGATCCGATATGCCATCACAGGCCAGCATCATCAGCAGCATCACGCCTCCAGGGGGCACTGTATCCATCATGACCATCTCCCTCACCCCGATAGCCACGGTCACCAGCCCGCGGGCCGCCCACCTCGATGACTTCTGGCGGGATGTCAGCGCCGTCATCACCCTCTCAGAGTCGCTGGATGCCGCCGCGTTTGCCGGGATCGAGGCGTTCTCGCACCTGGAGGTGATCTTCTTTATGGACCGGGTCGCTCCAGAGAAGATCCATCGGGGTGCCCGGCGTCCGCGAAACAATCCGGACTGGCCCGAGGTCGGGATCTTCGCCCAGCGCGCCCGAAGCCGTCCCAACCGACTCGGCCTGTCCCGGTGCCGGCTGCTGCGTGCAGAGGGGCGCACGCTGTGGGTGGCGGACCTCGACGCCCTCGACGGGACCGCGATCCTCGACATCAAGCCGCTGATGGTGGAGTGCCTGCCCGCCGACCCGATCCGACAGCCAGACTGGAGCGGAGAGCTGATGGCGAACTATTACCGCCCGACCAGCGAAGATCACCGGCAATAGTCCACTCCCCGGAGCGTAGCCCCGCCGTGTTTCTCCTCCTGTCCGCCCCCCTGCTCGCCGGCACACCACAGCTGTACTGGTCGCCGCCCTCCCTGCCCGACGGGACCCGGGTCGGCACCACTGGCCTCGCAGTGGGTGATCTCGACGCCGACGGAGCGCCAGACATCGCCGCCTCCGTGATCCTCCCCAACGGCACCATCGGGATCATCATGGATCTCAGCGACAACGAAGACCCGTTCTACCCGTTCGATGAATTCGAGGACATCACCCTGCTCGTGACGATGGTCGACATGGACGGTGATGGGGTGGCTGAGCTGCTGATTAGCCTGCCGGAGTCCGACAACGGCAACGGCGGCCTCTCCATCCTCAACCCGCTGCCGATCAAGAACACCGAGGACTTCAACGGCACGATCCTGCTCGACATCGACCACGACACCTCCAATGCCTTCTTCGGCACAGCCTTCGTCACGGCTGACCTCGATGACGATGGAATGAAGGAGATCCTCATCGGCGCACCGGGCAGCCTGGTCAACACCCTCTACGCCTACACGTATGTGCCCGAGGCAGAGGTGGACTACACCGACTACGCCGCAGCATGGCGGGGAGACGGCAACCTGACCGGGTTTGGCACGGCGATGTTGGTCCTGCCAGAGTCCGATGAGATCCTGGTGGCGGTCTGCGCGCATGACTACGCCGAAACGGACTGCAGCAGCGGCGGCGGCCTGAGTCGCCTGGCGATGTCCTCCTGGCAGTCGGGCAACCAGGAGCTTGTCGGCAAAGACTTCCTGCCGATCTCCGACGAGGTCCCCCTCGCCCTGCTCGTCCTCCCCGGCACCGACACCCTCATCTGGGCCGGCACCACCGAGAAGACCTTCACCTCGCTGAGCGCCCGAAGTGCTCCGCTGAGCCTCACCGCTCAGGGCACCGGAGTCACCGTGACCACCACCCCCGGCGGGCAGGGCATCCTGTGGGTCCAGGACGGCGACACGGTCCATGCCATCCGGACACCAGGCGCGGGATCAGGCGCGGATCAGGCTGAGGAGAGCTTCAGCGTTGACGGGGAGACCCTCGGGGCCATCCTCACCCCGGCAGGCGATCTCACCGGAGACGGCTGCGAGGACGTGCTCGCTTCCACTGCAGGCGGCGGGAACCTCTACCTGCTCCCTGGGCTGTGCAATGCGATCACGGACACGGGCATCGACACAGGCATTGACACGGGACCGCGCGACACCGGACCGCTCAACTCTGGGGACTCTGGCGGCACGGACTCCGGCGAGCCCTGCGAAGACACGCTCGGCTGGACCTGCGGCGGACAGGGCAGCGCGGTGCTCCTGCTGACCGCGCTGTTCGCGTTTAGACGTCGGTCAGGATCTCAGAGCTGACCGCGTAGTCGCCCTTCAGCCAGCGCACAATCTCAGCAGCGGCGGGGTGGTCGAAGCCGGTGTAGATCCCGATCAGCTCGTCCCGCTCCACGGTGCTGATCTTCTCCATTCCCGTCTCCTGAAACGCCCGCCAGTCCGCAGTGAGCTGCCCAGCGAGGCCCACGGGAAGCAGCCGGCGGATGGCTCGGGCGGTGTCGCCGTCCACACTCCCAGATCCCCTCCCCTGGAGGCTCTCGGCGGCGGCGAGCATCGGGATTCGGCTCAGCCAGCTCTGGTTCATCGGGTTCATCATCAGCCCGTCGACCCGGGGCAGGATGTCCGACCCGCGATCGGGGGCAGCGAGGTGGAGGAAGCGGGACATCCGGGGGCCGTCGTTGACCGGGTAGTTGTCCCAGATCAGCGGCTTCTGACCCATCTCATTGGCCACCCGATCGAGGTGTGTGGCGGTGTAGGTCTCCGAGACGACCTTCTCGCCGGTCCAGCAGATGCCGACCTCGTTGTCCATCGCCCGGCCCAGCTCGCCGAGGTAGCCGGCTGGCCGGTCCCCGAACAGGCGGTCGAGGATCGAGGCGTCGGAGTAGTAGGTCGGGCACATCATGAGGTTGTCTGCCACCCCGGCGTCTGCGACGACCTTGACGATGTCCGCCTGGGTCTGGGCGAGGCGGGGCATGTCGCCGCGCATGTCGTCAAACAGCACGCCGAGCCAGTCGAGCCGCAGGGACTTCAGGGTCGACAGCCGCCGCTCCAGGTCCGCCCGACCGTCGCCGTCCCATTCTTCGTGCAGTGCGAGCGGGGTCAGGCCGACGCCGAACCCGATGCCCACCGCCCGACACGCCGCGCCGAAGTCCCGCAGGTCCTTGGCGTCTCCCGGGTTGTGGGCTGTGCGCCACTCCCGACGCAGCCGCCGGTCGCTCTTGGGGGCGTAGATGAAGAAGGTGAAGCCCGCCTCTGCGAGAAACGGCAGCGCCGCTGTCCGCGCCCGCCAGCCCCAGGTCTCCCCGTAGAATCCCTCGATGATCCCCAGCGACACTCCACACCTCACGGATGGCTGATTGTCTCTTCGTTCTGAACCTTCTACTCGTTATGACAACACCATGCTCATCCTGTTCGGAATGCTCGCCTGTGAGCCGACCCCGACCGCCCCGCCGCCGATCACCTACACCGTCGTCAAGGGGGATTCTCTCTCGAAGATCGCCCGGGAGTATGGAGTGACGGTCGATGCGCTGCGGCAGGTCAACGGCATCTCCGGCGACCTCATCGACATCGATCAGGTCCTCACCATCCCTGCGGAGGGCGAGGTGATCGCCTCGGCAGGGACGGCGAAGAAGAAGTCCGCGCCCCGAAAGCGCAGCAGCGGAGGCGGCGGAAGGACGATCAGTGCGACGACCCCGCCGCCCGCTGGAGGACTGTCGATGCCCACCGAGCAGCCCTGCCTCGACGGCCCCTCGCTGACAGACCTCGACGGCGACGAACCCGAGATGGTCGCCAGCGCCGGGCTGTCGCACAGCCAGGTGTCCAGAGCAATGGACGCCTTCGTCGGACAGACCGGGCGCTGCATCACCGGGGACTGGCCGGTGGGGGTGGTCACGCTGGACATCACGGTGGCGTGCAGCGGGCGGGTGGCGGCGGTGAGGGTCACCGACGGGGGCGGACTCGATGGCGCGCTGACCGGCTGTGTCTCAGACACCCTCCGCTATGCGGCGTTCCCCGCACACGACATGCCCGACGGCTTCACGTTTGGCTACCCGCTGCGGTTCTCAGCGCAGTAGACTCCTGGCGCACAGGAAACGATGATGTCCAAGCACGCGATCCGCTACTCCAACCTCGTCCAGGATGCCCGGTTCCGGATCCGTGAGGTCTCCGTCGCGGAAGTGATGGCACGCCACGCCAAGGGGGAGCTGATCAACCTCATCGACGTGCGCGAGGACCGCGAGTGGCTGCACAGCCACATTCCCGGGGCCCGGCACTTCTCCAAGGGCACCATCGAGAGCGTCGTGGAGGTCTACTACCGCAAGATCGAGGTCGAGCTGATCCTCTACTGTGCGGACGGAGCGCGCTCCGCGCTGGCCGCCGACAGCCTCTGCCGCATGGGCTACGCGGGCGCCTGCTCGATGACCGGGGGCTTCAAGGGCTGGAAGGCCGTCGGCGGACCCATCGGGCTATAGCCCCACCGTGCCCCGCCCCAGCAACAGCCACGCCCGCCGCGCGGAGATCGTCGACGGCATGCTCACCGTGATGGCCACCGCTGGCTACGAGCGCGCCAGCATCCAGGCCATCGCCGCCGCCGCCGGGCTCACCCCGGGCCTCCTCCACTACCACTTCGGCAGCAAGGAGAAGATCCTGCTCGCGGTGCTGTCCAGCATCGAGGCTGCGGTCACCGACCGGTTCCTTCGGCGAACCGATGAGAGCAGCACGCCCCGTCAGGCCCTCGACGCCTGGATCGACGCCCA
>JBLHNG010000549.1:0-6075 GCA_047621685.1 Myxococcota bacterium | reverse complement strand
CCGACGCGAGCGGTGAGCACATCGAGGGCGGGCACCGCGATCCGGGAGATGGTGTCGCGATCGGCGTTGGCGACGAAGACGTAGGCGGGAGTGGTGGCCGGGCGGAGGCCGAGCAGGGTGGTCTCGTCCTCGGAGCCGAGGTCGTCGGAGTCGCCCTCGGTGTCGTCTCCATCCGAGATTGCGTTGGACGAGTCAGAGCCGCCCCAGTCGCTGCCTGTGTCGTCGCTGCCACCATCATCGCAAGCGACCAGCAGCACCAGTGTGATCAGGCGCATTGCGCCCTCCTTCGATTTATTCTCGCCCCTGACACCCTGATTCTATCCAACCCAGGCCCGAGATGACAGCGCGATCCGATATTGTCCTGCGAATGCTCCTCCTCCTGGCCTGCACCACGCCCGACATCGACTCCGGTTCCCCGCTCACCGAGAGCGCGCCGGTGCCGCTGTTCACCATCGCCGCCGTGGCGGATCCGCACCTGTTCGACGACGGCGAGCACGCCACCCGGACCGCGACGCTGGTGGACTGGATCAATGACAACGCCGGCACCCGGGGCATCGAGCTGGTGGTGATATCGGGCGACATCGCCTGGGGAGCTGGCCTCGATGTCGCCCCGGGGCTGCTCAATGCCCTGACCGTGCCCTATGTGCCGGTCATCGGCGACAACGAGATCCACAACGGCGTTGAGTCGGACTTCGCCGCGATGGTCGCCCCGATGCTCGACACCCTCGCGAGTCAGGTCGAGGACTGGCGGGCGGCTCCCGTCCCGGTGGACAACCCGATCGAGGGCGGGGAGAGCTGGCTTTTCAACTATAGCTTCACGTATCGCGATGTGCGGTTCGTGGCGCTGGACTGGAACGCCCGGGTCCACGACACCATCCTCGGAGAGATGGCCGACCTTCACGACTTCGACGGCGGCACCCTGCCCTTCCTCGTCGAGGAGCTGGCCCTGCACGGCGACGGACCCGCTGGCGGCATGATCCTCGCCAGCCACCACCCGATGCACCTCAGCCCCGGTGCGTTCGACCTCGCCGAGATGGAGGCGCTCTCCGAGGTCATTGCCCCCCACGGCGACCGGGTCTACGCCGACCTCGCCGGGCACTACCACGTCGACATGGAGACCACCGAGGAGGCCGGCTACGACGTCCTGGTCACCGACGCGATCTGGGACGACGTGATCACCATCCGGCTGCTGGAGGTCTCGGCAGTCTATCGAGGCGAGGAGCTGGTCCGGTTTGAGACCACCCATGAGCGGGTGACGCTGTAGCGGATACCCCTTATCACGACTTCTTGAGCCGCTCTTCGAGGGCCGCCAGTCGGGCCTTCAGCTCATCGACCGCATCGGCCTCGGGCGCCTCAGGTGACGCCTCAGGCTCCGGCGCCCCAGGCTCCGGCGCCCCAGCCTCCCCCGACGGCGCGACATCAGGCTGCACCCAGCGAAACTGCTCCTCGACCCGCGACAGCTGCGCATCGAGCAGCTCCAGTCCGGCGGAGAGCTGCTTGGAGAACACGCTGACCATCGGCCCCGAGGCGCCCATGCGGATCATCCGGTGCAGCAGCCCCACCGGCATCAACTCCAGGCCACCCTGGACCTCCAGGAGCACCTGCATCAGCACCGACCGGGTCAGATCCTCGCCGGTCTTCGCATCCACCACAGCCACCCGGGTGCCCGCCTGGATGAGCGCCGCGAGCCCGTCGAGGTTGATGTAGCCGGAGACCTCCGTGTCGTAGAGCCGGCGGTTGCTGTACTTCTTGATGATGCGCATGGCCGCGTCTTATCTCGGCGACAGGGGTGGGCGTCACCGAATCAGCGCCACCCCGAGGCTCGCATGCGCCTGCCGGGTGGTGCTTTGGCCCAGCCCATCCAACGGCACGTCCGAATCCACCGCGACCCATCCCCGCCAGCGCAGGGGCTGTCCCCGGGTCAGCTTGAGGCCGGCGTTGGTTCGAGCGGTGGTGGCGCCATCGGCGAAGGTCGCGCTGTAGCGAAGGCTTCCGTTGAGGCTCCAGCGGGTGTTGAGGTAGCGACCGACCGCAGCGGTGGCCCCCACGGAGGTCAGGCTCGTGCTGGCTTCCACGTCCGCGCCCAGGCTCCAGGGCAGCCGCCCCATCGTTCGCTCGGCGGTGATCGCGCCGATGATCGCCGGGCCGACCAGACCGGTGACGTCGGTCTGAAGGTCCGTCTCCGACTCCGTCCAGTCCACCCCGGTCGGCAGCCGGGCGCCGAGGGTGATCACCGGGATCGGTCGTTGGTTGGCGGGAGACTCATCGATCGGATCCCAGATGACGCCGCCGCGAAGATCGGAGAGGCCGGCGGCGGCTTCGTCGAGGTCACCGGCGACCCGATGGTTGACCCGAGCGGGCAGGGTGGCGAACAGCTGCCCCCGACGATCCCATCGCCAGGCCATCGCCATCGTGGAGATCATCGCCTCGTCGGTCATGCTGGTGTCGGTGACCGTGCCGCCGCTGTCCCACAGCCCCAGGGTGCTCTCCCCTTGCATGCCCATGCCCGCCAGCCAGTGCTCGCACTCCCCGAGTCGGGTCGGCACGGTGGAGGTCGTGCCCACACAGCAGGCCCCGGCATGCGCCCGACCACCCAGCAGGAGCCCGGCCAGCATTCCAACGCTGAGGCTACTCGACTTCATAGCCAACCACCGCTTCCTCACCGTCGTCCAGGGTGATGGTCACCTCCCAGTAGCCGGACATCGCGTAGGTCCAGTCGACGGTGAAGGTGTCGTCCCCGTTGTCGGTGATTACGGCATCGTCGGTGATGCCGTGGCTGTGCTCAGGCATCCAGGGAACCAGCGCAGTGACGGCTGCGGACTCGGTCGCTCCAGAGTCCACAGCACCAACGACACCAATGACCAGCGCAGCCTCTCCAGCAGTCGGCGGATCAGGATCGGGAGCAAGAGAGAGGCTCCAGCTTCCGCCGTCAGTGACGACGTTGTCTGGTGCCAGGGGGATGTCTTCGCTGTCGGCACATCCAATCAGGGCGAGCAGGGCGAGCATGGGGACTCCGATCTCTTCTGAGCACCTGGTTGGACACGTGAGATCGCCAGAGCGCGATCAGCAGTAGCAATGAACGTGCATGCCGCTGCCTCCAGGACATCCATGGATGACCACCCTTGCTACAATTGACCTGGAGATGGCGGCTCCCAACGAGTTGACAGGAGTAAGCGATCGCTCCAGTTTCAACATTTTTGTTGAAACCAGGAGCCTCCAGATGACCCGTAAGCTGAGGCAGGGACCAGAAGGCAGCCTCAACGTGCGTTGACTCCTCGCCGACTCCATCGCCTTCTTCACCGACGCCGTCCGCCACAACTGCGAGGCGCTCCAGCACTCCAGACAGCCTGCTCGCGGTCGCCCCGGAGGTCCGTCAGCCGGCGGAGGCCCTGCTAAAGCAGGCTCACCCCCGCCGACTAAATCGTCCACCACATCAGCAGGTACGGGAGCGGCAGGAACGAACTGCCAAGCGGCTCAAACCCGGAATCCACCAAGCTGGCGTTGACCTCGGTGGTGTCCGTCAAGATCGCGCCCAGCGTCAGCCGGTAGACCTCCCAGCCCCGGGTCCAGGAGGCACCCGCGCCGGTGCCGAGGGTGGAGCCGCTCGACAGGGAGATTGCATCGGTGGATGCGAAGAACGACCAGAGCTTCTGCGGACTGGTGACCAGCTCATAGTTGGCGCTCAGCGGCAGGGAGACTGCACCGGTCCCGCTGGTGACCGCGAAGCCCACATCAGCACCGAACGACAGCCGGTTCTCCTCCGCACCGCCGAGGGTATACAGCCCGCCGACGCTTCCGCCGATGTACTCCCCAACCCACAGCGCCGTGACCGAAGCGTTCAGCGACAGGGCGCGATCCCCGTCGCGCATCAGCCCGTACTCCACCTGGGCGTTGGGGCCCCCGAGCAGGTCAAGCAGGGAGGACTTGATCTCCAGCTCGTCCGTCACCCCATAGGAAGACGGGGCGAGGATCTGGAGGCGCAGTCGCTTCGCGGGCAGGGTGTAGGCGTTGCCCAGCAGCTCCCCGGCGTCGATGGGGACGTCGGCGAGGGCCACGGCGGACAAGACAAGAGTCGCAAACATCAGTCACCTCAGGAAACACCGCGAGTATACCGACCCCTCACAGCAGCGCGGCGGTCTTCGTGTTCCCCAGCATCTCCGCGACATCCTTCGCCGTGCAGCCCATCGCAAACGCCTTGCCCTTGATCTTCCGAACCTTGCTGGAGACCACCGACGCATCCGCACCCGCCGCCAGCAGCGCGGCTACCGTGTCTGAATCGCAATGAACTGCCGCATTGTGCAGCGGCGTCCAGCCGTCCTTCGCGGTCGTGCTCAGCGACGCCCCGGCGGAGACAGCGGCGGGGATAAGGTCGTCGTGCTCCCCCTTCGCCAGCCGGTGCAGCAGCCCGGTGAGGCTAGAGTTCATGGGTGCCGCCGGAGCCCCCCGCTTCAGCAGGTCCGCCAGCACCGTGCGCTCGATGTACTCCAGCTCCTTGAACCGGTTGTTCTTGGAGATCCACAGCGAGAAGACCGTCTCCCCCTTCTTGCCGACCGCCTTGACGTCCGCCCCCAGCGCGATGAGACGGGCGGTCTGCTCGCTGAAGCCGTTCTCGGCGATCTGGTGGAGTAACGGGGTGAATCCCTTTCGGTTCTGCACATCCAGGTCCGCCCCATGCTTGAGCAGCAGGGCGAGCTTTCCCTCAGAAGAGAACTCCGCCGCGAGGTGAATCGGCCGGTTGCCCTTCTTGTCCGCCAGCGTGATGTCCGCGCCACTCTCCAGCAGCAGCGCCAGCCCCGGCACGCTGTCGACCCACCGCGCGGCGAGGTGAATCGGAGCCGCCTCTTCACGGTTGACCGCGTTGACGTCCGCGCCAGCCTCGATGAGCCGCTTCGCGACCGAGAGGTTGAACCGCCCCCCGATGACCGGGATCTGGTAGTACGCCCCATGCAGCGGTGAGCCACCCCCGCCGTCGAGGTGCTGCACGTCCGCACCAGCGGTCAGGCACTGGGCGACCAGCCAGTCCAGCCCCCCCTGCGCCGCCACGGTGAGCACCGGGTAGGCCCAGAGCCCCTGCTGCTTGCTGTGGAGGTCCGCGCCGTGCTTCACCAGCGCCCGGATCGTCGGGTCCGCCACATAGTGCAGGGCCACATGCAGCGGAACCTCGCCCTCGGAGTCCAGCGTGTTGGGCTTCGCACCCGCCTCCAGGAGCCGCTCAACGATGAAGGCGCGGACATCGTAGCCGCCGGGCTCGTACCCCTTGCAGACCGCATGCAGCAGGGTCCGGGTGCCCCGGTATTTCCCCAGGATCGTGTGGTTGGGATCCCCACCAGCGGCGAGCGCCTCACACACATCGTCCGTGCTCAGGGAGAGGACCGCCTCAGAGAGAGCGTTGTCTTTATAGACAGAAGAGTTGTCTTCATTGAGAACGTTTTCAGACATGACAGACCTCCAGGGCTCACCCTATGGCACGGTGTTCGATCAACCCATTAATGCTGCAGTGCGGAATGAAGTGACCCCATCGGAAGATGGACCGAGGAGCTGGAGACGGGCGAAGGCATCCGGAGCCGGTCGGGTGGGTGGCTTACTGACCTGACACTGAGTGGGGGCAGCAGCCGGCCGAAGGTGGCGAGCTGCCCGGCGGGGAGAGATGCGGAGACGGGCGGAGGGCAGCCGGAGCCGGTCGGGTGGCTGCCTGACTGTACCCGCCTGAAGTTCGACAAGTGCCGGTCGCAGACGGGCTGATTGTCGATTCGTGACCCGGCACGGGGACGGGGTGAGTCCTACGAAGCCGGTCAGGTGGCTGCCTTCTCTCGTACTGACCCTGAAGTTCGACAAGTGCCGGTCGTAAGACGGGCTGATTGTCGATTCGTGACCCGGTGCGGGGACGGGGTGAGGCACCCGAAGCCGGTCAGGTGGCTGCCTTCCTCCCTAATTTTGTTGATTGTATTGTTTTGGATCGCCTTGCCTGGAGTCTCGGTCCGCCCGGGCGCGCGCAAGGGGAGCCCGGAGTGGGCCGTGTCGCAGGCCCCGCACGCCAGATTCTCTGGCGGGGCCGGAGACAGCAAGCGACCCGAG
>JBLHNG010000548.1:0-6087 GCA_047621685.1 Myxococcota bacterium | reverse complement strand
CTGCACCCTCACCGCACATGCTCCGCTGTGGGGCACCAGGGAAGGGGAGGAGCAGCCGCTCCCCGCCGTGGACGTGCGAGAGCAGCTGGCTGGAACGCTCAAGTGGACGCGAATCGCGCGCCACGACATGCACATGGCGCGACACCCCGAGCAGGACGCGGTCTGCCTCTTCTTTGTCGTGAAGGCCCGCCTGTCCTTTCTTCCGTTCAACCTGATGACGGTGCCCCTGGCATTCGTAGTGACCGCCGCTGACAAAGGCGCGGGGCTCCGGATCAACGAAGTCCATGAGTGGCCAGCCGAGACCCCCGAAGAGGCACGCAGCGTGTTGGTGGACCACTACGGATGGCCAACAGAGACCACATTGGAGCCGCACGTCGGCTTTGGAGCAACATCGTGAGTTGGACCCCTGACACCCTGCCCAGCCTCTCGGGCAAGACCTTCGTCGTCACTGGCGGCAACAGCGGACTCGGCTTTCAAGCCGCCCAAATTCTCACAGGGAAAGGCGCGCGGGTGGTGATCACGACCCGCAGCGAGGCCAAAGCGCAAGACGCCGTCGCGGCGATTCGAACCGCAGTCCCAAAGGCCGACATCGACTTCGTTCTGCTCGACCTGACCGAGCCCAAGAGCATCGACGCAGCGGCGACCGCGATCCTGGAGAAGTGCCCCCGCCTGGACGCCTGCATCAACAACGCGGGCGTGATGCAGACCCCGGAGATCCGGACGTCGGAGGGCTTCGAGCTGCAGTTCGCCACCAACCACCTGGGGCACTTCCGCCTCAACCGCCTGCTGATGGCCCGACTCGAAGAGAGCGCCGGACGGGTCGTGCCGGTCTCCTCGGTCGCCCACCGCTCCGGCACCATCGCTCTCGACGACCTCAACGCCGAGCAGGACTACGATCCCACGCGTGCCTACTCCCAGAGCAAGCTGGCAAACATCATGTATGGCTTCGAGCTTCAGCGCCGCCTTGCGGATCGCGGCAGCGCGGTGGTCTCGATCCCCTGCCACCCGGGCTACGCTGCCACGAACCTGCAGTCGACCGGGGTTGGCATGGAGGGGGGCAGCGCCTTCTTTCGCACGCTCTACAAGGTCCTCAACGCAGTCGTGGCACAGTCAGCGGAGAAGGGAGCCTGGCCCCTGGTGCTGGCTGCGGCAGACCCAGAAGCTGAGGCCGGTGCCTACTACGGGCCGACGGGGATGGGCGGTGCCCGCGGAAAGGTCGGGAAGTCTGTCGTGGCCGCCCGGGCCCGGGACGAGGCCGTGGCCCGAGCACTCTGGGAGAAGACGGAGAAGCTGGTGGGCCCCTTCTTCGACTGAAGTCCGACGACCTGACCCCGGCCACACTCCGGGCCGGCGTCATCAGGCCGCAGGGGCTGCCCCGTTCTTGAGCTTGACCGCCGCTGCAGCGAGCACCCCCACCCCGAGGACCACGAGGCCGATCAGGGCCGCGTTGGCGACCAGCCCCGAGCCATCCTCTGTGGCCCCCGACCGCTTCAGGTAGATGCCCACGAACGCCCAGACCACCACCAGGGCGTAGAGGATGTCTCGCCGGCTCCAGAGCATTCGGCCCGCGATGAGCACGGCCGTCGCCATGACGCCAGCAGTGAGGGCGGCGGGCACCGAGCCGAACGCGGGAGCGCCGAGGTCGACCGCGAGGGTGGTGACGTTGGCGATGGTCGCGACGGTGATCCAGCCCATGTAGATGCTGATCGGCGCATGAACGAGCCACCGATCCGTCGCAGAGGCGGGCTGGCTGCCCACCCCGAGCCGGAGGTACATGGCGATGAGGGAGACCAGGATCACCCCCATGATCCCAAGCGCCAGGACAACCTGCTGCCAGTGCCAGGCGAAGATCCAGGCGGCGTTCGCCAGGGTGTTGACGAGGAACCACGGACCGATGAGGGTGAGCGGGTTGCGCGCACGCTCGGACCGAATCTGGGTAAAGCCGTACCCGACAAGCACCAGGAGCCACAGGTAGATCACCGCCCAGATGGAGAAGGTGAGGCCCATGGGCACGAAGAGGTTGGGGTAGAGGTCCGAGAGCGCGCCGGTGTCCATGCCGTTGAGGGGCAGGGCGTTGGCGAGTCCGTTGCACACCAGAGCGACGGCCAGCCCGGCGGTGTTCAGGACGGCCCAGAGCAGGCGGGTTCGTTGGGTCACGGGGGGCTCCTCAGACAGATGAAGACCCTCTCTTATCCTCACAGAACGCGATGCCCAGTCGGTGCAACGTTGCGGTGTGTGACCTCGCTACTCGTCCTCAAGGTGGCAGCTGTAGCAGGAGAATTCGCCCGCACCCGTCGAGGTGTTGTACGCCTCAACCCCGAGCTTGTCCGCCATCTCCTGCATGACCTCGTCGTACATGAACAGGTAGATGTCGCTGCCAGGATCCTGCTCTCGGACAGCGATGGGCTTCGCGGCGGGCATCGCGTAGGTGCCTCCGCCGAGATCAGCGCCGTGACAGGAAGCGCAGGAGAAGTCGCCATACGAATCGGCGTCATGCCCCTGAAACAGCGTCTGCATGTCGGGCAGCACACAGGCGGCCATCCAGCCAGCCCGGGTGTCCTCCGTCTGGTCTGCCCACAGCTCGGTGACGCAATCAATTTCCGTGGTGTCTTCGGCACTGTCTTCAGATGAAGCGCCGGTGTCTTTGTCTCCACAGCCCATCAACAGTGCTGCCGCCAGAACCCGCATCGCCTTTCTCCTTTGGAGGGCCTCATCCTACAGGACGGATGCCAGCATCACCGCTGCTGGCGGAGGAAGCGCCGGGCTGGTGGGCTCGACCAGTCCCGGGGGCCTCCCATTCGAGCGGTGATTCGATCATCAACCACGAAGGTGTCGGGCAGACCAGAGACCTGCCAGCGAGCCGCGGCCTCTCCGGTTGGATCACAGACGATGGCGTCGGGGACCGTGCCGCCAAACCAGCCCTCCACGACGGCCCAGGGCTCGTCGGTGACCGCGAGCAGGGGGATGCCCTCCTCCTCCGCAGCCTCGAGCAGGCCCGGCAGCTCCTCCTGACAGGGTCCGCACCATGTGGCCCAGAAGTGCACGAGGTGGGGTCCATCAGGACCTGCTCGGGGCTGGCCCGCGTGGGTCACGGTCAGCGGCGGGGCGGGCTCGTCGAGGGGCTCCCAGGCGAAGGACGCCGGCTCCTCTCGGGCGGACTCCCAGACCAGATAGGCCAGCACCAGGATCGCCTGGAGGCCGACGAGGGCACCGAGGGCGCGCCATGCTCCCCTCACCTCCGCCTCCGGGTCACCGTGAACAGCACCGGCAGGACCACCAGGGTGAGCACCGTCGAGGACACCAGGCCACCGATCACCACCGTCGCCAGGGGGCGCTGGACCTCGGCGCCGATGCCGGTGTTGACCGCCATGGGCACGAAGCCAAGTGCTGCCACCAGCCCGGTCATCAGCACGGGCCGGAGCCGCTCGATCGCCGCCCGCTCCACGGCTTCTCGCAAGGGGATGCCCGCGTCGAGGTGCTGCCGGATGGTCGAGACCAGCACCATGTCCGCCAAAACCGCCACCCCCGACAGCGCCACGAAGCCGATGGCAGCGGACACGCTGAACGGCAGCCCCCGAGCCCACAGCGCCGCCACGCCCCCGATCATCGCAAACGGCACGCCGGTGAACACCCGCAGGGCGTCCAGCAGGCGGCCGTAGGTGGCATACAGCAGCAAGACAATGAGCAACAGCGCCATGGGCACCACCACCAGCAGGCGGTCCCGGGCGCGCTCGTAGTGCTCGAACTGACCGCCATAGCGGACGAACCAGCCGCTCGGCAGGGTCACCTCAGCGGCGATGCGCTCCTGTACCTCAGCCACGAAGCTGCCCAGATCCCGGCCACGCACATTGGCCTGTACAATCAGCCGACGGCGCCCCCACTCGCGCTGGATCGTGCTCGGCCCCTCCGTTCGGATCACCCGTGCGAGGGTACCAAGGGGCAGCCGGAAGCCGTCGGGGCCGGTGACCAGGAGGCGCTCGACCTGCTCGGGATGACGGCGGCTCTCCTCGGACAGACGCAGGGCAACCGGGAAGCGGCGCTCCCCCTCAAACAGCTCGCCCACCTCGATGCCGCCGATGGACTCCACTGCTTGGAGCACAACCGAGGCGGAGAGCCCGTGGCGGGCCAGCACCGCGCGATCGACCTCTGCTCGGAGGATTGGCAGGCCGGTGACCTGCTCCACGCTCACATCAGCAGCCCCCTCAACGTCCGCGATGATCCCCTCGATCTGAAGTGCGGACTCCCGCATCCGGTCGAGATCGTCGCCAAAGATCTTCACACCCAGATCCGAGCGCACCCCGGCCACCATCTCGTTGACCCGCATCTCGATGGGCTGGGTGAAGACCATGTTCATGCCCGGGAGCACTGAGAGGGTCTCCTCCATCTCAGCGACCAGCTCCGCCTGGCTCTCCGCCCGGGTCCACTGCTTGCGGGGGGTGAGGGTGATGAAGACATCCGACAGCTCGATGCCCATCGGATCGGTCGCGACCTCCGCGCTGCCGGTGCGGGTCCAGACATCGGCGATCTCGTCGGGGAAGGCGCGCAGCAGGGTGCGCTCGATCTGCGTGCCGTAGCGCACCGACTCATCGAGGGAGACGCTGGCCAGCCGCACCGTGTTGATGACGACGGCGCCCTCCGACAGCCGCGGCACGAACTCCGCGCCCAGTCGGCTGGCGAGGAAGCCGGCGTTGAGCATCAACAGCACCGCACCCGCCAGCACGATCCCCGGCGCATTCAGCGCGTGGCGCAGCACCGGTCGGTACAGCCGCCGCGCGAGGCGGACCAGGGTGACCTCCTTGTGGCCACCGCGCACCGCAAAGCTGGTGAGCACCGGCACCAGGGTCAGCGAGGCCAGCATCGAGCCCATCAGGGCAAAGATCACCGTCAGCGCCATCGGGCGGAAGAGCTGCCCCTCGGTGCCCTCAAGGGCGAGCACCGGCAGGTAGACCGCGAGGATGATCAGCTCGCCGAACATGGTCGGCCGCCGGACCTCCAGGGCCGCATCCCCGACCACTGTGATCGGGTCGTCCTCCGGGCGCTCTGAGAGCCGCCGGACGGCGTTCTCCACCTGAATGATCGAGCTGTCCACGACCAGCCCGAAGTCGATGGCGCCCAGACTCATCAGGCTGCCGGCGATGCCGAACTGCAACATGAGGGTGGAGGCGAACAGCATGGAGAGCGGAATGACGACGGCGACGACCAGCCCCGCCCGCCAGCTCCCGAGGAAGCCGAACAGCACCGCGATGACCAGCAGGGCGCCCTCAAAGAGGTTCTCTTGGACGGTGTCGAGGACCTGATCCACGATCCAGGTGCGCTCATAGACCGTCTCCACCACCATGCCCGGCGGCAGCGCGCTGGCGGCCTCGGTCAGCCGAAGCTCCAGGCGCTCGGTGACCTCGGCGCTGTTCTCGCCCAGGAGCATGAAGCCCAGCCCAAGGACCACCTCCCCCTCACCCCCGGCGGTCACCGCCCCCCGGCGGATCTCGCGGCCCTCACGGACCTCCGCCACATCTCGCACACACACCGGCACGCCGCCGCGCATGGAGAGGACGACATCGCGCACATCGTCGAGGTCTTCAAAGCGGCCCACGCCCTGGATCAAGGTCGTCTCGCCAGCCCGATCGATGTTGCCGCCGCCGACGTTGCGGTTGTCTCCGGTCAGGGCATCGGCGAGCTGATCGAGGGTGAGCCCGAAGCGAATCAGGGCTTCGGGGGAGACCAGGACCTCGATCCGACGCTCGTCCCCGCCCCAGGCGTTGATCTCGGCCACCCCGGGGACCGACCGGAGCTGTGGTGCGAGCACCCAGTCCTGCGCCGCTCGCATCTCTGAGAGCGACGCCCCCTCGCTGCGCAGCAGGTAGTGGAAGACCTCGCCCAGTCCGGTGGCCACCGGGCCGAGGGTCGGGCGATCCACTCCCTCGGGCAAGGCGACCGCGCCGACCCGCTCGGCCACCACCTGCCGGGCCAGCCAGATGTCGGCGTCCTCGTCAAAGACCAGGGTGACCTGAGACAGCCCGAAGCGGGACAGAGAGCGCACCTCGACCAGCTCGGGCAGACCCGACAGCACCTGCTCGACCGGCCAGGTGA
>JBLHNG010000547.1:0-6089 GCA_047621685.1 Myxococcota bacterium | reverse complement strand
CTGCGGGCGGCGTCGGCAGGGAACCGGGTGGTGACGTGGACCTCACAGCCCATGGCCAGCAGCGACAGCGCGGTGGCATGGCCGATCTTGATGCGCCCCCCGGTGACCAGCGCCCGCCGCCCAGACAGGTCGGTGGTGCGAATCCGGGCGGCGGCGTTTCGGTCTCCGCAGGCCGGGCAGAGCTGGTGGTAGCGAGAGTGGACCTGCCGGTAGGGCTGCTTGCAGGCGTAGCACCGTCGCTGTCGAAGCAAGGGAGCGGCGGTGGCTGTGGCGGCGGAACCAAACCGCTCGGTCGCAAGCTCGGTGGTGAGAAGCTGCGCGCGGTCGTGGGCGGCGGTGGCCTGGGCGCGCTTGAGCCGGCGGCGCTTCTTGGCGGACTTGACCAGGCCCGCCACTCCTCGCTCCAGCCGGATGTAGCGGGGGTCGTGGGGGTCGAGGGCGCGGGCCGAGTCGAGAATGGCCAGGGCGGTGGTGATGTCGTCGTCTGAGATGGGCATGGGATGGGACGGGTCGGAGTCGAACCGACGTCTTCTGGATTATGAGTCCAGCGCGACCACCGCTGCGCTACCGTCCCGGGGCACGATACCGCGGATGCTCTCGGCTCGGGAGGGCTCCAGATGCCGGGGCCTGCCCGACCGGCCAGCGGGTGGCAGCGTCCCAGCGGATGGTTTCGTCAAACGTGAGGATCGCGCCGATGAGGTTGGCGCCCTTGAGGTTGGCGCCGGAGAGGTCCCGTCCGGTGAGGTCGAGTTCTGGGGAGAGCTTGTCGATGACCGCCCCACGCATTGCCTCGGGACCAGCGGGGGCGAGGGCCTCCAGCAGCTCCAGGCCCTGACGGTGGATGGCCTCATCGATGCTGGAGAGGAGCTGGCCGATGGGGCGGAGGATGTCGTCGGTGAGGTGGGCGAGGGTGGGGTGCACAACGGGAGGATGCTGCGCAGCGGTGACATTCGTTGACGAATCCCCGCACCACCCGGCCGTCTCAGGGGCAGATTCGGAGGGAATGATGCGGGTTCTACAGGCGGCACTTCTGGCAGGGATTCCAATGGCTGGACTGGCGGCGAGCCCGCTGCTGGATCGCATCCAGGCGGACCGTGAGCCGGTCGTGGCCACGATGGTCGCACCTGCGCTGTCGATCACCGGCGCTCCGGCGCGGGTCTCGGTGCTGTCAGCGGCACTCGACGGACTGGCGGGAGAGGTCAGCCTGGAGACGGTGAGCTGCTCGGAGTCGGTGAGCACCGAGTCCCGGCAGACTCGCTACACCGCCGGGGTTCGACGCTCAGACAACCCCGAGCACACTGAGGCGCGCCTTGGGCTGGATCGAGAGATCGCGCTGCTGGCAGAGCTTCAGGTAGAAGCGGAGGTGGTGTCGGCGGAGGTCGAGGCGATGTCTGCGCAGCTGAGGCAGCAGGAGGCGATGGTTGCTGGTCTTGGAGAGCGGGAGGCTTCGCTGCAGGCCGACTGGCAGCGGGCGAGTGCTTCGACTGCTGAGGCCGCCGATCGGGTCTCGGAGGCTGCGGACGCCGCAGCAGAGCTTCGCCACCGTGCCGAGCACCGCGACGCGCTCACCGCTGAGATCGCCAATCTGGAGGCCCGCCTCCCGGGACTTCATGCTGCAATGAGCGCCGCCCGGAGCGCTGCGGATGCCGTCGACCTGGACGCCATCCAGCAGGAGGTCACTCGGTCCGCGGGTCTGGTCGAGGTGAGGCAGCGTGGGGTGAAGTCCATCCGGGCGCAGGTCAAGCAGACCCGACGGGCTGGCGGTGATGTCGAGGCCGCCCGGGTGGTGCTCAAGGACGCCCGGGCACAGCTGGCACAGGCCGAGGATCGGCTCTCCGCGGCCCTCGCCGCCACCATCGCTGCAGAGGGCGACCTCGCTCGTGCCGACGACACCCGCCGACAGGTCCTCCACACCGCCACCGCCCTGCGCCACGCCCAGGACGACCTCTCCGTCGCCCCCGGTCACTGCTCGATCCTTGCGGGGAAGGCCGACAAGCTGCCTCGGCTGGAGCGCAAGCTGGGGCACCGGGAGGCTGAGGAGCATGGCGCCCGGATCGCGCTGAATCGCGCATCATCACTGCACCACCAGCAGTCCATGCATCTGGCAGAGTCTGCGCAGATCCTGCACGCACAGGACCTCGCCCTCGCCGCCCTCGAAGCTGGCATCGCCGGACAGTCCGAGCAGGTTGCGCGGTCTCAGGGAGCGCTGTCGGACATCCCCGCCCGGCTGTCCCGGACGGTTCGGCGGGATCTGGACTACCCCGTCGAGACCTGGACCCGGAGCTGTGAGGTCTTCGCCAGCGTGCACTGGACGGACGCCAATGGGCTGCACACCGAGCATCTCACCACCCTCGCTGTGACCTCCGATGTTGCCAGTCCCGGCGCGCCAGAGGCGGGCATTGAGGCGGACCTTCGCATGTACCCGCTGCCCGATGATGCCCTGATCCGTCAGGCGGACCTCGCCCTGGCCGACGACATCCGCGTCCTGCTGACCGATGGCGGACTGGCCGACCTCTCCGTGCTGGACACCGGACGGTGACATCGGCCTCCGATGCGCTACAATCGGGGGGATGATCGCCACCGTCTTCTGCCAGGTCTCCTGGAGTGATGATGCCCCCGTCGGCCGTCTGCCGGTGGAGGTCCATCAAGTTGTCTATGACCGCCCCCGCTCGGTCGAGCAGCGGCTCGCGCAGGGTCGAACCGACCTGGATGGCTCTCTCTCTCTGGTCTTTCCTGCGGTGTTTCAGGGGCTGGTGCGGGTTCGGGTGCTGGGCATCGACGGCAACCCGATCGGCGGCGAGGTCCTGGTCGCGCCGCTGACCGGGGTGCACCGGGTCGCGGTGGTGCTCGCCCGGCCCGGCAGTCGGTACAGCGAGGTAGAGCGGCTGTTTCGGGCGATTCGCCCCTGGACCGATGGGCAGCTCCGGCGGCTGCTGACCTGGGAGCCGAGCCGCCTGGAGCACATCGCAGCACAGACCGGGCGCCCCCTGGCTCACCTCGTCCTTCTCCAGCAAGCTGCGGTGCTCTCCGAGCAGGTCGGGGTGCCTGTCGAGCTGCTGTATGGCCTGGGAAGGGCTGACCTCCCCCTGACCATCCGTGATCTCGCCCGACATCGGCGAACCACCCGGCGCCGTGCCCTGGCCCGTGCGATCTCAATGCGGTGGATTCCCACGCTCCCCGAGACCCACCGCAAGCGCTACCTCGATCACCTCACCGCCATGCTCGGTCCCGGCGCTCGGCTTCGCGCCTTCGCACATGGGCAGTGGAGCCAGTGGCGTCGGCAGGAGCTGATGACCGCGGTGGACTGGACGACTGCCACGGTGATGACGCTCCTCTAAATCGAGATGCTGCCCTCGCGGAAGTCGCTGTCCGCCAGGTGCACGTTGATGCAGACCGGGGTGCCCTCAGCGGCGAGGCGCTTGGCCTCGGCGATGACGGCGGGGATCTCGGCGGGGTCCGTCAGCAGGAAGCCCTTGCCGCCGTAGCCTTCCGCGACGGTGTGGTAGGCGGTCCGAAGCAGCACGGTGCCGACATCGTCGCCCAGCAGGGTGATCTGATCCCGGGCGATCTGGTGCCAGGAGGCGTCTGTGCCGATGACCGCGATGGGCGCGTACCCGTGGCGGATGTAGGAGTCGAACTCCGCGAGGCTGTAGGCGGAGGAGCCGTCGCCGTAGAACAGCCAGATCTCGGCGTCAGGCCGCACGCTGGCCGCACCAACCGCGAACCCACCGCCGACTCCGAGGGTACCGAACACGCCCGGGTCCAGCCAGGACAGCGGCTTGCGGGGGCGCACGATGTAGGCGGCGGTGGCCACGAAGTCGCCACCATCGACGATGAGGATGGAGTCGTCGTCGAGCTGCTCTTCGATGTGCAGGAACAGGTGCACCGGATCGACCCGGGGGCCGACGCTGACCGCCTTGGCGGCGATCTCAGCATCCCGGGCGTCTTCCCGTTCCTTGAGCGTGGCCAGCCAGTCCGGACGTGCTGTTGGGGTGATCCGCTTGCTGAGCCAGATCAGAAACCGACCGGGGTGGTCGAGGACCGCCTGGGTGGGCTTGCGGTTCTTCTTGAGGGCCACAGCATCGAGGTTGATCGAGATGAGGTTGGCCTTCTTGTTGATCTTCTGGCCGTAGCCCATGCGGAAGTCGAACGGGAAGCCAGCGACCAGCACCACGTCGGCCTCGCGCAGCGCACGGCTGCGCTTGTGGCGGAATTGGATGGTGCTGCGGTGGCCGAGCAGCCCCCGGGCGGAGCCGCCGAGGAAGGCGGGGATCCCCATCGCCTCGACTGCTGCGGCGAGGTCGGCGGCCTCTTCCGGGGTCATGTTGACCAGCGCCTGGCTGCCGATGACCACGACCGGCTTCTTCGCACCCGACAGGGCGCTGGCGGCCCGGGAGAGATCGGCGTCTGAGGCGACGCTGCTGGTGTGTCGGGGGAGGCGGGGTACTGGGACGTGCGGCATGTGGAACTGGTGCTTGAGGTAGCCCTTGAGCGCGGTCTGAGCGACGGTACCGACCGCGCCCTTCATGCCGTCCACACCGGACTCCTTCATGTACCACTCCGCCACGATCTCCTCGGGGTAGAGGATGTCTACCGGGACCTCGATGAACACCGGTCCAGGCACGCCCTCAGAGGCGACCTGGAAGGCACGCTCCAGGGTGGGGGCGAGGTCGTTGACCTTGGTGACCCGGGTGCACCACTTGGTCACCGACTTCATCAGCGACATCTGGTCGATGTCCTGCAGCGACCCGCGACCCTTCAGCGCGGTGGCGGTGGCGCCGCCGAAGATGATCATCGGCTGCTGGGCCATCTGGGCGTTCTTCACCGCGGTCATGGTGTTGGTCACGCCCGGCCCGGCGGTGACCGCACAGACCCCGGGGATGCCGGTCATCCGGGAGGCAGCGTCTGCGGCGAAGGCTGCGGAGGCTTCGTCGCGGACATCGACGATGGAGAGCCCGTGGGCCTTCGCCCCGGTGAGGATCGGGGAGATGTGGCCGCCGCAGAGGGTGTAGACGCACTTCACGCCATGTGCTGCGAGGATCTCGCCGATGATCGAGCCGCCGTGGGGATGGGTCATGTTCGGTTCTCCAAATTGGGGTTCGCTATGAGGCGTCGCTGTGGACGTCGCTGTGGATATCGGTGGTCCAGCCCCGGGCGATGGAGGCATCGACCAGGGGGCCCGCAAGCTGGGTGAGGAGGGTCTTCAGAACGGTGGGGGAGGGATCTGGGAGTCGGCCAGACCACACCTCGACCCCGAGGCCATGCACCACCACGCTCGCCCGACCAATCAGCGCGAACCGCTCCGCATCGGACAGGGCAGCGTAGCGAGGGTGAGTGGCCATGCGCCCGGCCAGTGCCCGGCGGATGGGCCCCCACTTGAAGTGGTAGCGGTGGTGGGTGAGGAACAGCGCCTCGTACAGCCGTGGCTCGTCGGCGGCGAAGCGCACCATGCCGAGCCCGGCGGCGAACAGCGGATCAGGACCATCCACGCTGTTCGTTGCGGTGACGAACTGGCCGATGATGCGGTCGAGGATGGCCTCGTTCAGCGCCTCCATCGACTCAAACCGGGTGAAGACGGGAGCGGTGGAGCAGCCGAGCTGCCCAGCGACGGCGCGCGCACTGATCGCCGCGATGCCCTGAGCACGGGTCAGGTCAATCGCGGCATCTAAGATCCGCTCTCGGCTGAAGCGGGTGCGGGGGGGCATGGTCGGCTCCTCATAAACCGACCGTTATATAACAGGTGGTGTCTAACGCAGCCAGCACGGACTGCGGCGACACGGACTCCGCCATCCACCCCGGCGCCAGCGAGACCTGGTGCGACGGCGTGGACTCTGACTGTGCTGGAAACTCCGACCACGACCGTGACTGCGACGGTGCGGACGGTGATGCGGGCTCTGGTGGCGGCGACGACACCGGCGACGACATTGATGGCGACGGCACTGATGGCGACGACAAGGGATGCCAGCACCACTGGTGGCTTCGGCGGCATGTGGGCGATGCTGCTCTCCGTGGCCCTCATCGGCCGCCGTCGGCGTTCCTGAGGCTTACGGCACTTCCGCGCTGTCTGCCTCAAGCGCCACCCACCACGC
>JBLHNG010000546.1:0-6106 GCA_047621685.1 Myxococcota bacterium | reverse complement strand
CAGGGCCTCCAAGGCCTTCCGCAAGGTGTACCCACCGTGAGCGACAACCACCAGGCAGAACTCCTCGCACGCTGGCTCTCTGAGTCCAGCCGCGGTGAGCCAGCTCCAGAAGGACTGGACGCGGATGCCGTGGAGGCGATCCTCGCGCTTCGTCCGGACCTGGCACCGCCAGCGCGGGTGGACATCCGAGACATCCTCGATGCCGTCGAGGACGGGCCGTTTGCGGCGTCGACAGACGGAGAGGTCGCGGCGCTCGCCGACTGGCTGGGCGGCGGAGATCTCGACGACACCAGCGACCTGGTGGGTAGCGACATCCAGGAGACGGTCTTCGCGCTTCGTCCCGACCTCGCCCCGGCCCCCCGGGTCGACATGGACGACATCTTCGGCGCGGTGACTGAGGGGCCATTCGCCGAGCCCGCCGAGCCGATCGCCGAGATCGCCCCGGTGGTCTCCCTGGCCGATGTTCGGGAGCAGCGGGCGTCCCGGCGTCGGTGGTGGGCGCCGGTCGGTGCCATCGCGGCTGCGGCTGCGGCACTGCTGATGATCAACCCGGCGGTGATGAACCTGCCAGCACCCACCCAGGACCTCTCCATCGAGCGGTCCATGGACCAGAGCGGCGCTGCGGTCGCGGATCCTGCACCGGCTGCTTCGGCCGCCTCGGTCGTGGAGCCGATGGACAGCCGGCTGGCGGAGGCGCGCAAGGACGCTGTGAGCACGGGCGATGCGGCTCACAGCGGTCTGAACGGTGCTGAGGGTTTAAGCGGCGGTGAGGTCCAGCAGGCGCCCCTCAGCGCTGCAACCGAGGACGCTGCTCCAGAGCCCGAGCCTGTCGAGGAGCTTGAAGAGGACCTCAGCCGGGGCGGGATGAGTGCCCCGGAGCCTGTGGTGGCAAAGCCTGAGTCGGCACCGACGGAGCCTGCCCGAGAGACGACCAGGGCGCTGGAGTCCCTCGGCTACGTCAGCGAGCCGGTGCCGGATAGTGCGGGCGGATTCGGTACCGCCGGCCTTGTCGCGGGCGATGAGGATGCCGCCGATGATGACCTCAGCGTCGATCGCTTCGAAGATGCACCTCAGCTAGACATGGTCACCGCTGAGGCTCGTGACTACAACGAGGTCGAGGGCGAGAACAGGCGCTTTAAGGAGCGCAATGGTCTTGTCCGGCCACGGGTGGGTCGCAACCAGGACGCGCCTGCAGCCGCAGAGGCACCTGCTGCACCGGAAGAGCAGGCGGCTGAGATCGGGACGCGCGCCTCGGTGGTGGATGAGTCGGTCAGCCTTGCAGACACCAACGACCTGCCCGGTCTGGGGGAGGCCGCGATGCTCGACCGGCTCCGTGGCTCGGCGAACTCGCTCAAGCCAGTGCCGAACATGAGCGTGAAGTACCCCGACCTTGCCGCGGCCTATGCCGCCGCGGATGCCGAGTGGAACGCCGGCCGGATGGATGTGGCGATCGGACTGCTCGCTCCGTTCGCGGTCCACCCCGACCCGGATGTCGTCCTCGATGTCACCTGGCAACACGCCAACATGCGCTACCGGACCGGCGAGATCCCCAGCGCGCTCCAGGTCATCGAGGGGGGACTGCGGGTCTCCGGCGGAGACGGCCTGCTGCGCTCTCGACTCTACGCCCTCCAGGGAACGCTCCTGGAGCGACGGGGCCAGCCGGAAGAGGCGATCCAGGCCTACCGCAAGGCTATTGAGGTTCGGTGAGGGGTTGGTGTGGGGTGTCGGCAAGTGCCGGTCGCAATTCCCACCCACCCCAATTTTGAAGCTGACGTGCTCACCGTTCTCGCCATAAAGTTCGACAAGTGCCGGTCGCAGACGGGCTGATTGTCGATTCGTGGAGAGGCACGGGGACGGGGTGAGTCCGACGAAGCCGGTCAGGTGGCTGCCTAACCCCCTAATTTTGTTGATTGTATTGTTTTGGATCGCCAGTTCAGGAGTCTCAGTTCGCCCGGGCGCGCGCAAGGGGACACCGGAGTGGGCCGTGTCGGAGGGCCGGGGGGCGCCCTCAGCCCACGCCAGATTCTCTGGCGGCCCCGGAGGCAGCAAGCGACCCGAGGCTGGTGAGGCGGGCAGTCGCACAAGAGAGGACGCCGACAGGGAGTGCAGCGCGGACCGCGGAGGGGACCCGTGGCGATCAGCGCCCAAGGACGGAGACGTCGCTGGAATCACCGCCAGTCGAGGATTCGCCCATCTCTGCTTTTGATAGTGCCGACCTGTCCTGCTCGCCCTTCGGCCTTCTCAGTCTCGTGGCTTTCGATTCCGAAGGGCCCTCCCTCACCCATGCGCTGAGAACCGCCATCCTCCGCGCCCTTCTTTTTCTGGCCACTCCGCACCAACGCTGGCCTGACGGCCCGCTCATGACGCTCCGCTCAAGGGGGGCTGCACTCTTTACCTTGAGTGCCCGCTTCGCGGCTACGCTCACCTCCAGTCCCCGCTCCCCCTGCGCTACCCACCTTGTGGCCCCCAGCCGGACACCCACGTACTCACCACCGTCCGCAGGCTCAAAGGACCTTCCTGTACACCTCAGAGCCCCGGGTGCCTCCCACAACCCTCCTTCACCTTCACCACCCTTCCTCAGAGAGAACCCGGCTGTGATATGCCCGGGGACATGCCGTTCCCACCCTCCCTGGCCCGCACCCTGGCGTCCTCGCTGCTCACCGAAGAGGAGCTGAGTCGGCTCGACCAGCTCCACTTCCGCGACGCCGGTCACGGCTACGACACCTTCGGAATGCACCCCTCGTTCATCGCGCTGGGAGAGGCGATCGCCAACCCCCTCTACAAGCGGTGGTTCCGGGTCATCAGCAAGGGCCACGAGCACATCCCGGCCACCGGACCCGCGATCATCGCCTCCAACCACTCCGGGAACATCCCGATGGACGGCATGATGATCTGGGCGGACATCCTCAAGAAGACCGATCCGCCCCGGGTGACCCGTGCCGTGGCCGACCACTTCGTGCCTGCGCTGCCGTTCATCGGCACCCTGTTCGCCCGCAGCGGAATGGTCGGTGGGAGCCGGGGCAACGCCCGCGCGCTGCTCCAGGCGGGCGAGATGTTGATGATCTTCCCCGAGGGCACCCCGGGCATCGTCAAGCCGTTCGCCAAGCGCTACCAGCTCCAGAAGTTCCGGGTCGGTCACACTGAGCTGGCCATCCGTCACGGTGCCCCGGTGGTTCCGGTTGGCGTCATCGGGGCGGAGGAGCAGCTCCCCCAGCTCATGGTCAGCCGCCGGCTCGGCAAGGCGTTCGGGGTCCCCGAGATCCCCATCCCCGCCACGCCCTTCCCGCTGCCGGTCCGCTACCGGATCTTCTACGGTCCGCCCATCCCGGTCCATGAGGACTACACGCCCGATCAGGCCGACGATCCGGACATCCTCAAGGAGGCCGCGGCTCGGGTGAAGGCGGCGGTCAACGACCTCATCCAGCAGGGACTCAAAGAGCGCGGCGGGAGAATCTTCGCATGAAGAACGAGATCAAGAACGTCCTGGTCACTGGCGCGGACTCCGCAGTCGGAGAACGCCTCATCCGGCGGCTGATGATGGACTCCCGGGTCGATCACATCCTCGCGATCACGTCGGGAACAGCCCCGCTGGCCATCGAGGAGACTGATCGGCTGCACACCATCCAGGTCGACCTCCGGCGCTCCCGGCGGGTCCACTCTCTGCTGTTCGGTCCGGCCCGTGACCTCAAGGTCAACGCGGTCATTCACACCGCCATGGAGCAGTCCGCCGCCCGAGAGGGCAGCGCAGTGCATGCCTTCAATGTCGAGGCGCTGCGCTCGATCATGGAGCTGTCCGAGCGCCACCCCACCATGCGCCGGCTGATCATCCGCTCCGCCGCCGAGGTCTACCAGATCCAGCGGGATCTCCCGGTGCTTGTCGGCGAGCAGCACCCGATCAACATGAACCCTGGCGCCCCGCAGTGGGTGCGCGACCGGGTCGAAGCCGACCTGACCGCCTGTGCCCGGATGGGCCTCTCCCCGCTCCAGATCGTCGTGCTGCGCATGGCGGAGATCCTCTCGCCGGGCACCGGCAGCCAGATGTTCGACTACCTCTCCAGCCCCGTCTGCTTCCGCCCTGCCGGCTTCGACCCGATGACCAACGTCCTCACCCTCGAAGACACCGCCGCCGCGCTCCAGAAGGCACTGCACCACGACGACCAGGGCGTGTTCAACGTGCCCGGCTCCGACACCCTCCCGCTGACCGCCTGCATCCGGAAGTGGGGTCGGATTGGACTCCCGGTGCCCGGCGACATCATCTCCCCGCTGTACCGGCTCCGGCGTCGGTTCACCGGCCACGACTTCCGCTACGGCATGAACCGCCGACGCTTCCACTACTCGGTCGTCCTCGACGGCTCCCGGGCGGAGCGGGTGCTGGGCTACATCCCCTGTCACCCGGTCGACTGGCCAGTGGAGTGATACCCTGCCGGCTGGAGGTCGCCGATGTGTCATCTTTTCGCCCTGTTTCTGATCGCGGGCTGCTCGGACAAGAACACCCTCAGCCCCACAGACGACACCGCTCCGGACACCGAGGCGGATGCGGACACCGACACCGACACCGACACCGACGCTGACACGGACTCCGACACCGACACCGACACGGATGCCGACACCGACGCCGACACGGATGCCGACACCGACGCCGACCCGGCCCAGGTCGTGCGGTTCGTGGCGATGGGCGATGGCGGAGAGGGCAACGCCGACCAGTACACCAACGCCGACGCCGTCGCGGCGGTCTGCAAGGCCAAGACCGACGACGACGCTGGCTGCGACTTCGTCCTGTACCTCGGCGACAACTTCTACGACGAAGGGGTCTCCAGTGTCGACGACAGTCAGTTCGCGTCCAAGTTCGAGGAGCCCTACGCCGTCCTCGACATTCCGTTCTATGTCGTGCTCGGCAACCACGACTACGGCTCGCTGTCCCTGTCCTGGTGGCAGAGCGAGTACGAGGTCGAGTACTCCGACTACTCCGACAAGTGGACCATGCCCTCGGAGTACTACACCTTCCTCGAAGAGCACGTCCGGTTCATCGGCCTGGACACCAACGCCCTGATGGTCGAGTCGATCTGGGGAGACTCCGGGCAGGACTCCTGGATCCAGGGCGTGCTCTCCTCCTCAAAGGCCACCTGGCACATCGCGTATGGCCACCACCCCTACCGCTCCAACGGCCAGCACGGAAACGCCGGGGAGTACGAGGGCTACTCCTGGCTGCCCATCGCCAATGGCGAGACCGTCGAGGACTTCATCGAGTACAACCTCTGCGGTCAGGTCGACATGTACCTCGCCGGACACGACCACAACCGGCAGTGGCTCCAGCCCTCCTGCGACACCGAGTTCATCGTCACCGGTGCAGCAGCAAAGACCACCGATCTCGTCGGCCGAGACGCCCCGACCCTGTTCGAGGACGACACCGTCGAGGGCTTCCTGTGGGTCGAGATCAGCGACGACACCCTCACCGGTGAGTTCTACGACATGTACGGCAACCTGGACTTCTCTCAGACCATCAAGAAGTAGGGCACGCCCAGGCGCCTCGGTTATTAGCGCGCGATGCCACCACCGCTCAAGCCGCGCCCCAGAATTGCCACCCTGTTCATGACCCTGCCCATCCTGTTTGGAGGGGCGCTGATGGTGTCGGTGGGCCTGCTGGCTGTGATGGCCTGGATCGGCGGAGAGGCTGAGGGGGAGCGGGTAGACATCGTGCTGGCGGGGGACTGCACCCACGAGGCACTGCCGATGGTCAAGCTGCGAGTTGCGGACATCGGACTGGGAGAGCCTGACTTCGCAGTCACCAACCAGGAGATCACCATCCGAGCGACCCTGCCCGGTGCCGACGACGCGGTGGAGCGGGAGAGCATCCCCCACATGCTGGCCTCCGCCGGAGACCTCACGGTGACCCTCGGCGAAGAGGTCCTGGTCAGCCGGGCGGAGGTTGAGCGTGCGGAGCTTCAGCTGGGCGACTCTGGAGAGGCCATCGCGGTGGCGTTCATCACCGAGGCGGCTCAGGAGCGCATGAACGTCGCCATCGACGCTGACCCCGAGGGCTCGCTGCAGATTCGCATGGACGGCAACCTCATCGTCGACCGCCCGAGCATCGGCCGGATCGTGGGGC
>JBLHNG010000545.1:0-6107 GCA_047621685.1 Myxococcota bacterium | reverse complement strand
GCGGCGAGCTTCTTTTTACTGGCCACTCCACACCAGCGCTGGCCTGACCCCCGACCCGACACCAATGGCGAATCCTCGCCCTGCGACCACCGCCTCACAGGACCGTCCTGTGCATCAACGGAGCCCGCCAAGCTACCGACCAGACCGCTTGAGAATGTGGAACTCGACCCGGCGGTTGGCATCATCGTCGCCAGACCGGAGGTTCACCCCCTCGCCATACCCCCGAGCAACCAGCCGCGCGCTGCTAACCCCACTCTCAATGACATAGCGACGCACAGAGTCCGCCCGTCGCTGAGACAGCTCCAGGTTGTACATCTCCGAGCCGCTGTTGTCGCTGTGCCCCTGGATCTCAACGAGCTGAATGGTCGGATCATCCTTCAGAATATCCGACAGCTCATCAAGAATCCCGAAGCTCTCCGGCTTGATGATGTCGGAGTCATACTCAAAGAAGATGCGGTCGTAGATGTTGATCCGCCCCTCGACCACCTCGACCCGGGAGTCCTTCAGCACGATGTCGATGAGCGACTCGCCACCAGAGCGGAGGGTGACCATCCGGCGGGAGGTCTTGTAGCCGGGCGCGGAGATGACGATCTCATGGCTGCCCGCAGACAGGGAGCGCTCCCCGAGTCCGTCGCTGGAGGTGCGCGCCATGCTGCCCTCCATGCCCATCACCCGGATGCTGGCCTCGATGGGCAGGCCGTCGATGTCGGTGACGTTGAGCACCATGCGACCGTCCAGCGCGCCCTCGGGCTCAACCCGGAGGCGCTGCTCGAAGGTGCTGCCGGCGGGAATGGTGAGGGTGGTCTGGAGGACCTCGTAGCCCTCAGCACGCACGAAGACCTCATAGGTGCCCGGCAGCAGCGAGCGCAGCAGCTCACCCGCCTCGGTGACCCACTCTCCAGTGACCGGCCCTTGAGTCAGCTCGACCCGAGAGCCAGCGATGAGGGCGCCCTTTGGACCGACCACAAACAGAGTGGTCGGGGTCCACTCGCCGTCGGGACAGCCATCGTAGTCGTCGATGCCGTTGTAGTCCTCGGCCTGATCCGGGCAGCGGTCGAGGTCATCGGGGATGCCGTCGGCGTCGAGGTCCGGTCCGGAGGTCGCGGGCCCGTTGGCGTGGCGATAGGGCGCCCAGACCAGTCCAGAGACCACCCGGAAGTCCGGTGTCCCGACCCCTTCCGCCAACCCGGTGCCACTGCCGATGGTGAACACGAGGTCGTCGAACGGGTTGACGTGCAGGCAGGCCAGCGCCTCGGCCCCGAAGCCCGCGACCGGCTCGGAGCTGTTGATGTAGTAGCGACTGTTGGCCTCTACGGAGAACCAGGTCTGGTTCGCCAGGGGCAGCTTGACCCCGAGTCCAGCGAGGAGCTGGCTGCCGACGGAGAAGCCCGCATCGACCTCGGTGGTGCCGGTGCGGAACCCAAGGTTGAGGGTGGTGACCACGTCGGTGCCGGTGGCGAGCGCCGCCCGAGCGCCGATGGTGGGCTTGCTTGCGCCGAGCCAGGACTCCTCGCTGCCGGTGGGCAGGGTGCCACGAAGCGCCAGCGCAACGCCGATCGGCGCGGTCTGCCGATCAACCAGCTCCGCCTTGGCATCCAGGGCGATGTCGCCCATCAGGTAGCCCTCGGTCAGCTCGTAGCCGCTGGCAAACGGGTTGAGGGGCACATCGAGGCCGAAGCGATACCGACTGACGCTGTAGTAGCCGAGCAGATCGAAGGTGGCGACGGAGGAGAGCAGGACGGCTTCTTCCAGACCCTCCGGAGCGGTGTCGGGATCCGTGAACCGGAAGACCAGTGGATCCTGGGCGTAGTTGAACACAAACCCGCCGCCGGGCCCCTGCGGACCGACCTGGCTGTCATCGAGGCTGACAAAGTCATGGCCGTCGATGGCCGGATCGAAGCTCTGCGCGTCTAGCCCCTGTGCCCAGACCGGGGCACCAAGCAACAAGCAAACCAGACTCATTCCGCACCCTCTGCCGCTTCTCTGCGGCGGAACATCACCAGCAACGCCAGCAGGGCAGGCACATAGCCCGCCGCCGCAGTGACCGTGCTGCACGAGCCGCCAGTCAGCCGCCCCTCACAGACAAACGGCAGCCCACACTCTTCGAGCCCGGTGTCGTCGGGGGTGTTCGTGTCACCGGTGTCGTCGGGGGTGTTTGTGTCACCGGTGTCATCGGGGGTGTTCGTGTCACCGGTGTCGTCGGGAGTGTTCGTGTCGCCGGTGTCATCGGGAGTGTTCGTGTCGCCGGTGTCATCCCCGCCATTGCCGGTGTCGTCTCCGCCATTGCCGGTGTCGTCTCCGCCGTTTCCGCCCGTGATCGGATCGCAGAAGTCGGGGAGGCCGTCACCGTCAGAGTCGAGCAGGAAGCCATCCCCGTCGATGCTCTCGTCGATGTCTGGAGTGCCGTCGCCGTCCTGATCGGACGCCGTGCCGTCGGCCTCTTCGCACTGCTCCTCGATGAAGTCGACGATGCCATCTTTGTCGGAGTCCACGTCGAAGATGTTGGGATCAGACTCCCAGGCATCGACCCGGCCGTTGCCGTTGACGTCTTCGAGCCACTCCAGGCGGCTGTCGCCCTCGGTGTCGTCGGCCAGGGGGTTGGTCGTGGAGGCGCTGTCGGTGTCGGCCCGGTAGCAGCCCGCTGAAGTGTCGGTGTCGCTGCCGGGCTTGACCACGCCCAGCTCCAGACCATCCGAGAGCCCGTCGCCATCGGAGTCGCAGAGCGTCGGGTCGGTGCCGTAGATCAGGACCTCGTCGCCGTCGGAGAGCCCGTCGTCGTCGGAGTCGGCATCGTCGGGGTCGGTGCCGTACTCGTCGACCTCCTCAAAGTAGATGAGGCCATCGTCGTCCAGGTCGATGCCGATGGCATCCGACCAGGCCGTGGCCAGCTCGTCCATGTCTGCAGCTTCTGCGAGATCGACATCCACCGAGGCGGCGTTGTCGGCCTCTTCCGCGGTGGCGAGCGCAACCTGGAAGGAGACATCCCGGCTGAAGGCGAACGCGGTCTCGGTCTCCAGGTCCGTCCAGGGGATGGTGATGTCGATGAAGTAGTCGTCGTTGAGGGAGATGGAGGAGTCGCCGATGGAGATCTCAGCGGTCTCAATGAGACCTGTGGAGTCGTAGTCGGTCTCCCAGAGGATGTTCTCCGCGGGGTCGTCGGCATCGCCGGTCTTGGTGGCGTTGCTGAAGACCTTGATGCTGCCCTCGCCAGCCCCGTCAGAGGCATAGGCGATGCTGTACTCATAGGCCGACGTGTCGCCGTCGTTCTCAATCAGGATGACCCAGGCGCCCTCGCTCGCGAAGTAGTCGGCGTCGGAGGGGTCTGCGTCGAGGCGAATGCGGAAGTAGAGGGCGGTGGTGTCGACATACCAGAGCCCCGCCGGAGCGGTGGCGGTGCTGTCGCCGACGAGGTCGAGGTAGGAGGGGGCGTTGAACTCGACCATGTCGTCGGCCGGGTCCACATAGGAAGCCCCTCCGCTCTCCAAGTCCTCCCAGTCCCCTTCCGCTGGCCATGCGAGTGCTGATGTGGGAGTCAGCAGGGCCAATACCGCGATGGTGCGCATCAATCTCATCTCCGAAGTCGACCAATTGCCGCGTACTCTGAGCAATTGTCGCGTACCTTGAGAGGGTACAGCAGGCGGGCGACACCAGATAGCACGACCAGACCGGAAGCAAGGAGATCCGCCAGCACTCGACCACCCACCGCGCCGATTCCAGGCGGCGCAAGCGGTGCAGGCGATGTCAGACCGAGGCGATCAGCTCTGCCACGGCCTCGACCCAGACGTCGTGGCTGTTGAGGCAGGGCACGAGGGTCAGCCGCTCTCCGCCAGCTGCGAGGAACTGCTCCCTTGCTCGAATGCCGATTTCTTCGAGGGTCTCCAGGCAATCCGCCACAAACGCGGGGCACATCACCGCCAGGTTCTTGACCCCTTCTCCAGGGAGCTGCTCCAGCCGCTCGTCGGTGTAGGGCTGGATCCAGGGCCGCCGGCCGAGCCGGGACTGGAAGCTCACACTCCAATTGTCTGACAGACCCATCGCCTCAACCAGAGCCGCGGTGGTCGCGTAGCACTGCGAACGGTAACAATTGGCGCGTGGACCGACCGGTGCGGGACAGGGCGCGGTCTGGTCGCAGGGGGTGCAGGGCATGTGGTGGACTGGCAGCCCATGGTACGAAAACAGGACGTGATCGTCGGGCTGGATGTGCGGTCGGCTGACCGTGGCCAGGGCACGGATGAACGCCGGGTGGCTGTAGAACGGCGGCACAACGGAGAGCGACGGCACCACCAGTCGGTCGCTGACCGCCGCGAACACTGCCTCCAGGCCGGTGCCGGTGGAGGAGCTGGCGTACTGCGGGTACAGCGGAAGCACCACGATTCGCGCGCATCCCTCCAGCTTCTCAAAGGCCGCCGGGATGCTCGGCTCGCCGTATCGCATCGCCAGGACCACCCGGGCGGACTGCCCCAGCCGGGCCGCCACCTTGCTCGTCAGCGCCTCGCTGTGCACCAGGAGCGGTGAGCCTTCCTCGGTCCAGACCTCGCGATACGCCGCCGCAGACTTCGGCGATCGAAACGGAACGATGATGCCGTTAACTAAGAAGAACCGCGCGATCGGATGGATATCGATCACGCGCGGGTCCGAGAGGAACTCCCGGAGGTATCGTCGAACCGCCGGAGTTGTGGGCGCCTGAGGAGTCCCCAGGTTGAGCAGTATCACACCAATCATTGTGGGTGTCATAGCGTCGAGATCGGTCCATGACATCCTGCTTGCGCTGTTCGACGCATCTCCGAGGTAAACTGGCCCATCACGCCTACGGGCATCGAGATGGAGAGGATCATGCTCACACTCACGCTTGCTGGACTGCTCATCGGCTGTCAGGTCAAGATCTACGACGACACCGGCGACACCACCACCGACGACTCCGGCGACACCACCACCGACGACTCCGGTGGCAGCGGCACGGATGACTCCGGCAGCGAGGTGTCAGACACCAATCCGGTCGTCGACTCGGGCACCATCGAGTGCCAGAGCAGCGACGGCGACAACCCCTTCAACATCTACTACGTCGACGCAGACGTCACTGATCCGCAGGGCTCCGACAACGTCTCGACCACCGGCAGCAAGGTCTACGCCTACGACGATGATGGCTCGCTGATCTTCGCCGGCGAGATCATCGTCTGCTCCGGCGGCGACTGCTTCGGCAGCTTCCGGGAAGACAAGTACGACGCCCTCGACTGTGACTCGATCAGCGACCAGAAGTTCACCATCGAGATCTTCGACGAGGACGACAACTCCTCCGGCGAGGCCAAGCTCACCGCCCTGGTTCCCGAGGCTTAGGCTCAGGCGGCTTTGTCGCGGAACATCACGGTCCAGGTGCCGGTGATCACCACAGCATCGTCCTGCTTGAGGATGTCGCTGCGGAACACCACGACGCCCTTGCCGCCCTTCGATGATGCCTTGACCGAGGTGACGGTCAGGCGCAGTCGGATGGTGTCGCCGAAGAACACTGCGCCCTTGTACTGAAAGGTCTGCCCCAGCAGGGCCATCGTGGTGCCCTCGAAGATGCCCAGCGTCTGCCCCAGGCCCGTCGAGATCGACGCCGAGAGCATGCCGTGGGCAATGCGTTTCTTGAATGGGGTCTTCGCCGCGAATGTGGCGTCGGTGTGGAGGGGATTGTAGTCGCCGGAGAGCCCGGCGAAGTTGACCACGTCGGTCTCGGTGATGGTCCGTCCAACCGAGGTAAAGCTCTGGTCGGTCTCAAACTCAGAGAAGTAATGTCCGCGTGCCATGTTCTTGCCTCCGTGTGGGTCGGAGGTCTCTATATCCGTGCGAGGGCGGGCCGGGATAGACATCCGCTCTGCCCTCAACTACGCTCCGGTTGACGATCTCAGGAGACGCCATGTACCGCCCCTTCTCCCTCATCTCCATCGCCCTCCTCGTCGCCTGCGGAGACAAGGACACCGATCCCGACGCGGAGACTACCGACGCGGACTCCGACGGCTACACCGCCGATGAGGACTGCGACGACCTCGATCCGACCGTCTACCCGGGTGCCACCGAGTACTGCAACAGCATCGACGATAACTGCGACGGCGAGGTCGATGTCGAGG